>CAZVXI010000119.1:0-9989 GCA_964631295.1 uncultured Isosphaeraceae bacterium
GCAAGGAACAGGCCTCGAATCGACTTCGTCATCGTGGTCGCATCAATCTGGTGCGGCCAGACCATATCGTACTCGACCGCATAGCCCCACCGCTGGATGTGCGCGCGCTCGCAGCCGGGCATCGTGTGTACAAGCCGTTCCTGCACATCGATCGGCAGTGAGGTGCTGATGCCGTTCGCGTAGATTTCGTTTGTAAACAATGACTCAGGTTCGAGGAAGACATGATGTGATTCGCGATCAGCGAAGCGCACGACTTTGTCTTCGATCGACGGGCAATAACGCGGCCCGGTTTCCGCGTCGATCTGGCCGGTGAACATTGGCGCGCGATCGAGATTGGCGCGGATGAGATCGTGCGCTTCGCCGGTCGTGTGCGTGATGCGGCAACTGATCTGCTGCAGGTGCGGAAATCGCGATGCGGGCAACACGTCAGGCGAGAGATCGCTGAACGATACAGGAGATGCATCGCCGCGCTGCGCATCAAGCGCATCCCAGTCGATGGACTCGCGCGTCAGGCGGGGCGGCGTGCCTGTCTTAAGCCGACCGAGTTCGAAGCCGAGCTTCCTGAGCGTCGCGGAGATGCCGACGGCAGCGCCTTCTTCAACGCGGCCACCTTGTGCGCGCTGCTCCCCCGTGTGCATGAGCCCGCGCATGAATGTTCCGGTGGTAAGGATGACGGCGCGCGACCGGAGGTATTCCTGCGAGTTCGTCCGGGCGATGTCGTCGTTCGGCTTCGAGGGAGGAGGATGTTGACTCGCCCTTACCTGCTGCCCATCTCCCCCGGGGAGAGAGGAGTAAATCGGCCGCGCGATGGAATCACCACGCATGTTTGCATCGATGGCGCGCTTATCGGGCTCGCAGACACGTGCATGATCCGGCACGAGCACGCCCACCACTTCTCCAGTTTCAACGACAATGTCATCCACGGTGGCGGCGATGACGTCGATGTTGCCCGCGGTTGCGATCAGCCGTTGGACTTCGGCGGCATATGCGTACTTGTCTGCCTGAGCGCGTGGGCCACGAACGGCGGCGCCCTTGGAAGTGTTGAGCATCTTGAACATGATGCCTGAAGCGTCGATGGCACGGCCCATGATGCCGCCAAGCGCATCGATCTCGCGAACCATCTGCCCCTTGCCGAGCCCGCCGATCGCGGGGTTGCAACTCATCTGCCCGATGCGTGCGGGGTCCATCGTGATGAGCGCGACGCGGCCGACCTCGCCCGAGGCATTGCCCTTGTCGCGCAGGATAGACGCAGCCGCCCACGCGGCCTCAGTGCCGGCGTGTCCGCCACCGATAACGATGATGTCGTACTGTTCACGCATCCGTTTCACGCATGGGAATGATCCATCGAGCAGACACGATAGGTCCTTGATCCGCTCACAGCCAAGTCGAAGGTGACGGCCCTGGCTGAGGCCCCTACGCTCGATGAGCGAAACCACAGCGCAGCACACCATCTGGCACGCGCCCCGCGCATCATCGCCAGTCGAATGAGTCTTCATCTGCCACTCGGAGTCACATCTGCGTGCACGTCCGCCGGTCCATCCTCACCATCATGATCATCACGCTCTGCGCAAACTGGCCTGCGCTCGGGCACGACGAGGATCAGCCGGAATCCGCTGATGATGCGTCCGCATACAGGGTGATCATCACGCGCGCCAGCGAGCCGCCCGAGATCGACGGTGTGCTCGATGATGCGGCATGGGCCGACGCTGTGATCTTCGACAACTTCACACAGGTTGACCCGGATGAGGGCGATAAGCCGACACATCGCACGGCTGTGCACCTGATCTATGACGATGACAACCTGTACATCGCGGTGCGCTGCGACCAGCCCGGCGACACGATCATTGGTACGACGATGCAGCGCGACGGCTCGCAGAGTGCCGACGACCGCATCACCGTCGTACTCGACACGTTTCTCGATCGGCGCAACGGTTTTTCTTTCCAGATGAACCCGCGCGGGGCGCGCACCGATGCGCTCGTCGATCGCAGCGACCGGCTGCGCGAGGACTGGGACGGCATCTGGCGCGGCCGCAGCTCGATTGATGATGCGGGCTGGTCGTGTGAGCTCGCCATTCCGTTCAAGACCGTGAACTTCGATCCGGGAAGCAACACGTGGGGTTTCAATGTCGAGCGTCGTATTCGCCACCTCAATGAGACGGTGCGCTGGTCGTCACCGCGGCGGAACACGCCGATCATCTCGATGTCATCTGCAGGGCAGATCAGCGGCCTGGACAACATGGATCAGGGCATCGGACTGGATCTTGTGCCGTTCGCGGTTGCGAGCGCACAGGATATCGACGGTGAACAGAGTATCGATCTCGATGCAGGGCTTGACCTGTTCTACAACATCACGCCATCGCTGACTGCTTCACTGAGCTTCAATACAGATTTCGCGGAGACAGAGGTGGATGCCCGGCGTGTGAACCTGACGCGCTTTCCGCTGTTCTTCCCGGAGAAGCGCGACTTCTTCCTGCGCGATGAAAGCATCTTTCGGTTCGCGGAGATCGGCCGCAACCCGCTGCCGTTTTTCTCGAGACGCATCGGCATCGGGCCGGGCGGGCAGCAGCAGGATATTCTCGTGGGCGCGAAACTCACCGGGCGCATCAACGATATCAACCTCGGCCTGCTCAATGTGCTGATGAAAGACGACCCGACGCTCGGACAGAAGAACCTGACCGTCGGCCGGGCGTCCGTCAACGTGCTCGAAGAATCGCAGGTCGGCGCGATCTTTACAGCAGGCAACCCGAACGGCAGTGATGAGAACATTGTCGGCGGCGTCGACTTCGTGTATCGCAACAGCAACTTCAACGGCGATCAGGTCGTGCGCGGCAGCGCGTTCCTCCTGCGATCAGAGACCGAAGGCGAGAATGGCAGGCAAATGGCGTTCGGGGGAAGACTTGCCTATCCCAATGACCGCGTGCGCTGGGATGTCGGCTTCACGCAGATTGACGATGACTTCAACGCATCGCTCGGGTTTGTGCCCAGGCGCGGCATTCGCGAGTATTTCGGCGGCTGGCGCTATCGCTGGCGCCCGCGCGAGACGTTCCGCAGGATCGATTCCGGCGTGCGCGGCTCGCTGGTGACGAACACCGATGATCAGATCGAATCCGGTTCGATCACGCTGGAACCGATCACTCTCGAGTTCGACAGCAACGATGTCATCGAGTTCAGCACGAACATTGAACGTGAACAGATCTTCTCCCCGTTCGAGATCAGCGATGGTGTGATCATCCCGACAGGCGAGTACGATTTTATCTCCCACCGCGCGAGCTTCAGGACATCATCGGCGCGGCCCGTATCGTTTGGAGTTTCCGGGCGCGTTGGAGAGTTCTGGACAGGCGATCGATGGGATGCGAGCGCGAACGTGCAGTGGCGGGCGTCGGAGAGTCTGTTCTTCTCGGTCGAGTTCGAGTTCACAAGCGTCGATCTGCCGGAGGGGTCGTTCATCACGCGCATATTGCGTTCGCGCGCTAATGTGTTCTTCACGCCGGATATCGCGTGGACGAACTTCATTCAGTACGACAATGTCAGCGAAACAGCCGGCCTGAACAGCCGGCTGCGGTGGATCATTCGACCCGGGAGCGAGTTGTTTGTCGTGTTGAATCAGGGATTCGCCGTCACGACGGATCGCTTCGACTCAGTTTCCACCGAACTGACAACCAAACTCGGCTGGACGCTGCGCTTCTGATCGTCAGATCATTGCTGATTCGAACTTTTTCCCGCGGAAGCACTCGGTGCGGCCTTCTTGGTCGTGTCTCGCTCTGTCTTTGCCTGGTTGTCGGCCTTGGCGTTTGCCAGGTTCGAACCCGGCGCGGGGATCTTCTCTGCCTTCTGGTCAATTGGGCGGCGGCCGGGAACTGATGAGCCCGTTTCACTGGCCGAGTTACTGGCGCTGTTCGATGCGTTGTACGTCGCCGACACGCTGCTTGAGTTGCTGCGGTGCTGTGACGGCTGCGACTGCGTTGGCTTCGACTGACGCGGCGTATGCGTGCGCGCAGCGTTGCGCGTCTGCTGCGATGTCTGCTGCTGCTGCAGCGGTTGGCTGAGCGTGTAGATGGGCTGGCCCGTCGAGTGCTGATGCGATTTGGTTTGTTGCCGGGTCATGTTTGCAGATGAGCGATGCTGACGTGTCTGGCTCGGCGACGTATGCTGGCGCGAGTTCGATTCGCGCTTGGCGGCGCGGCGGTCTGCATGCGGATGCAGGCTGATGTCGATCGTCTCGCGTTCAACACGGCGGCTGTAAGGCGAATCTTCTTCCTGTAAATCTGCGACCGACGGACCTTCTGCTGTGTGCTGGTACATCTCACGTTCACGGCGCGAGCCACGCTGGGCTGTTTCGTTATCGAACGTGAGTGTCTGCTGCGGATGCCCGTTCGACGGCGTGGACTCCGGCGCAGACTCGGGGGTCGGGGTCATCATCGGGGCAAAGGTCAGGCCGAAGACAATCGTTGAAAAGGCGGTGATCGACGCTGGCGACATGGACGTTCTCCCTTGGATCGTTGCAAGTGGTTGCTGGTAGAGTCGACATTTGCCCGGCCCGGGCACAGTGCGATTGTCCATCTCGCGGTAGATCACTGGTCACCCGAACCGGAGCAACCGGTACGACTCACCAGATGCGAGAGGCATTCAGCCGGATTGCGTTTGATCTGACCGGCGACAGATGCGATGCCTGCGCGTCGGGATTGCCGATAACGGCGACACACGCGCATCATCTGCCGATCGCAGGCCTTCGATTGCAAGCCCCCGGCGAGATGATTCGTTCATCCGTCCGAACAACCTTCCGGAAACATGAGCCGACACGTGAGCGACTTCGACCTGCAACCATGCCTCGACGGTGAGCCCGGCGCATGGTCCACGTTCGTCGAGCGCTATGCGAGGGTGATTTATGCGGCGGTGCGCAAGACGATCGGCGGGAATGATGCGGAGCTCCTCGATGATCTCGTGCAGGATGTCTATGTGAGGCTGGTGCGCAATGACATGAAGGCCCTGCGGAGCTTTGAGCCGGATCGTGGAGCATCGCTGACGACCTGGCTGACGATTATCGCTCGCAGCATTGCCATCGACGAGCTGCGGCGACGACGACTGGAGACGGCCTCGCTGGATGCCATTGCCAGCGAACCGGAGCCGCCGACTGATCCGTCGATTCGACATGAGCTTACCATCCCACTGGAGGTGCTCACGGAACGGCAGCGGTTGATCCTGAGCATGCTGTTTGACGAGGGGCTCAGCGTCTCTCAGGCGGCTCGCGTGCTGGATGTGGACGACCAGACTGTCCGCAGCACGAAGCACAAGGCGATGTTGCGGCTGCGGGAGGCGATGCAACACCAGCAAGCCGGCACCACCCAACAGCCGACCCGGGCGACGCAGGAGGCGGGAGATTCCGAATCTTCTCTGAACAAACGAGGGGATGTCTCATGAGATGGATGCGTAGAACAGGCAGGAAGCGACCATGACGCTCGAAAACAGCCATTTCGACGCAGAAAAGCGGCTCTGGGAGCAGTTCAAGGCATCTGCTGCCGACCCGATGCCCGAACAGATCGATGATCTGGATGTGGCAGCATGGCTGGATGGCCGGGCGACAGACGAGTTGTCTGCTTGCGTGGAAGCGGCCCTGGCAGTCGGCGGTGCAGGCCTGACGCCGGGCGATGCGCTTGCGATTCGCGAGGCGATCTGCGACGCCGCAGATTCAACCACCATCAACACTCACACACTCGCGCGGATCACCCGTCGCGCCCGCTTGCTCGACCCGGCACAATCTTCCGATGCTGATGATTCCGAACGTGGCGTGCTCTTTGTCTTCCCGGCGATTCGGCGTGGGCTGGCGGCGGCGGCAGCGATCGGCATCTGCGTGCTCGGCTGGCACGCCGGTCAGATGCTGGCAGCGCCGAATCATGCCATGGCGATCGACTCGAACACGCTTACATCCGAGATGACGTTTGGCCTGATGGGTGCAACCAACGCGGATTCGGAACTGCTCGCGTTTGAACTCGCATCGTTCTCAGCCGAGGAGGTGACGCGATGAAGAGCGGTATCCTCTGGCTGATGCTTGCTGTTTCTGTGCTGTTCAACGTGTTCTTTGTGGCGGGGTACATGCAGGCTCGATCCGAGCAGGCAGGCGACGAAGCAGTCGCCACGGCTGGCAACAATGAGAATGAGGCGCGCGGCGAATCATCAGAAGATCGCATGACGCGCATGGTCACGCGCGAACTCGACCTCACGCCGGAACAGCAGGATGTGTTCGCGCAACTTCATCACGAGCGCTCGGAAGATGCGCAGGAGTTTCGCGCGAGCATCGAACTGTTGCAGCGGCAGGTGATGCGCGAACTTGAGAAACCCGAGCCCGATGTCGACGCCATGCAGCGCCTCGCTGAGCAACAGGGCGAGTTGCACCGGCGATCCCGGCAACTCGAAGCGGGCCGCTTCAGCCGATTCGTGGAAGTCCTCTCGCCAGATCAGCGCGAGAAGCTGCTGCGCCACATGCGCGGCGGACCGGACGGCCGGCGCCATCGAGGCGGACCCGAGCGACTGCTTCGTATGTTTGACAAGAATGAGGACGGCACGCTCAACGAGCAGGAAACCGCAGCAGCACAGGAATGGCAGCAGCAGCGCGAGCACGAGTGGCAGCAGGAACGCGACTGGCTCTACGAGCAGTTCGATGTCAATCGCGACGGCGAACTCGACGAATCGGAGCAGAAGGCTGTGCGCGAATGGCGACGTGAACGCCGCGAACGCGAAATACAGCGCTTCCGCGAGAAGTTCGATGTCAACAACGACGGCCAACTCGACGAACAGGAACAGGCAGCGCTCGAACAGGCGAAGCGCGAGATGCGGCGCAACTGGCGACCCCGCGATCATCACCGCAACGACGATAATGATGAACATCGCGAGCCCAACTGGCGAGACGGCAAACCTGGCCCCGGCCGCCCCGACAGCCCGCCGCCATCACAGGGCGAAGAACAGGATGAAACCACAACATCCGACGAGTGATCGCCGACCGCCGGTCGCGCTGCGAACAACCTATCATCTGTCATGCCCACGCGTTTGTCATCGGGATGGTTGATGGCGCTTCTTGGTGTGCTTGCGCCCATCACCACGACGGACGCACAGTACCTGCACGATCCAATTTCGCACGGGCACCACGATGAACACTGCTGGCTTCTTGACTTGACATCCGGGGAGCAGAAGCAGCGTGCGCGCTCTGCATTCGCTCGATATCAGATCGAATGGAATGCCATCGTGGACATGCAGCGTGCGATCCTCGACTGGCAACGCGGCATACAACCCACGACTTGGCGCGGCTGGGATGAATCACTCACCCTCCGGTACCAAGTGCTGTTTCCCCGATCTGAAGCTGCCGCCGCCGACGCATATGCGCTCGCGCATGATGGCTACTTTCGGAAGCTTCTGACCGCAGCGCCCTGGGCTGACGACATGGTGACGCTGCTCGCACAACGACGGGCACGCTCACGCTTTGAAGTGTTCTACCTGCGCGCCTATTTGTACGACGTGCGGCTCATCGAGTTGATCGGCTGCGATCCGTTCGCCACGCTGCTTGATCTTGACATCCCGGTTCGACGTGGCACCCGTCTGTGGAAACTCATGATTGAACATTCCCGTGAAGTCGAACCGCTTCATGAGATGCTCGGCGAGGCGGCCCGTGTGGCAGCGCGTTCGCCGGAAATGGAGCGTGCGCGAACAGCCCTGCTGCGAGCAGCGGAGACCAAGCCGATCGAAGACAGCCGCGCAGAGATCGACGCAATCGCGCGCCTGCGTGTCGCACCCGTTCCATTTGCGTTGCAGTTGCGGAGAACGGTCCTGGGACGGCTGGAAGAGTTCGCCGAAGCAATCTCGATCGAGTCGGATCGACATCGCTTTCGTGATCGCATAATGCGTGACGCCTACCCGATGCTGCTCGGTGAGGGCCGCGACGTTACGCAGATTGCAGCCATCATTCGACAGCAGCACCATGATCTCAGTGCGGAGCAGCAGCAGGCACTCGATTCGATCGTGACCGACTTCCGGGCGGAACGTGATCGCAGTTGTGCTGCCATCGAAGCGCTGGTCGCGAAGTCGTTCGACAAGGATCGTCTTCTCGGTGTGATGCGCATATTCGCGGGCCGACAATGGAATCGCGGCCGGGTGCCCGACATGGACCCGCCGCCGCTCGCGGATTTCGTCAAGCGATGGGACGAGCGACTCTCCGCGTGGCGTGAGCGCGTCGAGGCCGAGGTCGGCGTCGCCGCGCCGGCCGGTGTCCGGTCCGGTCCTGTGACAGAGCGGACTGAAGAGGATCGTCGCGAGTTCTTCGATGACTACCTCGTCGCAGGCCGGTGGTGGCCCGACAGAACACGCAATGTGATCCAGCCGGATGCGTTTCGCGAGATTGCCGACGCCCTGCCGTTCGACGACACGACCCGCGAGACGATCGATGCGCTGACCGACGGGTACGCGGACGATCTTCAGAAGTGGCGTCAGGCAGCATGGCAACGGTTCTCCGCGCTCAGCGGCAGGATCGACGCCAATTCCGTCGGGCCCTTCCTGGATTGGTACGCTCGGCGGTACACACGCGAGCAGGATTTGATTGTCACGCTGCGAACCGTCATCCCGGACCCGGCGCGATCGGAGTTTGTCTCGCAGGTGTACCGAGCCCGGCGTGATGTCCTGCTCTCGAGCCGTGGCAGGTATGAGGAATCGCGCTGGCGGTACGATCTGCTGCCACTTGCTCGAAACGTCGCGGTCGATTCATGGGAGTTGATCGCACCGATTCTGGATGAATATGCCGCGCAGATGGATGATGCGATTCGTGCATGGTCACACGCGAATCTCCTTGTCGGCCGCGAGTTGAATGCGATACAGGCCGAGCAGCCACGCGATGACGAGTGGTCTGCACGATTCACTGCCCTCGTGGAACGTGGTGATCGGCTGAACAGGATCATTGATGACCTGAACAACCAGTACGCAGCCCGCATCGCCGGCCTGCTCACGGCCGACGAAGCGTGGCGATTCGAGTATGCCGTCAATGCAGCACAATACCCGCTGCTGGGGAACCCCGTGGCCGTGTTCCAGGTTATTGATCATCTGCTGGCAACCGACGGCACGCTGAACAACGTGCAACGTGCGCAGCTCACCGAGCTTCGCGACAGCTTTGAACGGCAGTTCGCGGCCCTGCTTGATGCCTTTATCGATCATCAGGCGTTCTGGGATTCGCCCGACCAACTGGAGAAGTGGACCGAGCGACGCACCGAACTCGGGAGTCGTGATCGTACAACGCAGCGTGTCAACATCTTCGAAGCCGGCGCCGGCCATCCGGGCATGGCCACGCTGGAGCAGATGCTCGATCTCGTGATCGATACGATGGCCGAGATTCGCCGGATCATTGGCGCCGATGTGTTCGCCAATCTCCCGCCCGCGATCCGGTTCTGTTTCCTGTGTTACGAATCACCGAGGTCCAACTGACAAGCCCGCTGCGCGAGTTCAGTCATCGATGTTCGACTTCTGCAGGTCGGATTTTCCGGCCGTTTTCAGGTCGGCGATTGTCTGGGATGCAAGCCGCACGATTCGATTGTTCCCGCTGGCTGCGTCGAGGAACGGCCGATCCTTGCGTTTCTTCCGCTCGATCCAGCCCTCCTGAATCATCACATCGAGTGTCTGGAAGAATGTGCCCACCTGCGACACTTCGTCGCCAGCGATGCGTTGCGATTCCTGTTGGAAGTACTCGAGAATCTCAGCAAGATCTGATGAGTGCTTGAGCGCGCGCACCACGCCGCCGAAGTAACCATCGAGCGGCAGATACCGGTTGCCTCGCTGATAGCAGGGAATCTCATGAATACGCCCTGCCTGCGGGTGGGCGAGTTTCACTTCCTTCACGTTTGCGAGATTGAGTTTGAACTGGTTGTATCCGTCGTATGCCGGATTCAAGTGCTTCTTATCGCCACCGATTTGTTCGACGATAAGTTTCGCCGTGTCGACATCGAACGAACCGGCACCTG
>CAZVXI010000120.1:0-9985 GCA_964631295.1 uncultured Isosphaeraceae bacterium
GCAACTCGGTGTGATGGGCTGCCCGAACCTGCCAGCCTCGCCGTGCGACCCGCTGGACCAACCGGCGACCAATGGGCTCATCTTTGGGGCGAATCGCGGGGAGGGGGCCTGGCAGCAGTCGATTGAACTGTCGACCGGCGCACTGGGCGAACAGGCCGCCGTCCTTGTCGATGCCTACGACGAGGATCGAGGCGTGCGCGTGTGCGAATCGGTCGAAGCGGGTCATTCCAAGCAGGACGACACGGCCCGAATCGTCGACCGAATCGGCAAGGCAGGCCCGCCAGCCCGGCTCGACAGCCAATGCAAGTACGCAGTCGTTGCGCGGGGCCAGGCAGATGCTTACCTGCGGCTGCCGACGCGCGCCGATTACCGGGAGAAGATATGGGACCATGCCGCGGGGATGATCATTGCCGCAGAGGCTGGTGCGGTTGTGACAGATGTGGCCGGGTCGACTCTTGACTTCTCGCATGGCCCGCGGCTGGAAACGAACCGGGGCGTTATCTGCGGAGAGCCGACTGTCCATGCCCGCGTCATCGAGGCGATCTCCGCACTTGGGATTGCCTGAATCATCATCCACCACCGGCCGCATCTGGCCGATAAAGTCGGCGACGGCGCTCCGTTCTGACGCGCGCAATCGCTGAGCCATGACGATCGAGAGTTACTACACATTGGGCGTGCTGATCGTGCTCGTTGCTGCGCTGATGTCGCGGCGCATGGGATCGGATATCGCATTCCTCTGTGCGCTGACTGCACTGCTTGTGCCCGGCATTCTGAAGCCAGCCGAGGCCGTCAAGGGCTTTGCGAATCCTGCGGTGATTACGGTTGCGCTGCTGTACATCGTTGCCCAAGGCCTCAAGGAAACCGGCGGTATGACGACCGTGACACGGCGACTGCTTGGCCGGCCGACCTCGCTCGCATCGGCACAAGGGCGCTTGCTTGTACCTGTTGCAGGATTGAGCGCATTCGTCAATAACACGCCGATCGTGGCAATGTTCCTGCCGGTGCTGGATGGCTGGGCGACGCGGAGCAACCTGAACGCTTCGCGGCTGTTCATGCCGTTGAGTTTCGCGGCCATGCTCGGCGGTGTGTGCACACTCATCGGCACGAGCACCAATCTCGTGGTGAATGAGCTGATTATCGAAACAGCCGACATGGTCGGCGCCTCGGCTGCCGCATCATCCGGGCTTGAGCAGTTCAGCATGTTCACGCTTGCATGGATTGGTGTCCCGATCGTTCTTGTCGGGCTGGTATACATGCTGGTGTTTGGTCGATCAATGCTTCCCTCGCGCGAGGCGCCGACGGATGACTTCGATGATGAATCGCGCGAGTTCGCGCTCTGGATGCGCGTACGCGACAAGGGAGCGATGGCAGATCGCACGATCGAAGGTGCAGGCTTGCGACACCTGTCGGGCCTGTACCTCTCCACGATCGATCGTGACGGGCGGATGATCGTCGCGCCGGGTCCACAGCAGGTGCTCGAGGCGGGCGATCGGCTGGAGTTCGTCGGCGATGTGGAATCCGTTGTTGAGTTGCAGCAGATGGCCGGGCTCGAGCCCGATACCGAGCAGATTACCAAGCTTGATTCACCCCGGTTCAAGCGTCGGCTTGTCGAGGCGGTGATCTCCGAATCGTCGCCACTGGTTGGAAAATCCGTGCGCGATGGCGAGTTCCGAACTCGTTTCAACGCGGTGATCATTGCGGTCCACCGCGCCGGTGAACGTGTGCGCGGCAAGATCGGTGACATCGTGCTGCGTTCGGGCGATACGCTGCTGCTCGAAGCGTCGCCGGGTTTTGCTTCCCTGTATCGCAACTCGACATCGTTTTATCTCGTTTCCGAGCGCGAAGACCAGGCAACGCCCAACTGGGGCAAGGCGTGGCTGGCGCTCGCAATACTTGCGGCGCTCGTCGCGACGATCTCGCTTGGTATTCTCGATGTGATGACGGCTGCCATCGCTGCAGCCATGGCGATGGTCGTATCACGATGCTGCACCGGGACGCAGGCACGGCGATCTGTCGACTGGCAGGTGATTGTTGTCATCGGATCCGCGTTCGGTATCGCGCACGCGATGGAGACCACTGGTGTCGCTCGCGTACTCGCCAACAGCGTGCTTCACTGGACCAGCGGGATGGGAACATACGGCATGCTGGCTGGTGTCTACCTGCTGACCGTCGGACTGACATCCGTGATGACCAACAACGCAGCGGCAGCGCTGGTCTTTCCGATCACGTACCAGTTTGCTTCCCACGCAGGGCAGGACTTCATGCCTTATGCAGTGTGCATCGCGGTGGGGGCGTCGTCAGCATTCCTGACGCCCATCGGCTATCAGACCAACATGATGGTGATGGGTCCGGGCGGCTACGGATGGACAGACTTCCTTCGATTTGGCGGCCCGCTTACCATTCTCATCGGGATTGTGTGCGTCCTGCTGGCGCCGGTGCTCTACGGTTAAGACACACATGGCGCGGCTCTTCAACATCATTCGCATCGGCGTGTTCGCGCAGGCGATCCTCATCGTGCTCGCATGGCTGCTGGGGCTTGTACTGACAGATCGCTTGGCATGGAGCCAGTGGTTGTGGTGGATTCCAACGCAAGCGGTCATCGCTTCATCTGCACTCGCGTTCATCTTTGCGTTCATCCCAGGCGAATCGAAGCGGCTCTGGCTGTGGCGAAGCAGCATCAGCATGTTCGTGTGCGTGGTGGTCATCGGCTACTTCATGTTCGTGGAACATCGCATGCTTGAATCAGTCAAGCGCATTGATCGCGGGACGACTCTGCGCATCATGCATATCAATGCCTCGCGCGGGTATGAAGACACCGCCGGGCAGATTGGCGCAACCATCGACCGCATCGAGCCGGATGTCATCATCTTCAGCTTCGCGTGGTGGTCGACGAACCGAATCGCCAATGCATCAGCGTTTGGAAGTGCTTATCAGACAGTCGCGCGTCGCCCATTTTCGATTCTGAGCAGGTTGCCCATCATCGAAAGCCGGGAGATTGTGAATAATGAGGGCGTTGCGATCGCCTTCGCGCGAGTTGAGACCGCACCTGGACGAACCATGACCATCCTCATGATCGATCTCCCGTCAGATCCTCACATCAGACGCATGGATCTCGCTCAGAAAGTTCGAGGCTGGCTCAACGATGCGGACGCTCCTGATCCAGATCTTGTGATCGGCGACTTCAATATCACACGAGGCAGCGCATCACTTGATGTATTGTTCCCCGGGTACGCGCATGCGTTCGCCACGGCCGGGGTCGGTTATGGAGCGACATTCCCCGCCACGCCGATCTATCACATCGATCACACGCTGCACAGCGAGGATCAGCAGATCGTACAGTATTACATTTGCGATGACTCGCTCGGGCCGCATCGCGCACAGGTGATCGATGTCACGCGATGATCACGTAACGCGCATGCCTGCCTGCTGCTGCATCCACTGCCATTGTTGTACCAGCCCCTCGGCAATTGGTGTGTGCGGTTGATACCCGAGTTCCTCGCGCGATCGAGTGACGTCCGCCCATGTTCGGTCGACATCACCTGGCTGCATCGGCGTGCGTTCAATGTTCGGCACGCAACTCGTCACGGACGCGATCGCCTCGATCAACCCGCTGAGCGTGATCGGCGACGACCCGCCGAGATTCCATACGCGATGTGTCCCTTCCGGCATGCTGCAGATACGGTCACGCGCGGCAAGCACGCCGGCGATGATGTCTTCAATGAACGTGTAGTCTCGGCTTGACGACCCGTCGCCGAACATCGTGATGGGCTCACCTGCTGCCATCGTGCGCATGAACAAGTTGATCGCCAGGTCCGGCCTCTGCCCCGGCCCGTACACCGTGAAGAAGCGGAGTGATGCAATGCGCAGACCAAACAAATGCGCATGTACCCCGCACAGCAACTCCGCGGCACGCTTGGTGGCTGCGTACGGGCTGATTGGTGCCTCGATCGGGTCTTCCTCTGCGAAGGGGACCTTCTTGTTGTTGCCATACACACTTGAGCTTGATGCAACAATCAGGTTCTCACAACCAGCAGCCCGAGCCGCTTCGAGCAAGGCCATCGTGCCATCCACGTTGACGGAGGTGTAGCGCGCAGGCTCGGCGATGCTCGGGCGAACACCAGCGAGTGCTGCGAGGTGGAAGATCGCATCAGGATTCACTCTGGAAACCAGGCGAGTGATCTCACTCGCATCACGTATGTCTGTCTCGTGCAGTGTGAACGAACCATCTGCCCCGTGAGTCGCTGCATCGACGTTCGAACGCTTGATTGACTCGTCGTAGAACGGGTCGAAGTTGTCGATGCCGATGACACTGGCACCTTCCCTGAGCAGCGCGCGGCACAGATGCGAACCAATGAAGCCCGCGGCACCGGTCACAATGAATGTTGAAGCTGACATGGCCCGATCGTAGGACCAATGCAAGTGGACCTGCGGATCAATCCACCTGGAGGTCTTCCAGGAAACTCCACAGACCGAGGTACTCCGGCGTCGGTTCGATGCCGAGATTCGCCGACTCGGGAATGCGTGCGCGAATCTCATCGAAGCGTTCAGTCTGCCATCGGACGGAACCATCGCCGCGGAGGATATTCATGCCATCCTCGAAGTTGAGTTCGGCCTTTGATCGAATTGCGTCCGTTGCGAGCACGAGCCGTTCACCACGATCGATCCTGCGTGTCTGGCCGGTTTCCCAGTCCCAGTCGCCAGCGTAGTGGTAGTTTGTGTAGATCTTCTGGCCGTTCGGGAACAGCCATGCGTCGCCGTATCGCTCCAATGGGTGATCGCCACGATGGTTCGGGCAGTAGAAGACATCGATCGCCCGGCAATAGCGGAAGTGCCACAGCAAGCCCAGGCCTGTCCAGCCCTGAGTTGTGCGCCATGCGTCGTCGGAATCGTCGGCTGAGCCAAGGTTGGCTGCAGAGAGTTCGCCCGGCTGCCAGTAGGCGTCCGGATCCCACAGTTGCGCTGCGTACGGAAGTGACTCACCGGAATCGTCATTGACATACATCTGCATGCCGATGCCGATCTGCCGCAGATTGGAGGCGGACACCACGCGATGCGCACTGACGCGCAGCTCTGCGAGCGCGGGCATCAGCAGCCCGGCCAGCAGGACCGCGACTGAAATCACCACCATGAGTTCGATGAGGCTGAAGGCCCGGCGTTTGGACGCTGTCCGTTGCAGGCGCTGTGATCGATCAGGGCTCTTGCCCGACATATCGATCTGGACTTGCCACTGGTTCTTCACGCGACTCACACCTGTTCGCGCCTCGGGATGGAACCTTTATAAAACCTGCGCTGTGCCGAACCCATCCCTGGTATTCGGACGCAATCACTCTCCCCCCAACGAAGAACGATCACCACACTGGGTATGTTCTAACAGATATACCCAAAGACATGGTACCGCAGTTCGGGCAAAAACTGTCCAATTTTCTTGAGGATCGTTCCCGGACGCCGGTACCCTACGTGGGATTGGCACTCCAAACAGGTGCCGCACCGTTGTGTTTGTCGCGATTTCCCGCAGGTTGAGGCAACCCGTTTGAGTCCGACTGCGGATAGTCCCCGGATGAGATCACTGCATGAGCCAGGAAGACTGGATGCTGATGCATCGGGTCGCAGAGGGAGACGAGCAGGCAACTGCTGAACTCTACGACCGATTTGGAGCGCTCGTGTTCAAAGTCGCGATGCAAGTGCTCTCATCGCGTGCGGAAGCAGAAGATGCCGTGCAGGAGGTGTTCGTTCGCCTCTGGCAGACGGCCGATCGATATGATCCAAGGCGGGCCAAGCTCGTCACGTGGGTCATGCTGATCGCCAGACGCCACCTGATTGATCGCCTGCGCAGGCAGGCAGTCCGGCCGAATATGTCGTCCGTGGAAGGGGATGTGCCTGAGTCAGACCGACGGCAGTCGCCAACGCTGGCACCGGAACTGGAGGAACGCAACAAGGAACTGCTCCGCCGGATAGCTGAGTTACCGGACCTCCAGCGGGTCGTCATCGAACGGGCCTATTTGCATGGCTTCACCCTGCGGGAAGTCAGCGAGCAACTGGACGCACCGCTGGGAACGATTAAATCCGCTCTGAGCCGAGGCCTGAACAAACTTCGTGACCGGGCCGACAACGAGCGGGAAGTGAGTTAGAACAGAGAAACGCGGGAACCTGAGTGAGTGTCACGCATCTGATGAGTATGAAACGGGCAGGGAATCGCCGAACGAGATCGGCACAGATTTGGCAGGGTTCGTGGGGAACCGCTCGCCACCGACAGACGAACTGGAGAGTAGCATGACTGTCCCCACTGCAACTTTGCGAAACGAACTGCTCGAGTTGGCCGCGCTTGATGCTGTCGGCCAACTGGATGAGTACGAACAATCCCTGTTCACGCGATCCTTCCACGACGCCCCCGCATCTGTCCAGGAAGAAATTAAAGAGTTTCAGGCAGCCATCGTGGCTGATCCTGCATTGCTTCCGGATGTCGAGCCGGATGTCGACCTGCGGCAGAGGGTGCTTGACGCGGTGAACTTCGCCGTCGAACAGGACTCACACCGCCTTGCGCCGCTTGCCACCATTGGTCGAGGCAGGCGAGCAAGTGATCTCGACGACGATGAGAGCGCGTTCGGCATGGCAACAATGAACTTCTGGCGCGTCGCGTCCTTTGTACTCGCTGGTTCGTTGATCATCGCACTCTACTTCTTCGCCGACGCCTATCAGCACGGCAAGACAGTCTCGGAAATTGCGCTCAACAATGAGACGCAGAAGCAGCTCGAAGACTACATCGGCCCGACCTTCCGTGAGTTTGTGGGAAACCCCAACTGCCGGAAGGTCGCGCTCGTTGATGAGAACGATTCGTTTGGCGGGCACGCGGTGCTCTATCTCAACGAGAATACCAATCAAGTGTTTCTCCTCGCCATCGGCATGCCCGATAGTGATGAACGCTACACGCTGCATGTGACAACTGGCGATGGCGAACGCACGGCCCTTCGCGGTTTCGAAGCGCAGAGCGGCGTGCATGGCCTGCGACTCGACAACCTGTCAAAGCCAATGATCGCCTCGATCACCTGGGACATCACCAACGCTGCCGGCGCGGTCATCCTCTCCAGCCGCTCCGCTTGATCTCACCAGAATCGACCACCATCCAGACCCTCCACCAGCGCTGCCTGAGAAGGCGGCATTGTCGTCATCTTCGCTGTGAGAACAGGGAGAACTGACCACGACCAGAAGCCGCGACGCCCCGAGCGGCGAATCATGCGTACTCCACGTCGCCTTTACCGGGGATGATTTCACCGATGATGTGCGCGTCTTCGCCAAAGTCGTTGAGTTGCCGGACGACAGATTCGGCGAAGGTCGGCCGGACAATCAATGTATACCCGATGCCCATGTTGAAGACGCGGTCCATCTCATCGCAGTCCACATCGCCATGCTTCTGCAGGAACGGGAAGATTGGCGGGACGTCCCAGGTGGATCGATCAAGCCGCGCATCGACTTTGTCGTGCAGCGCGCGATTGAGATTCCCCGGCAAGCCGCCGCCGGTGATGTGCGCCATGCCCGAGATGATCTTCTTCACCTTGTACGCGCGCATCAGTTTTACGATCGGCTTGGCGTAGATGCGCGTGGGCTCGAGCAGCACCTCGCCAAGCGTGCGGTCAGTCCCCAGTTCCCGATAGGCAGCGTTAAGATCAAGCGATGCGTGCTCAACAATGCGGCGAACAAGTGAGAAGCCGTTGGAATGCACGCCGCTGCTCGCGAGGCCGATGACGGTATCGCCCGGCTCCACACGCATCGGGTCGACCGCTTTGTGCAGTTCGAGCACCCCGACCGCGAACCCTGCAACATCGAAATCTCCCTCGGCGTAGATGTCGGGCATCTCCGCACATTCCCCGCCGATGAGCGCGCAGCCGCTCATCTCGCATCCGCGCGCGATGCCTTCCACGATCTTCGCCGTCTGCTCAGGGTCCTGTTTGTGCAGGCCGAGGTAGTCAAGAAAGAACAGTGGCTCGGCACCCTGCACAATGAGATCATTGATGTTCATCGCCACGCAGTCGATGCCAACCGTGTTGTAGACCTTCAGGTCGCAGGCGAGTTTGACCTTCGTGCCAACGCCGTCCGTGCAGGCGACGAGCACGGGATCACGGTAGTTGCGCTTGAAGAGCTTTTCGTTGTAGTCGAGGCGGAACATTCCTGCGAACGCGCCGTGCTCGCCGATGACCCGCGGGCCGTGCGTCCTTCGCATGGCACGTTTGATGAGATCCACCGCACGATCACCCGCGTCGATGTCCACGCCGCTCTGGGCGTACGTCAAACCACGTTTGGCTGGCGGTTGAGGTGTAGCGGCAGTGCTGTCATCAGCCATGATGGGAAAGTGTAGGTGATGCGGGCGTGCCATGCGCTGCTTGCTCGCGTCCTGTCAGTGCGAGGAGGTCTGGTGGACGACAGCGCGGCCTGTTTGGTGTGCTCGGCGCCGAGACATCGCTCACTTCGGCGAGCCACGTTACGCCCCAGCTCGCCACATCCACTCTTTCTCGAGTGGTGTGAGCTGCTCTGCCAGTTCGCGGCGTTCACTCTGCAACTGCCTGCATCGTTCGCCGTCAGCGTAGACCTCGGGGTCAAGCATCGAATCATCGATCTGGGCGATGCGCGTCTCGATTTGTTCGATCTGTGCTTCGAGTTTGCTTGTGCTCAGCCTGGAGTGCGGGCGATCGGCCGTCTCCTCGCTCGCTGGCGCTGCTGTCTCACGTGCAGGTTTCGCTTCAGGCTTGCTGTTGGACTTGTGTTTTGTCTTGCTGGTCGCATCCGCCTGGGTATCACGTTGCGTCTTGAGTTCCTGCCGGCGCTGTTCGAAGGACACATAATCGCCTTCGTGCACACTCACCCCGCCGTCACCATCGAAGACGATGAGCCGCTCGCACGTTGCCTGCAACAGCGCGCGATCGTGCGAGATCAGCAGCAATGTGCCGTCGTAGCCGCCATCGCTCGCGAGCGCCTGTTCGAGTCGCTCAGCTGAGGGAATGTCGAGGTGGTTCGTCGGTTCATCGAGCACGAGCAGGTTGTGCGCGCCAGCCACGAGCCCCGCGATCACCGCACGGCTGCGCTCGCCACCCGAGACATCCGCAAGCGTCTTGTCCTGTTCGCCGCCCGAAAAGAGGAACGCGCCAGCAAGGTCGCGCGCCTGCTGTTCCGTCGCGCGCGCAGCGCCATCGAGTGAAACGATCACCGCTTGCAGGTATTGCCAGATCGTGAGCGAGAAATCGAGATGTTCATGCGTCTGTCGGTAGTATCCGACGCTTAACCGCGACCCATGCCGCACACTGCCGGATGTTGGGGATTCCTCTTCAAGAAGGCAACGGATCAACGTTGACTTGCCGACGCCGTTGGGCCCAATGATGCCGATGCGATCCCCGCGCGCGATTGACAGATCGAAGTCCTCGAACAAGGTCAACTCACCATATCGCTTCGTGAGCGACTCTGCGGTCAGTACGATATCTCCGCTGCGCGGTGCTTTGGGAAGTGTGAGGCGCATGACATCCAGTTCGATCGGCCGCTCAACGAGTTGGTCCTGTTTGAACCGTTCGAGTCGCGTTTCTCTGCCTCGCGCCTGTTTCGCGCGCTGACCTGACTTGAACTTGCGGATGAACTGCTCTTCGGAGCGTATGCGATCGAGCTGTTTGTCGTACACGCGCGCCTGCGTGAGCTGGCGTTCCTTGCGCAAATCGACGTACTTGTGATAGTTGCCCGGATATTCGCGAATCACACCTTGTTCAACTTCAATGATGCGCGACACCACGCGATCGAGCAGCCAGCGGTCGTGGCTGACCACCAGCACCGCACCCGGATATTCATCTGCAAGAAATGCTTCGAGCCACTGCCTGCCGTTGATATCGAGGTGGTTTGTCGGCTCGTCGAGCAGGAGCAGATCGGGCTCTTCCAGCAGCAGGCGTGCGAGGCCGAGCCGCCCCTTCTGCCCGCCTGAGAGATTCTTCACCTGCAAGGAGAACTGCTCATC
>CAZVXI010000121.1:0-9920 GCA_964631295.1 uncultured Isosphaeraceae bacterium
AGCGACCCTGCAACCAGCGGCGCTGGCGGTCCCGGTGGGCCCGGCGGCGATGGTGGCGAGGTGCTCAGCGGCAACGGCAATGGCGGGTCTGGCGGGAACGGCGGAAAGGGCGGTGCTGGAACGCCGCCTGCCACTGGTGGCGCCCCGGGCAATGGCGGCGATGCACCGGGTCCCGGAATCGACGGCGATGATGGAGATGCCGGCGCCACTGGCGCCTCTTCGCCTGTCGGATGTGAGTGGTACCAGGGATCATAAGAGCGTTTGTCCTGTCATATTCCAATGAAAGGAACAGCCATGATTGTTCGACTCATGGTCCTCATTGTTTCGATGATGAGTGTCACGGCGAGCGCTGCAGCGCAACCGTTGCCACGTGTACCCCGATCGCTTCGGCCGTACGCTGTATCTCACATCGCCGAGGCCTACATTCACCGCATTGCCGTGGAACTGCGTCTGAGCGAAGCTCAGGAAGCCGCGGTTGCCGCGATGCTCGAGGCATACAAGCAGGCGTGGAGTAAATCGCTGCCGAATGAGCGGCAGCGATTCATACAGGCGTGTGAGGCGTACGAGGCGGAGTACACTGCGAGAGGAGTTGACTTCAACCTCGCTGAACTGTCAGAGGAGGTGCGAGCTGCTTCGGATGTTCTGCGTGCTGAACTTGAACGCCACGACGAAGTGCTGTTCTCGCAGATCGAAGCAATCCTCACCGATGAACAACTGATACGAATGCAGCGCGTGCGCAACTGGCGCATGCGGTTTACACTGTGGTCGCGCACTGAAGGATGGCAGGAAGCGGCGATTGATCTCATGGAGCTGATCCGCCGCGAGCCGGAACCACATCGCAGGCATTACAGCACTCAGCCACAGTACATTACGCTGAGTGATGAAGCGTATGAGCGACTGTTCTCTACGATGGATCTCTACGAATCCATGCTTCTGGAGGGGCTGCACAGGTCAGTCGCCAATAGACTTCGCGGCCTACGCATCGGTCGTGAATATATGGACAGATACCATCGATTACAAAGCGCAGGTGTCCCCGATCCGGGAGATTCTCAGGACATGCGGCAAATGGACCTCGAAGTGCGTCGCGCGAAAATTGCTCCGATGCGAAATCTCGAGCGGGTCAACCGAATCGGGCTTGATCTGTTCATGAATGAACTGCCTGATGAGGATGCGCGTGAGCTGCAGCGAATCTATCTTGAATCGGCGTATCCGACGGTGTACCCCGACCCGTCATCAGCGGATGCGCTGTTCGAGACGCTCGCGACGATGGAGGGCCTGAACGACAATCAGCAGGAAGCGGCCGAAGCGATGCACGGGATGTACGCGCTTGAGCACGATGTGGTATCGCGGCAGATGGCAGATGCCGAGAATGATCAGTTCACACTCGTGTGGATGAACTGGGAAGATTATGAGCGCCGATCGCAGTTGTTCGTGCAGATTGCAGATCTCGGCTTCGAGCGTGAGGGCATCAGCGAGAAATACTGTGCGCGCATGTCAGCCATGCTGACGCTTGACCAACTGGCGGATGTGCTGATCCGACACTGGCGCAATGAGACTGCGCGGCTCGATGCTCATCAGGCCAACCTCCGGCTGCAGCGACAGAAGCCGCCGCCACAGATTATCAGCGCGATGCTGCTGCGTTCGATAGCATCGGATGCGGAACGTGATCTGGTGCTCGAGCACATCCGCGATCGGGTTGAGTCCATGGAACTCGAGCCAGCGGACCGCGCTGCTGCGATGCGGATCATGAACTTCGATCCGTGGAAGGTTGAGCCATTGCGGCCGTGGTACAACGCAGAGTGGATCAAGACTGCCGAGGAGTTCGCTGAGAGGGGGCAGTGAGTGGTCACGCCGCGTGCTTGAACGGCACGAACCAGACGGGTTGCGGCTGGCGGGTTGGCTTGCGCAGTTTATCGAAGCGCTCGACATCTGTCAGATGCCACTCGTAGTACTGCTCGCCCCTCGTGCAGTCGCTGATGACCGCGCTGCCGACGATCACGCCGGTCGGCAGTTGGTCTGGTTGCATGGGTGTCGAGCAGTCATCCAGCGCATCCATCCCCGCCCACGTGCGTGATGCGTAGATGTAGAACCGCTCGCCGATGATGCGTGTTGGTCTGCTGCGGTACTCGATCGTCTTCTCGCCGCGCAGGATCAGTTCCGCGTACGGCTGGCGGATCGACAGCGCCCGCATCGGTTGATCGTCGGCGATGCTCGCGGCTCCCATGGGAGCCAGATCGGCTAATCAGACGGCCGGATGAAGGCGAAGAGACGATGCAAATGTGTATCACCAGCGGTCGCCCTGGCCGGCACCTGGATGGACCTGCCGAGACGCTCGGCCGCCAGTGGTTGCCCTCGCGTGGCCGCTGCCGCAGGCGGGTAGCCGCGTCTGTTTTTCTCGGACCGTCAGACATCACGAACCTTCCGGGGAGTCTCCCGGCGTGTCCGGGAAGCGTTATCTGCACACCGGGATGCGCCTCAGTCCATGCGTGATGCGTTCCGAGCAGTCGGTGATGTGTCCGGGGCGGCCCGTGATTCGTCCTGGTCCTGTCGTGGTGTGTGCCGGGCACTTGGTGATGTGCCACCAATAGCGCGTGGCGTATCCCTCACGCATCGAGCCGCGTCTCGCATTTTCCAAGACGAGAGCCAGGGCATATCGATGGGGTCCTGCCATCCTCGTTTTCGTCAAGAAGGCGCCGCCATCGTTGATGCGATCATCTGATGAAAATGGTGCACGCATTGCTCGCGTGTGGGGGAGTAGCGGCCGCGGTCGTAGGTTCGTGATGCCATGCCTCGCTGGACGGATTCGACGACGGCTTCATCCTCGCGCTCGACACGATCGAGCCCGGCACCTGCGCCCTGATCGAGTGAGCCTTCATCCCAGATGTAGGTCCGATACGTGATCTTCGTACGGTCGACCGCAAGCGGCTTGACGATGTTCATCGACAGCCCCCATGGGTAGAAGTTGAGCATGAGATTCGGCCAGAGCCAGTAGTAATAGCCCGCGGCGCCGCGGCCGTGATCGGGGCTGTGTGATGCATTGGGCAGTTCATCGAACGTGTGGTCGCCGCCCGACGAGATGCTCATCTGCAGGTTGCCGTGATCGAACAGTTCGGTGGGATAGTCGGCGTAGTCGATCACTGCGTTGAGCGACGCATGCACGAAGGGGATGTGGAACCCTTCAAGGTAGTTATCGCAGTACAGCATCCAGTTGGCGCGCACGAGGTAATCGCGGCTGCGCGTCGGGTCGAAGATGAGTTGATCGAACGGCAGCCAGCCGAGACGTGCGCGAATGTCCGCAACCCATGCATTGAACGAATGCGCTGGATCGATGGCGGCAAAGACGAGCGGGCCGAGCGTCGCGATCTCAAAGGGCGTGAGGTTGTCGCACGGCTGGGGGAAGTTCTCGACCTGTTCAAACTCGGGCATGGACTGGAATGTACCATCAAGATCCCACCGCCTGCCGTGGTAGCGGCAGCGCAGATGGGCGTGCATGCCGGGCTGTTCTGCGACGAGCGCGCCGCGATGCGTGCAGACATTGGACATGCATCGGAGTGTGTCAGCTTTGTCGCGTGTGAGCAGCAGCGGTTCTTCGAGCATGCCCTCGAGGAAGACGGTCGGATGGACTTGCTGCGGGATGCGGACATCGTTGAGATCACAGACATACTGCCATGAGCGGGCGAAGATCGCATGACGCTGCTGCTGGAAGAACGCCGGGCTCGTATAGGCGCGCGTGGGCAGTGTCCACGCGCGGGTGATGTCGGGATCGATGGTGATTTCATGCACGTTTGGGTCGATTGAATCGCTCATGATGATCTCACGGATGTGCGATTCTACAATACAAGGGTGACGGGCGGGACGCCCCTGCCACGGGGGTCATTGGAGCGAAGCGATGCCGACGTATGTGTACCAGGTGATTCAGGAAGATGGCGAGGGGGAGGTCTTCGAGGTCTTCCAGAAGATGAGCGATGATCCGCTCGGCAAGCACCCTGAAACGGGCGAGCCGGTACAGCGCATCCCGCAGGCGCCCAACCTGCCACTGAACTACGGCGATGCGGCGACGGCAAGCAAGCTGAGCGACAAGAATCTCGATCGTCTCGGATTCACGAAATACAAGAATGCCGGTGATGGGCACTTCGAGAAGAAGGCCGGCTCCGGGCCTGATGTTCTTTCTGCCGACTGACGGTCAGGGAATCGAGTTGCCCCAGTTGGAGAGAACTGCGAGCAGGTCCGCGAGGTTTGCAGTGCAATCTCCGTTGGCATCGCCGGGGCAAGGGGTGCCGGGGCAATCCGGTTCCGGGCATGTGGTGCCCCAGTTGGAGAGCACTGCGAGCAGATCTGCAAGGTTGACCTGACAGTCGAGGTTGACGTCGCCTGCCGGGATTGGTGTGACGATCACGTTGCCGACGACGCGCAGACTGTTGACTGTGACGTCTTGCAGGCCGAAGCCGGGTATCTCAACCTCTACGGTATCGAGCAGGACATCGACGACGGAGAGCTGGCCGAATCCGGCTGCATCAAGCTCGAGGGTGATGTCTGCGGCAACGCCGGGGTCTTCCGGCGGTTCCGGAAACACGACCTGCTCGTTGAAGACAGTCACAGGTGCGGGGCCGTCGATGATCCGCACGCCGGTGAGTTCTTCGAGGTCGAGCTGGTCAGTCACATCCACGGTGTCGGTAAAGATGAGAAAGGTGACGTTGGCCTCAACGAGGGAAATCTCCGTCGTGGCGGCATAACGAGGCGCGGTCGTCGCGACGGCCGTGGGCGACGAGTAGAACACATCGTCGCCATCGGTTGTGAGATCGAACGGCCAGGATTCGGTGTCAGCGATGGCTGTGGATGCTCCAACGCCGACGAGAGTGGCTGCGGCGAGCTGCGCGATGCGTTTGTGCATGGTGTGTTTTCCTCCCAAGGGCTGGTTCCAACGTATGGCCGAGCATGTTTGTGGTCAAGATGGAATCATGGCATTTGCGCTACACTGAGCCATGCCTGAGATGAACAACGAGCGATGGACGTACACGCAGGACTATCTGCGTGCGGTCTTCGGCGAGCAGGATGCCCACCTCTCGGGGCTGATGGAGGAGGCGATCCGGGAAGGCCTGCCTGATATCGCGGTGAGCGCAGACGTCGGCAGGCTGTTGATGATCCAGACTGCGATGACCCGCGGCCGGCTGGCAATTGAAGTTGGCACGCTTGGCGGGTATTCCGGCATCTGGATTGCGCGCGGGCTTGCCGACGATGGCCGGTTGATCACGATCGATGTTGATGCGAAGCATGCGGCGTTCGCATCGCAGCAGTTCGAGAAGGCGGGGGTGGCGGGCAAAGTCGAGCAGCGCGTCGGCAGCGCGATTGATGTCCTCAGGCAACTGCGCGACGAGTTGCCGCTACTGTCTGTTGATATTGTATTTCTTGATGCGGAGAAGCGTGAGTATCCGCAGTACTGGGCGCTTCTGCGGCCGTTGATTGCGCCCGGCGGCCTGCTGCTTGCCGACAACGTGCTTGGTTCGAGCTGGTGGATTGATGATGAGCATGACCCGCAGCGCAATGCGGCGGATGAACTCAATCGCAGTGTTGCCAGCGATCCGGAGTTCGAGGCAGTTGCGGTGCCGATCCGGCAGGGGATCCTGATCGCCCGGCGGAACACATAGTGTCTCAGGTGTTTGCCGGGACGGCATCTGCAAAGACGGCTTTCGCAGAGTCGAGGTACTTTTCGTAGCGCTTCCAGCGACCGGATGCGGAATCATACATCGGCTTGCGCACCTGGGCGTACGACTCGGTTGTAATGCTGACATCATCCGAATCGTGAAACTGCAGGCAGGCGTCGTTCCATGGCAGGCCGCAGAACTCGATGATGGTGCGCGTGGTCTCGTCCTGCCGAACGACGAGATCTTCGTATGCAACTGTCAGCATCTGCAGAGAACTGACTGCGTGCCAGTGTTGCATGAGATCATCGAAGTTGCGCTTCTGAACAGCGATGTCGCTGATGTCTGTCGCGTACGCATGCGTGGTCGGGCTGAGTGGCGCCATGAAGCATGACAGGCAGGTATCCATCGGGTCGCGCGTGACATGAACAATGCGCGCGTTCGGCAGCAGCAGTTCGATGAGTCCGACAAGCAGAAAGTTCTTGAGGTTCTTGTCGACGATGCGCTGTGCACTGGGCGCGAGCGGCTTCACCTGGCTGAGATAGCGACTGCTGAGCCTGTCAACTGACTCGCGGCTCAGTTTCGTCACTGACGGAGGATAAGGCATCGGCTCGGTGATCTCTTGCGCGATGTCATTGACGCGCGCGAGCATTTGTGTGTTCTCGCCGATGCCGCGCGCATCGGGATGGGCTGCGATGATGCGCTCGACGAGCGTGGAGCCGGATCGTGGCATCGACGCAATAAAGACGAGTTGGTCGGACTGCGTGTTGGCGCGCGGCATCACCGCGAGTCGTTCTGCAGAATACACATGTTTGATGACTTCGACATTGCGCCTGGCTGCATCGGCATCGAACGGTGCGCGGCCAATCTCGTTGGCATGCATCCATGCTTCCCATGCGCGGTCGTGTTCGCCCATTTCGTCAAGCAGTCGCCCTTTGAGATAGAGCATGCGTGCGCGCGGATCCTGATGGTTCAGGCTGTTGGTGCGCCGGTTCCCGCTTCGATGGATATGGCGATCAAGGAGCGCAACTGCCTCTTGGGCTTTGTGTTCCTCTGCAAGCAGGCGCGCGTACACGGTGGCCATGCTGACATCCTCACCGCCGTTGGCAACGATGGGTTCGAGCAGTGTGCGGGCTTCTTCGAACTTGCCCAGGCGCTCGAGGAGGGTTGCCTTGCCCGTCAGTGCGATGTGGTTTTCCGGCACTGACTGGAGCGCGCGTTCGTAGAGCTCGAGCGCTTCATCGGGCAGCCCCTGGAGTGTACGAATAGACGCGAGACCACAGAGCATGGTTGGTTCATCGGGGGCGATCTTCAGCCCCTTGTTGAAAAAGACGACCGCATCATCAAGCCGCCCGAGCCGGGTGTAGATGGTCGAAAGCATGTGGATCGCGCCGAGATCCTGCGGGTTGTGCTGAAGCGCTTCGGAACAGTGCTCAGCCGCAGCAGAGAGATTGCCGCTCTGCATCGCTTCGACTGCGGGCTTGAGATTCTCGCCAACTTTCACTTGCAGCATGGTGCGCCTCGCATTGGATGCCGCCGGAAGAAAACAGCCGCCCCATGTGCGCGGGCGGCTGCGAAGGTCAAATCAAAACGACACGAACGTCGGCCGATGCATAGTTACTCCGAGCCGAGCGTGTAGCGGACGAACTTCTTGATCGTTGCGCCTGCGGGCAGCAGTTCCTTGACCTGCTTCGACTCATCCAGCACAAATTTCTGGTTGAGAAGCGTGGTTTCCTCGAGAAACTTTCGGACCTTGCCATCCGCGATCTTCCCGGCGATTTCTTCGGGTTTGCCTGATTCCTTTGCTTCGGCGAGGGCCTCTGCGCGGATCTCTTCGATTTTGTCGCTGGCAACATCTTCTTCACTGATGCCTGATGGATCGTGAAACACGATGTGCTGACAGATGCCCTTGAGCATGCCGTCGTCCGGTGATCCGCCCTCAACTTGGACGAGCGCAGCGCGCTTCCCGTCGTGGTGGACGTAGCTGCCGAACGACCCGCCCTCGAGCTTCACGCCACGCGCGAAGTTGACGTTCTCGCGCGTGGTGAGTCGGACGTCGTCGATGCGCTTGGCCATGTCGTCCGTCGCGGAGACATCGCCTGCGGGCTGGTTGAGCGCCATCTTCGTGACGTCGTCGACCATCGAGGCGAAGTCATCGTTCTTGGCGGTGAAGTCGGTCTCGGTGCGAATCTCGACGATGACAGCCTTGTCGCCATCGATGGCCACACCAATGCGCCCCTCGCCGGTGGCGCGCTCGGTTCGGGTTTCCATCTTTCCCTTGGCGTTCTCGCGCAGCCACTCCTCGGCAGCGGTCATGTCGCCGTTGGTTTCGGTCAGCGCCTTCTTACATTCCATCATGCCCATGCCGGTCTTCTGGCGCAGGGTCATAACATCCTTGGCGGAAAAACTCACCTCTGTCGTCTCCATTTGGATCGATCCTTGCTTCTGGCGATACTTGTGTTTCGATCGTCGAACGCGGCCGGGCTCACTCCGACTTTGGAGCTTCCGTTGTCATTGTAGCGGTGCCAGCCTCGGCGGCGGGGGCTTCTTCGGACTCAGCCGCCGCCGTTTCCTCATCGGCACGGAACGACGCCCGTGATGAACGCCGCTTGGGTTTGGATTGATCCTGCGGGTCATCGGCACCCTCAGCCTTCTGCGACCGCGCCGTCTTGCCGCGGACGATGGCCTCAGCCAGTTCGCGAATCACGACCTCAATGGAGCGCATCGAGTCGTCATTGCCGGGAATGGGCAGGTCGGTCAATGCCGGATCGCCGTCGGTATCGATCAGGCAGATGGTCGTAATCCCAAGCGAGCGGGCCTCGCGCAGTGCGTTGGTCTCTCGCATCTGGTCGACGACGACCAACGCGCCGGGCAGCTTGGTCATGTTGCGGATGCCGTCGAGGTTGCGCTTGATCTTGCGTTTCTCCCGCAAGAGCTGCGATTCCATCTTTTTGGAGTAGTTTTCGATCTCGCCGGAATCTTCGAGGCCTTCCAGTTCGATGAGCCGCTTGAGGCGAGAGCGGATGGTCTGGAAGTTGGTGAGCGTGCCGCCGAGCCAACGCTCGGTGACATACGGCATGCCGATGTCTTGCGCGTATTTCTCGATGGCGCTGCGCGCCTGCCGCTTCGTGCCGACAAAGCACACGTCCTTGCCGCCGGCGACGACGTTCTCGACGAGCTTCTTCGCCCGCAGCAGGCCTTTGACAGTCTCTCGAATGTCGATGATGTGAATCTGGTTCCGCACGCCGTAGATATACGGCTTCATCTTCGGGTTCCAGACACTTCGCTTCTGACCGAAGTGAATACCAGCTTCGATCAGGTCCTCCACCACAGTGGCCATGGCGGGCCTCCTTCGTGCAGCGACACCGGCGGTTCAAGCAGTGGCCCGCGTGTTGTTGATCCGGCGAGGATCATCGGTGCGGGTCGAACGCCACAGGGCGCTTCATGTGTTCAGTTGCGGCTCGTATGAGCCGGAATCAGTGAGCCGAGGCCGGCCGCCACTGCGCGAACCGGATCGGCGAGATCACGTCGGGATCGCCCGAGATGAGCCGTGACAATAGGCCGCGTGCATCAGGCGGGCAAGTCAGCGGGGTGGCGACCAGCCGCATTCCGGGCAGGGGTTGCCAGCGGACCCGCGCAGGTCGTATCTGCACTTCGGGCATCGTCCGCGTCGAAGGCGCAGGCGCGCGCGGCCGGTACGCCAGGTGAAGATCAGCAGCCACCACGCGATGGCATAGACGAGCGTATTGACGAGGAAGCCCGGCCAGATCGGCTTGAGTGGCAGGGAACGTTTGATTCGCCCTTCGCTGTCACGCCATGCGATGTTCCAGCCGAACGCACCTTCGGGCTCAAACAACTGGCGGATGTTCACGTTCGGTCCGCTGTACCGGTCAAAATCCGTCGTTTCCCACCGCGTCTCCATCAGACATGGCATTGGCCAGCCCCATGCCAGCTCCAGAATGCAGTAGTCGGTATCGGCCTCTGTCGGACGGATTGCCGTCCGGCTCCAATGTGGTGGGGACTGAAGCGAACGGCCCAAAAAGGTGGCCCCCCAATCGTCGCGCGACAAGACCGGCGAGGCGTAGATCTTTGTAAGCCCGGATTGGTTATGTCGCCGCATCCACCATGCCGGAAGCCCCAAGTGGCTCGGGGCCTTGGTCCAGTCGCGCGGGTCTTCAGCGAGTCCGGCCACATCACCCGACGTTGGTTCAGATGGCTGGAATGGCGGACGGGTGAACGTCAGTGCCCACGTCAGGATGACGCTGGAACATCCCCCGATCG
>CAZVXI010000122.1:0-3508 GCA_964631295.1 uncultured Isosphaeraceae bacterium
GATGAACTTGCCCGTCGCATCATGACGGGCAGCAGTGGATGGCACGCGCACATCGGTTCGTTTGCCGACTGTGATAATCTTCCCGCGGTGCACGACAAGCGCGCCGTCTTCGATCGGCTCGGCATCAATCGGCAGAATGGTTCCGCCGATATAGGCCTGCGGTGTCTCCTGGGAGATCGCACCCTGCGTGAGGGTTGCGAGCGTCAACGCTGTCAGTATGTTCATGGTCCGACGTTTCACGGACACCTCCTCAAGTATTCATTCACGATCAACTCAGTTATCATCGCCCGGCCTGCGAGCGCGAATCGGATCGGGCGGCTGCGGAAGGATCCTCGGCCACTGCTTCGTTTCGAGCAATCGCAGGCACTCCTTCACAGCCGCTTCAAGTTGCGGATCGCGCCCGGCAGCAACCTGCTTGGGCAACTGTTCAACTTCGATATCGGGCGCGACACCTTCGTTCTCAACAGCCCATTCACCGTCCATATTATAAAAGCCGCCGCGTGGTGCCGTGATGGAGCCGCCATCCACCAGCGGGGGAACATCCCATATGCCGACGAGTCCGCCCCATGTGCGCGTGCCGATGAGCGGGCCGATCTCCATGTTGCGGAACATCCATGGCATGAGATCACCGCCTGAGCCGGCCGACTCGTTGATGATCATCACCTTCGGCCCCCAGATGCCCGCGCCGGGATTGGTGAACGGCTTGTTGTCTGCAACGGGGTTGTTGAAGAACCCTTGCGGCTTGCGCGCAAGTATGTCCACGATGTAGTCCGCTGCGGACCCGCCGCCGTTGAAGCGCTCGTCAATCACCGCGCCTTGTTTGTCCTGCTGCGCGAAGTAGTAGCGGTTGAAGTTCGTGTATCCGCCGAATCCCGTGTTGGGCAGCCAGACATATGCGAGTCGGCCGTCGGACATTTCATCGACCTTGCGGCGGTTGCCTTCTATCCAATCGAATTGTCGGAGCGCCGCTTCGCTTGCAACCGGCACGACCGTCACATCGCGTGCATCATCATCGCTGGTTGTCGGGCTCAGCCGAAGCACTGTCTGGCGATTTGCCGTTGCCTCGAACAACGAATACGGATTCATGCTCGCATTGAGTTCCCGGCCGTTCACGGCGAGAATGTAATCGCCTTCGCTGACCTCCACGCCGGGTGCTGCGAGCGGCGCGCGCAGGGTCGGGTTCCAGTTCTCGCCGGTGTAGATCTTCGCGATTCTGAAACGGTCCTGATCGATTTCGAGGTCGGCGCCAAGCAGGCCGATGTTCACCGAATCGACATCCGGGGTATCACCGCCGCGAACAAACGAGTGCCCGATGGCCGTCTCGCCGCCGAGGATATCAAGCAGATGAGTCAGGTCGGAACGATGCGCAACGTGATCGAGCCACGGCTCATACATGTTCCAGACTTTGTCCCAGTCTGCGCCATGGATGTTCTCGACATAGAAGAAGTCGCGCTGGTACCGCCATGCCTCACGGAAGATCTGTCGCCATTCGATGGGCGGCTCGATCCTGGCGCGCATGTCGGATGTGCTGATGCGGCCGTCGCCGACGTTGGCCGATCCACTGGTTCCAACGATGCCCCAACCGCCGCCGCCGGAGTAGAGCATTTTATGACCGTCCGCACTGATGATTGCGCTGCCGATGCCGCTGATGAACGGCTGTGATTCGCGTTCACTCATGTCCCAGCGATGCAGCGTCAGGCCGCCACCGCCACCAAAGGGATCACCTCCACTGGGTTGTTCTGCGATAAACACGACACCTTCACCGGCAGCAAGCGTCCCGACATAGTTCGCCGCCGGCATGGGCAGCGCGAGGATGCGATGCAGCATGCCGTCAAAGTCGATGCGAATGTCGTCATCATCTTGGGCAGCCTCGGCGTCATCACCCTCCGCTGCATCTGCTTCATCAGCCGCGTCATCTTCGGGCGCATCGTCCGCCTTTACCTGCTCTTCATCACTCTGCGGAAGCAGTGGCGAGGGCTGATCCGCCTGCAGCACCGCGAAGTACACTGCCCGGCGGACAGGCCGCTCATATGAACTCATGTCGAGCCAGCCCGTGTTGAGCGCATAATCCGTACTGCCGAGGAAATACAGGTACTTGCCGTTGCGATCCCATGCCGGCGAGATGCAATCGGACAGGCCGTCGGTCACCTGGTGAATCGAACCATCATCGAGCGAATACACCATGATCGCGTGAAACTGGCTGTCGAGCCGCTTCGCGTATGCGATCCAGTTGGAGTCGGGCGACCACACAGGGTCGATCGTGCGCTGCGGATGCGCGAACTGATCGGTATCCACCAGCGTTTGTTCGCCGGTTCCGACATCCAGCACCCACAAGTTGAGCCCTTCATCCGTGTAGAGTATCTTCTCCGAATCGGGCGACCATGCGGGTGTGAAGTAGAACGTCGGGTCTTTGAGCGCGATGGCGCGCGGCTCACCCATGCCATCCTGCTCAGCAATTATGAGTTGATACTCACCCGATGCATCGCTGAACCATGCTACGTGTCTGCCATCCGGAGACCAGATCGGATTGCGATCTGCTTCACCCGAAGTGTTGGTAAGATTGCGGGTATCGCCCTTGTCTGCGGGAACGGTGAAGATTTCGCCGCGCGCTTCGAAGATCGCGCGCTTTCCGGTGGGGGAGATCGACGCATTCGCGATCGCGTTGCCGAGGTTCTCCCATTGCGGGCGGAGCCATGGCAGGTCGCCGCGCACACGTATATTGACCTGTCGCACATTGTTGTCGCGCGGGTCAAGCATCCTGATATATCCGGCATGTTCGAACACGAGCATCCCACCGCCGGACTGCAGCGCCTTGGCATCATATTCGGTGAAGTGTGTGACCTGATTGAGCCGCCCGCTGCGTGGGTTCCACGCGTAGATGTTGTTGCAATAGTCGCGATCGGAAAGAAAGTAGACGGTGTTGCCGAGCCAGACGGGGTCGGTGTCGTTGCTGCCATCCCACGGCGCTTTGGTAAGATCAAGCGTGTTCATGTCGAGCAGCCAGATCGGCTGAGCCTGCCCGCCGCGATAGTTGCGCCACTCCGATTCCCACGGCGCGATCTGCTGATACACGAACTGTGAACTGTCCTGCGAGAACTGCCCCTTGTTGGCGCGCGGCATCGGCAGGGGGGTCGGCATCGTGCCATCGAGCGGAACCGTCCACATGCGCGGGTAGGGGATCGGCGCGGTGTCGCGCCCGCTGCCGAAGATCACTGCCGCGCCGTCGCGCGTCCAGCCTTTCACGATGTCCGCGCCGGGATGCCAGGTCAGTCGCCTGGGCTGACCGCCTTCCATCGGGATGGTGTACACATCGGTGTTGCCATCGTACTGGCCGGAGAATGCAATCGTCCTGCCGTCCGGCGAGAACATCGGGTTGGTCTCCGCGCCTTCGAAGACTGTCAGCCGTCGTGCATCACCGCCCATGCGGTCAACGATCCAGATGTCGTTGGCGTAGGCGAAGGCGATATGGGTATTGCTGATTGTCGGCTGCCGCAGCAACCGTGTCCCC
>CAZVXI010000122.1:3518-9893 GCA_964631295.1 uncultured Isosphaeraceae bacterium
CCCCTGATTCTGTTGCGCTGCGCTGGCTGCACAGATCATGAACTGGGCGCACATCGCTGCCGCCAGAGCCATCGACCGCATCTTCGCTGTGAACATCAGATCCTCTCCTGCCTTGCGGGCATAAACCGCCACAGCATCGTCCGTTTCGGACGATCTTGCAAGCGATGCTGACGGGGTACCGCTTGCAGGCAGCAAGGATGCCGATCTGCTATGCTGCCAGTGGTCCGCGAAAACCCCCAGGGAGACCCACGTGATCATTCTCAAAATCATCTTCGCGATATTCCTGCCGCCCGTTGCTGCAGCGCTTCAGGTGGGCATCAGCACGCACTTCTGGATCAACATCGCGCTGACGCTGCTCGGCGGCATCCCGGGCATGATCCACGCATTCTGGCTGGTCCTGACCGACCGCACTGAGTGATCAGCCGAACTGAATCCCCTGCGCGAGCGGCAGGTCGCTGCCCCAGTTGATGGTGCAGGTCTGCCGGCGCATGTAATGTTTCCAGGCATCGGAGCCGGACTCGCGCCCGCCGCCGGTATCTTTCTCCCCGCCGAACGCGCCGCCGATCTCCGCGCCGCTGGTGCCGATGTTCACATTGGCGATGCCGCAATCCGAGCCAGCGTGCGACAGGAATCGCTCCGCACTACGCACGGAATCGGTAAAGATCGCGCTGCTGAGCCCCTGCGCCACATCGTTGTGCATCGCGATTGCATCATCGAGTTGATCGAACTCGAACACATACAGAATCGGCGCGAATGTTTCATCCCTGGTGATCTTCGGCACCTCGCCGCGCGGCACGCGCACGATCGTCGGCTCGACGAAGTGGCCTTGCTTCGATGCCATGCGCTCGATGCCATCCACGCCGCCACAGAGAATCTCGCATCCTTCAGCGACGGCCTGTTCGAGCGCAGCCCGCATCGAATCGACCGCCTGTTGATTGATCAGCGGCCCCATGAGCGTGCCATCATCCACTGCATTGCCGATCGGCACGGTCTTGTACGCTTTGACAAGCCGCTCGGTGACTGCATCAACGACATCACGATGCACGAACAGCCGCCGCGTTGTCGTGCAGCGCTGCCCGGCCGTGCCCACCGCGCCGAACACAACACCTCGCGCGACGAGTTCCATGTCCGCATCGGGCATGATGATGATCGCGTTGTTGCCGCCCAGTTCGAGCAGCGCCTTGCCGAGGCGCGATGCGACAACCTGCCCGACATGCCGACCCATCCTGCATGAACCTGTCGCGCTGATGAGCGGCAGTCTGCGATCGTTGATCATGGTCTCGCCGACTTCATCGTCGGTTCCGATCACGAGCGCGAAGATATCTGCCGGGTCTCCATCATCGGGTGTGAAGACATCCTGGCTGGCCATGACATCGCGCGCAATCGAGTTCATCGCCATCGCGCACAGCGGCGTCATCAGGCTCGGCTTCCAGATCATCGCGTTGCCGCACACAGCCGCGACCATCGCGTTCCACGCCCACACTGCCACGGGAAAGTTGAACGCGGTGATGATGCCGATCGTGCCCAGCGGGTGCCACTGCTCGTACATGCGATGTTGCGGCCGCTCGGAATGCATGCTCAGCCCGTACAACTGCCGTGACATTCCCACCGCGAAGTCAGCAATGTCGATGCACTCGACAACCTCTCCGACACCTTCGGGCCTGATCTTGCCACACTCCATGGCAACAAGCTCGCCAAGCTGCTGCTCGCGCTCACGGAACGCCAGGCCGATGCGGCGGACGATCTCCCCGCGCTTGGGCGCGGGCAGCATGCGCCAGTGCGTCTGCACCCGCATCGCGCGGCTCACCGCGTCTTCATACGCCTTCTTATCCTGCAGGCGCACCGCGGCGATCGGTTCGGCAGTTGATGGATTCTCTGTGATGATGCATCCGTCGTTGGCAGCGCCCGGGTGTACGAACAGCGGGTGCTGATCGATTTGGAGCCTGCTGAGGATGTCACTTCCGGCGTGTGTCTGCGTTGTCATGCACGAAGCGTATCACAGAGTGGGCGGCCCGGTCACGCCTGTGAGCAATCATGGTCATCCAGCAGGTTGCGCTTGCTTCGCTTCAGGGCCTTCCAGTGTTGCTTGATCCGGTCGTAGGCCTCTTCCGGCGAGATCTTCTCGCCCGCTTCGAGCGCACAGATATTGGCAACCTTCGCGGCGAAGTCGGAGAGGTTTGCGTCAAACACGCTGTCGGCTGCGTCTCTGTGTGGCTGTTGGAACATGTTGGCCAATGATAAGGATAGGCCGAAAGTCGCCAGCACGCAGCAACCGCCAGCGAACGCACGATGATCGGCGGTATCATCGCCGCATGCCTGCCCGTACGATCAACCTCCGCCGCGCACCCGTGCTGCATGCAGACGACACGCCGTTCGTCTCGCAGCGCATCGCGCTCGAGCAGATCGACCGGCACTGGCAGCATCTGTGTACGGAGAATCCCGCTTACTTCGACGGCCAGCTCTGGCATGTGATCAACGTCCACCGCAACGGCCACGGCGGCGCGACGCTGCATGTGCAGCCGGGCGCGTACCGCAACTGGGCTGTCCAGCATGCATTCAACCTGGATGTCGGCATCCTCCCGCTCGGCGTGAAGGGGCTCATCTGCCGCGATGGTCGCGTACTCATCGGCAGGCGCGGGCCCGAGGTTGCTGCATATGCAGATGCGTGGGAGTTCGCGCCCGGCGGCGTCGTCGAACTCGACCAGACGCCCGCGCAAACGATCGCCGCGGAACTTTCTGAAGAGACCACGCTCTCAATCACGCGCGAGCCGGTCGCCGTTGCGATCATCCTCGACGATGTCGTCCGCACGTGGGAGATCATCCACCGTATTGATGCGCCGGCAGGCGAGCCGCAGCCGACCGATGAATACCCCGAGCTTCGATGGATCGACCCGGCTGAAGATTCGCACCTGCCCGATGATCTCACGCCGCTCGCCCGGGCAATGCTGCCGCTGGCCCGGGCCACAACACGCCGCTGATCGGTCCGGTACAATCGTTGTCGGTTGTCGGTTGTCGGTTGTCGGTTGTCGGTTGTCTCTTCTCTGTCCTCTGTCCTCTGTCCTCTGGATGCATCATGCCGCTTGATCGAAACGGAATCGCGAGACGGGCCTCGAAAGAACTGCGCGATGGTATGTATGTCAACCTCGGCATCGGCATGCCCACGCTCGTCGCCAATCACATCCCCGAGGGGCAGACCATCTGGCTGCAATCCGAGAACGGCCTGCTCGGCATGGGTGCATTCCCGACCGATGATGCCGTCGATGCAGACCTCATCAACGCAGGCAAACAAACGGTCACCGGCGTGCCCGGCCATTCGTTCTTCGACTCTGCAACATCATTCGCGATGATTCGCGGCGGGCACATCGACCTTGCCATCCTCGGCACGATGGAGATCGCTGAGAACGGCGACATCGCCAACTGGATGATCCCCGGAAAACTGGTCAAGGGCATGGGCGGCGCGATGGACCTCGTCGCAGGCGTGAAGAAGGTCATCGTCATGATGGACCACTGCAACAAGAAAGGCGAGCCGAAGTTCATCCCGCAATGCACGCTGCCGCTGACAGGCAAGAACTGCGTGGATATGCTCATCACCGACCTGTGCGTGATGCACATGAACAAAGACAAGGGCCGCTTCGTACTCACCGAACTCGCGCCCGATGTCACGCTCGATGAAGTGAAGTCAAAAACCACGGCCGCGTTCGATGTCGCAGATGAACTTGCGGAGATCGCGACGGTGTGACAAAGCCGCGACCGCCGATCGCAGTCTGTCCCCGTCATTCCCACGAACGTGGGAATCCACGATTCATGAAGCGGCGCAGCACAGGCGCGACGGTTATCCAAAATCGTTCGCTGCTCCGATTCGGCCCTGTCACCCTCCGATCCGGAGAAGAGGTCGGGAGATTCTCGCACGAGCGACACCATCACTCCCGACAGGTCGAGCGGCACTCGCCAGAGGCGCAGCGCCAATGACCAATGGAACCATGCCAATGCGCAAGGGCAGCGTTCCGCTCAGCAATGGCAACGCCCCGATTCGAATTGGCACCACGCACCCGTGGGATGGCGCCGCCCATTTTCCGAGATCAGCCGTTGCTCTTCGCAAATGGAGCGCCGATTCTTCCAAATGGCCGGCTCATTTGCGCAAATCAGCGCCCCATTCTCTGAAGTGAACGGTTCATTTGCGCAAATCGGCCGCCCACTTCCCTGAATGAGCGGCTCATCTCCGTGAATCAGCGGCCCACTTGGTCAAATGACTGGCCGATCTTGTCAAATGGACGGCTCATCTTTGGAAATGGAACGTTCATTTGCGCAAATGAACGAGTCATTTGTCCAAATCTGCCGCGCATTTGTTGCTTGATGCATGGATGTGCTCGCAATGGCGTGGATGATCGGACGTGGCGCTTCAGCGAAGGACAGGCAGCCAACTGGATGCCCGCGTGCGCGGGCATGACGAAACGCGACGGACAACTGATGAAGCTGGCTTCATCACCCGCCCTGCGGGTAGAACGTCGGGGCGCCCGGGCCGACGGGCAGGCCCAGGCCGAACACCCACAGGTAGAACAGCAGCACCCAGCCGATGAAGAACGCGATCGAGTAGGGCAGCATGGTTGCGATCAGCGTGCCGATGCCGAGTTTGCGATCGTACCTGCACGCGAACGCGAAGATGATGCCGAAGTAGCTCATCATGGGTGTGATGATGTTCGTCGTGGAGTCGCCGATGCGGTACGCCGCCTGGATGACTGGCGGGCTGTAGCCGACGCCCATGAGCATGGGCACGAAGATCGGCGCTGTCACCGCCCACTGCGCGGATGCGCTGCCGAGCATCAGGTTCACGAAGCAGCACATCAAAATAAATGGCAGGAACACCAGCGGGTTGTCGAGGTTCATCGCGACGATGGCATCGGAGCCGACGACCGCGAGCAGCGAGCCGAAGTTCGTCCACCCGAAGTATGTCACAAACTGCGCTGCGAAGAACACGAGGACAATGTACAAGCCCATCGTGCTCATCGCGCCGGCCATGGCATCGATGATGTCGCGATCATTGCGCATCGTGCCGACACATCGGCCGTACACAAAGCCGGGCACGATGAAGAAGATGAAGATCATCGATACCACGCTGCGCAGGAACGGCGAGCGCAGCACATCGCCTGTGTCGGGGTTGCGCAGCACGCCGTAGCCCGGGATGGAAAGCAGTACGCTGTTGATCGTTTTGCCAAATCCCTCTTTGGCAGGAACAAAGAGTTCGACTGTTTCCGGGCTGGGCGGCTCGGGCGTTCCTGCCTTGCGCGCTTCGATGATCTGCTGCTGCGTCGCGCGTTCTGCATCGACCGCCTCGGTGATGGCTGCATCAAGCTGTTCAGGCGACCATGCAGCAGCGCGCTCGAGCATGCGTCGGGTGTCGCCTTCGTATGCAGGCGTCATGACCGCGCTTGTGAGCACATCGGCTTTTCCGGTTGCGTGCGGGCCTGCGAAGTAGACGAACAGCAGCGCCATGCCCAGCGCGGAGACGCCCGCCCATCGCAGCGCGCGGTGTTCGTTCGGCTTGAGTTTTTCGAGTGTTGATTCCTCATCAAGGCCCTTCTCAGCTCTGCTGTCGTCGTACGGGCCGAGCTTCGGTTCGACAATGTACTTCGTGACGAGCGTGCCGGTGATGGTGATCAGGAACGTGCTGATGATCATGAAGTACCAGTTCACCGCGGGGTGGACTTCATACGTCGGGTCCATCATGCGCGCTGCATCCTGCGTGATGCCTGCGAGCAGCGGGTCGACGGTGCCGATGAGCAGATTCGCGCTGTATCCGCCGGACACGCCTGCAAAAGCTGCTGCGAGGCCTGCGAATGGATGTCTGCCGAGGGAATGGAAGATCGCAGCGCCCAGCGGCACGATGACGACATAGCCCATCTCCGATGCGGTGTTCGAGACGACGCCTGCAAAGACAAGCGCTGCGGTGACGAGTGTCTTCGGCGCGCCGAGCACGATCAGCCGGATGGCTGCGGTGAGCAGGCCGCTGCGCTCCGCCACGCCCACGCCGAGCAGCGCGACAAGCACGGTGCCAAGCGGCGTGAAGTTGACGAAGTTGCTCACCAGGTTCTGGCTGATCCTGCGAAAGCCATCTGCAGACATCAACGACTCGACACGAATGATGCCATCGGCAGCGCGGCCGTCTGCGCCGACAGGCCGCGGGTCATCCACCGCCCAGCCAAGCCAGTCGCCGATGCCGCTGAGGAAGACCACGCCGATCGCGAAGAGCGCGAACAGCGTGACGGGGTGGGGCAGCAGATTGCCGAGCCACTCGACGACAGTGAGGAAGCGCGTCATCCAGCCGGACGATGATGCTGCTGCTGATGCATCGGCCGGATCTTCATGCGGTGGTTTCGT
>CAZVXI010000123.1:0-9830 GCA_964631295.1 uncultured Isosphaeraceae bacterium
AAGCAATGCCGCCACGTCGTTCGGGTCAGACACTTCTGCCAGTGGCGACATGCGTCCATCGCCCTGATGGACGAGTACGATCCGCCGATGCATCTTGAGCAGCACGAGATGTTCTCGCCGCCCGACCGGATACCGCGCGAGGACCTCCAGCACGCCGCTCGGTCGGCCGGCGCTCTGTGTGACCAGCCCGGCTCGCTTGACAAACGCGCGCATCAACCACAGCAGGCCGAGCACGACAACCAGCGCCCCGCCGACTCGCAGCAGTTCGCTTTCACCCGGGTCGAAACTGCTCAGCCAACCGGAGCCCGCGGCTGACTGTTCACGTACCGCTGTCTCTGCTTCAGGCTTGTCAGCGAGAGATGCACCACCGAGCGGCAGCGATTCCTGCGCCGCTGGCTCGCGCGCGGCTGAGGCGTTGTCAACATTCCCGATGGGCGCTGATGCTTCACCTGCACCAGGCGCAGCATCATCGGTGACTGACGTATCCGCCGGCTTCGATGAATCGATTGAAATCGAGTTGTTCGCAAGCGTGCGGCTTGGCTCGGTTGACTCACCGGCGTCCGAAGGAGCTTGCTGCGCTGCAGTGGCGGCAGACAGATGCGTCGCCAGCGCGAGCGCAAGAAGGTCGCGTATGAGATTCGTGGGTTTCATGTCGCCATCCATGGCAGTCAGCGGCCGAATCCTCCGGCCGGTTCGAGTCAAATCTGTCCGTTACGCGACCTCGCTCCCGGCGTGGTTGCCGAGGTGGTCGCTGTCTACAAGTTCACTCACACGTACGCAGAAGTTGTCGTTGACCACGAGTACCTCCCCTCGGGCGATGTACCGATCATTCACGTAGATGTCGACGGGATCGCCTGCCGCACGATCGAGCTCGATGATTGAGTGCTCGTTGAGTTTGAGCACATCCTCGATATACATGCGTGTCCTGCCGAGTTCGATCTTCACGCGCAGCGACACATCGCCGAGCATGGCAATGTTGCTCTCGCCGTCGCGATCATCGGTGCCCGTCGATGCCTCGGTTAACTGGCCGAGCGCCGCCTCGACGCTTTCGAGAGCCGCATCCGGGTCAGGCGCGTGCTCGTCGCCCGCATCGGTCGGCATTTCTTGCGCATCGGCCGCATCCGGTGTGGGCTGATCTTCAGGTTGCGGTGTCTGTTCAGCCATCCTGGCTCCGTGTTTCACTTCGACGTTCTTCGCTGATTGGCAACGAGAACCGCCGCACATCGGCCATCGGCACAACCGGCTTGAGAGGATGAGTAACCGCTGCGCCATGGCGCATCAACTGCGTGCCTGCCTGATCAACTGTCGATCCGGAAGCCGGTGCCCATCACAATGACTGCCTTGCTGATGATCGGCTCGCCTTTCTCCGGGTCCGTGCCGAAGCGCTCGTTGAGCAGCGCATAGACCTTCCGCGTGAGGTTCTCCAGACGTGGCTCCTGGAAGTGGTGCGGCTCCGAAGTCCGCCAGATCGCTGCAATCTCGGCGCGAATCTCATTCTGGAACTGGTCGAGTTCCGTCTGCACGCGCTCCGCATAGCGAGACTTCACTTGTGCGTAGATCTCGGTGTTGTAGAGGTATGTGACGCCGGTCTTGCGATTGGGCAGGCGTGTGTCGACGATCAGCACCTCTTGGATGCGATCTTCCACCGGGACGCCGCCCATCGCGAGCGCTTGGTCAGCCTGCGTGTTCTCCGGCGGCGCGGCAAACAGCATGACCGCGCCGAGGATCACCCCTGCTTCGACCAACAGTGCACCGGCAAAGAGAATCAGCGTCTTGACCTTCGATTTGCTCTTGTCCTGCGATGTATCGGGCGTCATTTCATCAGGCATCTGGCAGCCCTCCTCGGGCACGATCGGGATCAGTGTTGTCCGCGTCGATGTTCATTTCGTCGACCAGTTGTTCGGTGAGGATGATCTCGACGCGCCGATTTTGCGCGATATCAAGCGGATTGATCGCACGCGGGCGGACCGGCTCACGCATGCCGACGGCTTCAAGGCGGAACACACGGTCATCCACGCCGAACGCAGCGAGCGCATCTTTCACATTCCGGGCCCGCGCGAAACTCAGATCATCAAGGTCTTTCCATTCGAGGCCCGGCCTCATGTGCTTGGCAGCGGCGTGGCCTCGCACGATGACCTTGTTGCGCCTGCCTTTGATCAGCATGGCAACGCGTTCAATCTGCTCGCGCACCTCGGGCTTGATCTCGGCAGAGAACTCGTCGAAGGTCGCGGGCCCTCCGATGGTGAAGACGATGCCATCGCGCACCTTTGTGACGCGCATCTGCGGGCCGTCGACACCTTCCTCGACGGACTGGCTCATCTGCGACTCCCGGTGGTTCTTCATTGCCATGTATTCGAGTTGCTCGATCACAGACTTGAGGGGGGGATCGTCGACTGGCAGCACGCCGATGCCACCTGAGTAGCCGAACGCCTCCTTCACAGCGGTGATGACGCGCTGGTACTCATGGTCGCGCTTCAACTCCGAGAACATCTGCAGCAGGATGAAGAACGTCAGCAGCAGCGCCATCAGGTCACCGATGGTAACCATCCAGTCGGGCGCGCCTGCTTTGGCTTTTTTTGGTCGCTTCGCCATTGCTTCGTCGTCTTCGTCGAGTCAATCGATCATGCAGCAGCGCGCTGATCGTCTTCATCCGCCGGCCGCGCTGCAGGCGGCAGGAAGGTGTACAACTTGGCCTGCACATTTCGCGGGTTGTCCCCTGACTGCACGGCCATCACACCCTGAATAATGATCGTGCGCGCCAGCACTTCCTCAGCTGTTCGCTGGCCGAGTTTGTCTGCCAGTGGCAGGAACAATACGTTCGCCATCAGCGATCCGTACAACGTCGTGAGCAGCGCCGTCGCCATGCCCGCACCAATCGCCGACGGATCTTCCATGTTTGAGAGCATGGCCACCAGACCAATCAACGTGCCGATCATCCCGAATGCCGGTGCATACTTGCCAAGTGCCTCGAGCAAACCCTTGCCTGCTTCGTGGCGGTCCATGAGATTCTCGAGTTCGGTCTCCATGATGATCTGAATCACTTCCGGATCGGAACCGTCAACAGCCATCTGAATGCCGCGCACCAGGAACTCATCTTCGATGTCCTGCACGGAGTTCTCCAGTGCAAGGATGCCATCCCGACGGGCGACCTCTGCGAGTTCCACCATCTGGCTGATCAGCGCGACCGGATCAGTCGGCTTGGTCAGAAGGGTTTTCTTGATCACGTTGGGCATCTGCAGGAACCGCGACAGCGGATACGCCGCGAGCGTGGCTGCAAACGCGCCGCCGACCACGATCAGAATCGACGGGACGTTGATGTAACTGCCGACGTCGCCACCCATGACGATGGCGGACGCAACAAGGGCAATACAGACGAGCACGCCAATGATTGTCGCAATGTCCACCGCTCTGGCTCCGTCCGTGGGCGATCGTCCGAGAACATGCGCGAAGCATGCCGCTGCTCCGTCACGGCGTACGTCGAGCCGTCACAAAGAAACAACTGTGCGTGCTCATCGTCGCGTTATGGGCCGCACTTGAGGGCGACTGGGCGATCACGACACATTCCTGATCCGGCCGCGTCGCCGACGTGCTGTATCGCTATCGTTGGGTATGTCAGGCCTGTTTGCCGGAACTCCACTCGAACGACCCGTAACCTGTGAGCATTGCGGCAAGGTGCTTGATGAGTGCGCCTGCCCACGGGATGCGGACGGCAAGGTGCGGCTGCCGGGTGACCAGCAGGTCCGTGTCAGGCGGGAGAAACGCCGCGGCAAGTGGACGACGGTCATCGCCGGGCTTGACCCGCACGCGACCGACATGCAGGCACTGCTCAAGGAACTGCGCTCCGCCCTCGCCGCCGGCGGGACGATCGCGAAGCGCGACGCCGACGAAGATGCGGCTGACATCGAGTTGCAGGGTGACCACTGCGACCGAGTTCTGTCGATTCTGCAGGATCGCGGCTATCGCGCGAAGCGGGCGGGCGGGTGACTTGCTCGTGTTGATGCGTGGAGCATCAGCATAAAAAAACCACTCTCAACGCTCGTCGAGAGGGTTCTCGGCGCTTCAGCAACCACAGCGAATCTGGTATGCTGTCAGCAACACAGGGCCGGAGGGTCGACAATGTATCGAGCAGGCATGCAGTTGTTCCTGGCATTCACCATCCTGGCGTTGACCAGTGGAGCGCAGGCACAATATCCCGAAGATGACTTCCCACGTGTGCCGCGCAGAATCGGCATGTCTGAGTTTTACAACTACGTCGACCGCCTGCATCTCAGCGAGGCCCAGCAACTTGAAGCAGACCGGGCGTATGACGACTATCTCGCTGACTTTGCGCCGCTGCGCGCCGAGATCACCGCCATGCTGGCAGAACACCCCGCGGGACACTGGGGCATTGTCGAATCGGATGGCATCATCGCGCACCTGCCCGCACTGTGTGACCGTGTCAAGGCGCTGGATGACACGCTCTTTGAACGACTCAGTGCATTGCGCGACGATGGCGACTCGGACCTGATGCGTGTTCGATGGAGTCGGGAACGGTCGATGCTGATGAGCCTCGAAATCGTCGAGGTGTTCGTCGGCGGCGGCGTACCGTGCCTGACTGATCTGTTCGCAACGCTGGAACCGCCGGCGAACGTCATGGAACTCGTCGACCCACTTCTTTTGACGTACGAACAGCGGCTGACAGAGTTGACGCGAACCCTGTTTCACGCTGCCGTTGACAACTGCACAAACCCGGATGACGCATCGGCTGATCGCCTTATCGATACGGTTCGCGCAATGCGTGCACTGAATCGCAAGACGTTCACAGCCATACGCAAACAACTTTCGCACGACCTGGCAAACCGCTGGTACGACACGTTCTATCGCTATACCTATCCGCCCGCCTGGTCGGCAGCCCATTCGTGGTTGCTTGTGTTCATCGAAACGGCGCTCGCAGAGTCTGAACTCACCGCCGGTGAACGCGAGCAGCTTGCACAGAAGCGAAACGAACTGATCGCGCAGCGCAATGAATACGTCGAAGAACTGGCAGCCATGCTTGATCAGAGCGCCATCCGCCGGGCAGAGCGAAACGACCGACTGAGCAACCGCACATACATGAACCGAAGCAATGAGATTCAGCGGGAGTTCGGCGGGTCGCATTATCGCACGCGCCGTCAACTTGAGGAGATGCTCGGTGAGCGCGCTCCTCAAGATCTGCAACCGAACCATAACCACTACGACAGCACGAACCGACGTCGCTGCGACATTGTGACACATACGTACCACATCGCTCCGTTTCTTGAACGGCGGAAGACGCGATTCTGGAGCAACGATGAGATTGTCGCCCGCCCTTTGACACCGGGGGAGTTTGATGCATGTCTCGTCATTCTCGGCGTGGACGGTGATGAGACATCTGAGCTGGCTTCCGATTTGTATCTGACGTATCGCGATGATCTTGACGCCGCAGCACGGGAGAAGATGCGGGAGTTGATGGAGACGCGTATGCGCTTCCCCCGGGAGTTTGCAGGAACCGAACGCTGGGACAAGATCGAGGCGATGCGCGCGGAGATCCGGGCATACGTGGCAGATGCGGATAAGCAACTGTTTACCGATCTGCTGGCGATCGCAGATGCTACTGAAGACGATGCACCTGCGCAGCGCATCCGGGCCATGCGTCATCGATCATTCTGGCGGTTCACGCGGATGGTCATCCGCGATGGTGTGGTACCCAACCAGGCATCAAATGTGGACATTGTCGTGTTGCTGGCGCACTTCTCGCCGGAGTCCGTTGCGAGCGAGACCATCCGCCCGCTGCTTGATGAGTATGACGAAAAGATGCATGAACTCGTCGATGCTCGCTGGGCTGCGTTCATGGAGCGGGAAGAGCACTTCGAGGCGCGCACACGTTCAGAGATCCTGTTGGATCTGCAGATTGCAGCACGCGAGGCGCATCACGCGCTCGCTGTGCAGAACCACGAGACCGCACAAAGAATCGCAGACTCGCTGGGTCGGGACCTCGGCAGTGCGTTCTTTGATCATTTTGCGCGCAGCGCGTATCCCGAGGCATTCATTGATCCATCGAATATGGACACAGCACTCCAGCAAGGGTTGTCGCTCGATGATTTGCAACCTTCTCAGCGTGATGCGCTGCTTGATCTGCAGAGTCAGTATCACGAGGGAGTCGACCATGTGCGACGCAGAATGGTTGAACTGTGCGCAGCGCAGGTCCCGGATTTTCAGATGTCCGGCTCGGTGATGGAACAGGATCGCATCACTGCTGAGGAACAATACAGCGCGCGGATGCTCGAGTTGCGCGATGAACTGGCAACTGTCAACCGTGCAGCACTCCGCGGGATGCGCTCGACCCTGTCGCGTACGCAGTTGCGGTCAGTGTCGTTCCCGGATCTCCGTTAGTCGCGAGCGTCAGTGCGCGCGCATGTGTGTGAGCATCGCCAGCAATGGCTGTGAGAAACTGTGAGATTTTCTGATCGCGCAACTGACTGTCGCCGGCGGACTTCGTGAGTTGCTGGCCTCACTCGCCGGGCCGCGACAACCAATGCGCGCGCAGAGCGTGATCATGCGTGCCAATACAGAGCGACCAGGCTGCGCTGCACGAGTGGCCGGGCGCTCGCTGCCCCGAATCGCCTACGACGCGGGCGGCTTCAATACCGGAAGTGCGCGCTCAGCGATGGTGATCACCAGTTCGCTCACGCGGCGGTCTGCATCGGATGTCTCGCCACGAGGCGGATCCCCATCGAGCTGAAAAAACTGCGGAGAATCACACGCGATGCGAATCGACTTGCCGTGCTGATAGATGGCCGACGAGTCACCCGCGTGGCGATGCAGGGCATAGCGGAGTGAACGCAAGACGATGCCTGCCCGCGACCGGCCGGGCATGACAACGAGATCGAGCAGGCCATCATCGACCTTCGCCTGCCATGCGGGATCGAGATGCATCGCGTAATGCCTGGAGTTGGCGACCATCACCTGCCCCACGACATCCTCCGCGACGCGTTTGCCATCCACATCGATCTGCATCGTCGGCGGCCTCCAGCGAAGCGTCTGGCGCAAGATTGGAGCCGCGTAGGAGAGATGCGAGATCGAACCATTGCGGTGGGTGTCGAGGTCCTGCACGATGTTGGCATCAAGGCCCAGTGAGACCATCAGTACGAAGGGCCTGCCGTTCACATCACCGAGATCGATTGATTGAATGTCGAATCGATTGAGCGTGGCGATGAGTTGATCAGCATCGCGATTGAACCCGAACTGCCGCGCGAAGAGGTTCTCAGTCCCGGACGGCCACTGGACGATTGGCGTCCTGGTGCGGCTCGCCGGGCCGGACGCCATGCGGATCGCACCATCGCCGCCGACAACGATGGTGGCATCGACCGGGTCCATCAGATCATCCAGCCAGGATTTGTCCGGCCCGACGCGAGTGGGCGCGAGACGCGGATGATGACCGCCACGACGCACAACGTCAGCCAGATCAGTGGCGGCCTGGGCAGCGCGGCCTGCACCGGACACAGGATTGAACAGAATCAGAATCTCCATCGCATTCGGCGGTGATCATACTCCGGGCATGTCACGAGTTTGAGCAACCGACGATCCTGCCGTAGCATCCAACCCATGCTTGCCGATCCTTTCCCACCCTTGTGCCAACCCAGCCACGTCTGCAGAGGCATCTGCTTCGCGTTGGCAGCCGTGCTTGCCATCACCTTTCCGCGATTCGCAGATGGGCAGCAAGAGTACACATTGACGGATGACGATCAGTGGACCGCAACTGACGCAGCCGACCCGGGCACTCCGGAAGGCCAGATTCAACAGATTCGCACAGCTCTCGCGGAGGAAGACTACGACCGTGCGGAATCGCTGGCGACTCGATGGATCAAGAGGCACCCACGACACGAACTGCTCCCCGAAGCCTACCTGCTGCGTGGCGATGCACTTTACGCATTGCACAACTATTACGAGTCGCTGTTCGAATACGAGTTTATCGCGCGGCGTTTTCCATCGAGCGAGGCATTCATCCCGGCACTTGAGCGCGAATACGAGATCGCCCGCATGTTCGTCGCCGGGAAGAAACGCAAACTCTGGGGGCTCCGCTGGGTCGACGCTCGGGCAGATGGCGAAGAACTGCTCATTCGAATTCAGGAGCGTCTGCCCGGCAGCCGACTCGCCGAACTGGCCGGCATGGACCTCGCGGATTTCTACTTCGCCCGCCGCAAGATGCAGCTTGCAGCAGAAGCATACGAGCTGTTCATCGAGAACTACCCGGGGTCCGACCAACTGCCCAAAGCCCGGCGACGGCTTGTCTACTCATTCCTTGCTGCATTCAAAGGGCCGCAGTTCGACGCGACAGGCCTCTATGAAGCGCGTGCCCGCCTGCAACAGTTGAAAGTCATTGATCCGGTGACTGCAGATGAGGTCGGAGCTGACGCCCTGCTCACGCGCATCAGTGAATCCGACGCCCTGAAGATGCTGCAAACTGCCATCTGGTACCGCAGTGTGGACAACTACGTGAGCTGCGAGTTCACGATCCGCCGGTTGCTCCGACGATATCCCGACAGCATCGCAGCAACCGATGCACTGCGGATGATACCGGACATCCTCAAGCAACTGCCAGAGAATGTGATCGACGAGGCACCGGACTACGACGCACTGCGTGCCGCAGCACTTGGCACGGATGAGAACCGCTGATGCACATGGTTGAGCTTCTCAACTTTCGCGCCGCGATCATCGCGACCACGATCTGCACCCTGTTCACCGGGTGCGCCTCCGACCCGACGGCCGGCTACGCCTTCCGGGCCACCTTCCGCGACAATGTCGCCTCGATCACGATCCCCATCTTCGAGAACGACAGTTTTGAACGATCCGTGGAGTTCGAGCTGACCGATGCGATCATCAAGGAAGTTGAAGCACGCACGCCCTACAAGGTGACGTCGGGCACGCGGGCAGACACGATCCTGAGCGGCCGCATCGCCCGCATCGAGCGCGATGTCATCTCCCGATCGCCACTGACCGGGCTGAATGAAGAGGTCGTGTATCGCGTCTATGTGGACTTTGAATGGAATGATCTGCGGACAGGCCGCACGCTCATCCATCGAGAGGCGTTTGAGGGTCAGGGGGTCTACCATCCTTCAAGGCCGATTGGAAGCCCCAGTGAACTAGGAGCCATTGCCGCCGTACAACAGTTGGCTTCCGATATTGTGGATGAGTTACGGTCCGATTGGTAACCCAACGTCATCCAAAGGTCGACAGTTGACGAATAACCCACAGGACCACGCAGTCGGATGGAGTTTTCGACGCGGTTGGCTCTGCTGAGACCCCTTGCACATGCCTGAGAATCACGACTCAAACAAGCCCCGGCAGCCGCAGGACGGCGGGAACGGATCCGGAAGCGGTCAGGACCCGAAGGGCCCCCAGCCGCCCGCACAGATGAAGATGAGCCGCACCCTTCTCTCGTGGGTGATGATCTTCGCACTGCTCATTGTTCTCTTCTTCGTGCTCAATGGCAGCGGCTCAGGTGTCCGCATCGAATCGTGGGGTGAGTTCACGCGACTCATCGACCCGGACAACGGCCGCGTCAAAGGCGACCGCGTCATCATTGAAGACAACCGCGTCGAGTTCACCGCAGCAACAACGGATGAACTCGTCAAGGAAGGTGAACGCTACTGGGTTCAGATCGACCACCAGAGCCGCGAGTTCTACCTCAATGAACTCAAGGACATGAAAGTCGACCACGAATCGCGCACGGGCCAGAGCGTGTGGATTCAACTGCTGATTACCCTGGCGCCGTTCCGTCATCGCCCTCCGCCTCAAAGGCGAGACGCCCGAGGAGGTCTCGGGCGCCGCCC
>CAZVXI010000124.1:0-9690 GCA_964631295.1 uncultured Isosphaeraceae bacterium
GCTCGTTCCAGCCGGTGATCCGGTGGATGCGGTGTGTCAGTCGTTGATTGACGCTGGTATCGAACGAGATGATCTCGTCGTTGATGGCGGCAACTCTCTCTGGACAGATACGATTCGCAGGAGCAAGCAGTATCGCGATCGCTTTCGGTTCTTCGGGTCGGGCATCTCGGGAGGTGAGTCGGGCGCGCGGTTCGGGCCATCTCTCATGCCCGGCGGAGATCGCGAATCGTGGCAACACCTCAAGCCGATGTGGGAGGCGATTGCCGCGAAGGTGGATGCAGAGACGGGCAAGCCAATCGACGGTGCCGCCCCCGGAAAGCCCATCACTCACGGTGAACCATGCACGGCGTACATAGGGCCTGACGGTGCCGGTCACTATGTCAAGATGGTTCACAATGGTATCGAGTACGCGGATATGCAACTGATCTGCGAAGCTTACCACCTCATGCGCAGCACCCTGGGAATGGACCCGCGCGCAATCGGTGATGTGTTCGAGCAGTGGACATCAAGCGAACTCGACAGCTACCTCATCGAGATCACCTCGGACATTCTCCGGCAGGATGATCCGCAAACGGGCAGGCCGTTCGTGGACATTGTGCTTGACCGTGCCGGGCAGAAGGGGACGGGCCGGTGGACCGCGCAGAACGCGCTTGACATGGGCATGCCCACGATGAGCGTTGCGGAAGCTGTGTTCATGCGGTCGATGAGTGCGCTGAAAGATGAACGAAGTGTGTCAGCGAAATCTATGCGCGGCCCGGCCACGAACGATGCAGGCGTGCATGATCGCGCTGCGTTCTGCGATGCTCTGCACGATGCGCTTTACTGCGCGAAGGTCTGCGTGTACGCGCAGGGTTTCCAACTCATGCGCGCCGCCGCGCAGGCGAGTGACTGGCCGCTTGATTTTGGCGCGATCGCTCGAATCTGGAGGGGTGGCTGCATCATCCGAGCACAACTGCTCCAGCGGATCACGGCTGCCTTCGATCGCGATGCCTCGCTGGCGAATCTGCTGATGGACCCGGAGTTTGCAGCCAGGATCAATGAAGCCCAGTCGGGCTGGCGCGAGGTCGTGTGCGCGGGCGTGCGGTCGGGGATTCCTTGTCCGGCCATGGCCTCAGCGCTTGCCTATTACGACGCGTATCGAACGGAAGTGCTCCCCGCCAACCTTCTGCAGGCGCAGAGAGATTACTTTGGAGCACATTCGTATGAGCGGGTCGATCAGGCACCCGGCCGGCGTTTCCACCTCGATTGGCCGACTGACCCGCGAGTCGAGATTGCAATCGAGCCGTGATCGTGCCGGCCGGCGCAGCCAGACCTGTTCCCTGGCGTACTTCACGGGGGCGGGGGCGACCGGGAACGGCCGGATCGGCCCGAATCGCAGGCAATGCGGGTTCACAGACCATGCAAGTGTGTCTATATTGGGCGGTTCTGCAATCTCAGCAGGCCGAGTTTGCCGATTTGCTGACTCCAAACCTCTTTCGAGAGAAGACGATTCCATGAGACCCACACCGACTTTGGCTCGCACGACAATGCTCGCCCTGACCGCAACCTCACTCCTCGGCGGGGGTGCATTCCTTTCAGGTTGTGAAGATTCAGAGGCCAACGCCCGGCAGCAGGCAAGCGCCACGATTACCGAGCAGAGTCGCAAACTGGAGGCAGCCGCGCGGCAGGCCGACGCAGCCAAGCTGCAGGCAGTCGTGTCCTCACTCAACAGCGTGAAAGGGTCAGACGGCCAGCAGGCAGCAGCTGCGATGCTCGCCAGCAGCGCGAACCGGGAGCTGGCGGGGATCTCTCTGAAGGACGCAGCCGGCCTTGAACGGCAAGCCGGAGATCTCCAGTCGCTGCTGCTTGCTCAGATCGATGCGGCTGTGGAACTCAGCTTGGTGCTCGAAGCGCTCAATGCCATTGATCCAGCCGAGCAGACACGCAATCTCGATCAGGCACGCTCCGCCGCCAACGCCAGCCTTCAGCAGCACAGCAGTGAGATGGCGGATCTTGACCAGCCGATCAATGAACTGTCCGCGGCGCGGCGCGATGGTATCCAGCGTGCAGAACAACTGCGGCAGCGTGCAAACGACCTGCTCCGGCAGGCGTCACAGATGAACTACAGCGATGGCTTCAGTGCCTATCAGGAGGGCGTGGAAACGCGCCGCGAGGCAGATCAGGTCGAGTATCAGGTTGCGCTGACCGAACTGCAACTCAACTACAGATACGAAGCGCAGCACAACATTGCCAATGCACAGGCGAAGAGCGCTCAGGCACTCATCACCAGCATTGACGAGAGCAAGCGTGATCTCGCCACGATGCGCAGCGACCTCCGCCAGGAGGTGCAGGCAAGCGGGCGCACCTACGATGAACTCGTCGCAAGCATAACCAACGGTGTGCAGGCGCTTCAGAACATGCGTTCGGGTGAACTCGGCTCGGCGTATGGAGAGGCGGTTGCCAAGGCCGAGGCAGCAATCGCAAAGGCCCAATCTGCCAGTGCGAAGGTTCGCCAATCCGACTCTGCGAAAATTGCACGGGCGCGCGCTGCTGCCCTCAAAGGCCGGGCGTACGCACAGCAACTCCGCGGGTTGGAGGAGCAGGCCCTCGTGCTCCAGCGCCTTGTCAACGCATCAGACGCGATCGGGACGAACTTCTCAGACGCTTTGCAGGCGACTCGAAATCAGATCGAGCAGGCGACTGCGATGGCGCTCGAGGCCTATTCGATGGCGCGAGAGAGTGCTCAGGGCATCACCGGCCGAGATACACAGGAAGCGATCGCGACATTCGTCACGGGGCTCGATCGGGCGATCATTTCTCTGGGTGGACAGCCAATGGCTGGGCCCGGGGCAGACGGCTGATCGCGGGCTGACTGTTCCTCAAACCAACCCTTGGCAGGCTCGCGATCGTCACATCGCGGGCCTGCTGCTTTTCGGTGGCCGTAGAATGCACCCATGCAGGATGTGGATGTCAACGTCAGCAGAGCTCGGGGATGTATGAGCGCCGCTCACGGTTTGGTTACGGTCGCGGTTGCCGCCGTCGAGATGGCTGCAGCATTCATCCTGATGGGCTTGCTTGGCAAGATTGCTGCGGAGAGCGAAGTTGAACTGGGCGATGTTCCACTCTGGCTGATCGACCACCCGACAGCGGTCGCGGCGCTGGCCCTGCCCGCGATGCTCGTGGGTTGCTACGCGATCGTGCGCGGCAAACGCAGCCCACTGGCGCTGATTGCACTCGAGTCGCTCCTGCTGCTCATGCCATTCATCGCCATTCTCATCGCCTTCCTCGGTGTCGTTGCCCCACTGTACGAGTTTGAGCAGATTTGAGAGGCCGTTACCATGATGACAGTCCGTTTCAGGAGGTGTCCGATGCATGTGCGCCGTCGTGTGATTTCTCTCGCTTGCCTGCCTCTCGGGGCAGCGTTGCTCTGCGGGTGTGTGTCCGAGGTTGAGCCTCGCGAAGATCCGACCGCGGAAGCCGCCGCATCTGGTGAGGCGATCGGCTACGACACAATGGACGAACTGCTGGCGTTCCTGAAGTCGATGTCGACTGCCGACGACCGAGTGCAGATGATGGATCTGATGTGGTCGCGAAGTCTCTCAGACACGGGTACAGCACGAGCGGTCGCGGAGCTCATCGAAGCGCAGCGCGAATACCTCGTCACGCTCTCCGAGGCATTTGATGGTGCACAGTCAGAGTTACTCGACGCGGAGCTTGGCATTGATGAATATTCTGCGGCGCTGCATGATGCGCGGGTCGGCGAGATCAGCGACTCTCGACGGACCATTGATTTCACCGATGATCTTGGTCAGGAACGTCGGCTCGTCGCAGTGAAAGTTCTCGGCAAGTGGCGGTTGCACGCGACATCCATCAAGAACGGCGAGGAAATGGTGCAGGTCTGGTTCCACCCACTGCAGGGACGACTGCGTGGCATCACGCGGAGATATGGAGACGTCACACAGAAGATCAAGGACGGCGAGATCACCACCGCGGAAGACGCAGAAGCTGAACTTCGTGAGATTGTGCGCGGCGGGCCGGTGCTCTACGGCGGTCTTGCGTATCTCACGATTGATGCGCAACTCGAAGCCGAACGCGAACCGCCACGGACGAACATCCGCTCCGGGTAACCTACGCGTTCAGCCGCTTCAGAACAGCGTTCGCGGTTTCGCGCACCAGAGCATCTTCCTGCTCGTCCGCGGCAATCTCTTTGATCCGGTGGCAAAGCGCTGGATCATGACGCTGCGAGAGCCAGTTCGCTGACGCAATGATCGCATTGCGTTTCATCATCACAAGCTTCGCACGCTTCAACGCTGACCGCATGAATGCATCGCGACGATCCTGCTCCGACCAGCCGAGAATCTCGAGCAGATCAAACTGATCGCGGCGTGATTCGTAGGCAGGATGTACAACTGCCCGCTTGGCGCGTCGTGTGGGCTGGCAATGCGGACAAACTTCCTGGCAGATATCGCAACCGAATATCCAGTCGCCAATCTGCTGATGGAAGCGTTCGTCGATCTGGCTTCGATGCTCGATCGTGAGGTAGCTGATGCACTTCGTGGCATCGACCTCGTAGGGTGTGATGGCATTGGTCGGGCACGCATCGATGCAGCGCGTGCAGGTGCCGCAGATGTCACGCGACTCGCTGTTGGCGCTGTCCAGGCACAGTGTTGTGAAGACCTCCCCGAGCAGCAGCCAGCTGCCGACGCCCGGCTCGATTAACAGAGTGTGCTTGCCGATCTGGCCAAGGCCGGCAGATACGGCGATCTCCCGCTCCTGAATCGGTGCTGTGTCGACACATGTACGAAACGCGTGGTCCGGGTATTCCCCGCCAAGTGCGTCGCACAGGTCGTGCAGGCGCTTCTTCATAACGCGGTGGTAGTCGTCGCCCCGCGCGTAGCGCGCGATGCGGCCCGTGCCATACCTGGCCCGATCACGAGAGCCAGCGTGGTAGCGATCAGCCACGCAGATGACCGACCGGGCTCCCGGCAGGATGCGCGCGGGCTCTGCACGAATATCGGTGTGATGCTCGAGATACGCCATTTCGCCATGCTTGCCAGCGGCAATCCAATCTCGCAGTTCGCTCACTCGATTTGACGGCTGAGGCCTGGCAATGCCCGCCAGTGCGAAGCCGCGTTCACGGCACAGGTCAAGTACACGCTGTGTGAGGCCCACCTTGGGATTGTGGTGATGCGGGTTGTTTGGTGGATATGGCATTGTCTCAATGGCAATCTACGCGAGATCATTCACGGCGGGAGCAGAGTCTCTCCTCTGTGCAAGAAGAACTTGCAGATCGTGGCAGGACATGGTTCGAAACGCATCTTCGTGAATCGGAAACCCGGCCATGCCGGCTCCGTAGAACGATACGACCACGATCGCTGAACTTTGCACCCCACACATGCGGTCCCGGTCGACACACACAGGCGGTCGGTCTGCGCTGGCCGCACACGATAACTCTGGCCTGGATGGAGCGACAACTCATGCCCCCACGAATTGCCCCCACGCATCCTGCCCGGTCGCGCGCGCTGTTTCTGAGCCTGACGATCACCTGCATCGGATCAGCCGCGATGCTCCAAGCAGGGTGTGATGATGTCACGCATGGAGCCGCAACATCGAGTGCGATCGCACCGGAACACACGTCGCCGAACGCACTGATGGCGCGATTCAACGAACTGGCAACCGCTCAGCCACACATCAACCTCACGTCGACCGCTGCCTTCTTTCTTTGCACCCGAGAATGATCTGCAGCGGCGATACCTGTCTTTGATCGATGCGATGACAACAACGCAGCGACTCGAACAGGCGATGTGGGACGCGTTCGGCGAGACGATCAGCGGTCCTGCCGATGCTGGTCCGTTGTCTCCTGTTCAGCAACCCGCGCGCATCCTCGCTGTGCGCGACAACTCTGCCACAGCCGATTACGTCGACGCGTTGGGAAATCGTCAGACGATCGCAATAACTCGCCACGACGATGGTTCCTGGTGGATAACCGGGCGAACACTGGAAGCAACATCGGGCATGCGATTCTCCCACGAAACACTCTCGCAGTTGGCACGTCGATGTCGGTATTTATCCAAAGTCGCAGCCCCATTGCATGCACAGATTCGGACAAACGTCTACGCCTCTGCGGAAGATCTCCGCGCTGCACTTGGCGATGCCCTCGAGGAGGCGCACCCGTATTCCGAGGATGTCATGGCGTTGATCGAATCGCCGCCTGTTGCGAAAGTTCGCCCATCGCCCGGCACCGGCGCTGTCGGCTCACCCGGTGATGAGCACGGCTGAACAACGACAACGAGCAGTCAGGAAGTTTCGGCGGAGGCGGCGCTGGACAGCGGCGGCGCATCGTCCGGTGGCCCTGTCTCGATACGCCAGGGTCGTTCGGGCGCGGCAGCGCCAGGCGGCGGCGTCCGGCGGTCCGGATGATTCACGATCAGCGGCTGCGTGAACGAGCCAGCCCAGTACGACTTCGCCTCACCCGCGCGGACCGCCAGCGCTGCATCACCCGTCACGCGCATCGACCAGTGTTCATCTGCCTCGGCTTCGAGGAGCAGTTCAACGTCTTCATAAACGATGTCGAAGTTGTAGTTCCGATCCTCCCGCAACTGGATCGTCGAACCCGCAAGCCACCACAGGTCAAGCCGACGGGCGAGTTGATCTTTGTAAAGCAGTTCCACGCGCACACCAACTGCCATGTCGTCCATGTCGGCCGTGAACGTTGAGATCAGGTCGAACCAGACGCGCACCGGTGATGGTCCGCCTCCGCTCCACTTCACCACTCCAAATCGGAACACGCGCCGCATTGCGCTTTCGACAATCTCGCGTCTGTCGGCGTCAAAATGATCAGCAACCGTGCCTTCGATCTTGATTGGAACGTCGATTGTCCGGGCAAACACATCCTCCCACGATGCCTCGTTGCCATCCTGACGCAGTGGGCGACGAGCAACCTCTACCTCGAGTTCAATACTTTTTGTCGAGGGAGCCAACGCTGGAACGCTCAGAGAGAACGGAATGTCCGGCGGCGCATGGCTGAGATGGAAGAACCGTGTCTCTGTTGCACCATCGACGACTGGTCGGGCTCGGAGGCGCACGTCGTACCCGGCAGGCCACCAGTTGCGGAGGTCGATGTCGAGCCTGGGCGGTACGCCGACTGGCCAGACATCGCGCGTGGTGATGTCCACGCGGGGCGGCAAAGCGGCGATGACCTGCCCGAGCGAAGAGTCACGCGGAACCGTTCCGCGATTCTCGATGATCAGTTTCCCGTAACTTTGAACCCATTTATCGGTCAGGGGCTCTCGTCGCCAGTCGCCCTTTGCTGCGCGTGAAAGCAGCGAGTACCAGTGATCTTCATCAAGCGTGTTGCTGCGAACACGGCGAACGAGTTCATCGGGAATCGCACCGGATTCATCAATCGTCACGGGCAGAGTTGCGATCAGGATGTTCGTCGGCACGAGCGATGTCCATGAACGGGCGCGAAGCCCCTCGTTCACGACCAACGCGAGTCCGCTGCAGGCGATGATCGCGCCCATCGCTACGAGCGGCCGACGATGCCTGAAGAACAGCTTCGACTCCTCACGGGCGATGTGCCCACACTCACTGCAACGCAGGCCGAGCGAGCCGGTCATGTCGTATCGGCACTTCGGGCACCGACGAAGATGCTGCTCACGATCAGAGAAGATCGCCCGCCAGGCGACATACACCATGATCGGACAGAGCACGGCCGCCACCGCGATCATGAGCCAGTCTTGCGTTGAGCCGCCAATCATGCTGAAGTGCGTTCCTCTGAGACCCTGCCGGATACATCAACGGTCGAACCGGTCGGGTTGTTCGTATCGCCGCGTTGACATTCTAAAGTTCCCGACAAGGTGTCGAAGAAAAATCACCAGCCCTGATCATGATCCTCGATGAATGGCTGCGAAGGCCGATCCGAACAAAGAACCGATGGAGTGGATGCTGTACATCGTGGCGTGCTTGTTCTTCCTTTTGGGGGCAATGTGCGTGGTTCTGGTGGCTCTGCAACTGCCAGGGGGCTGGATCATGCTCGCTCTGGCCGTGCTGATCGAGTTCTGCGACGGAGCCTATCTGCCGGAGACCCGCGATCAGACGTTCGCCTGGTGGGTGCTGGGCGCCGTCTTTGGCTGTCTGCTGCTTGGAGAGTTGCTGGAGTTCATTGCAGGCATGCTCGGGGCGAAACGAGGCGGCGCGTCACGCGCGGGGATGGTTGGTTCACTCGTTGGCGGCATCGTCGGGGCGCTCGCACTGGGCGGCGTGATGAGCGTGATACCTGGCGTGGGGACCGTGCTGGGTGTCCTGCTCGGAGCGCTTACTGGCACGTTCGCAGGGGCGGTGGTCGGGGAGATCGGCGTGGCGCAGCAGACGGTGCGCGGGTCGGTCAGGCCAGCAACCGGTGCGACGATCGGCCGACTGATGGGGACGGCGTCGAAACTCGGGCTGAGCATCGTCGTCTGGCTTACTCTCAGCTTCGCAGCGTTCTGGAATTAGGGCATCTCGTCCGCCAGTCGTGCCGGTGGCCGTACATCCGTCCCCTGCTGTTGCCCGTTGCCCAGTTCACGCCGATATCGTTCGACAAGCGGCATGATGCGCTCGACCACCTTCGGGTGCTGGTCAGCAACATCGTGTTGCTCTCCGATGTCAGTCGACAAGTCGTACAACTCTGTGCCAGTCCGGCCGCGCGCATACGGGCCCGGGAAACCATCCATGCCTGGCTCCACACCCTCATACGATCGGTAGCTGTGCGGCACATGGAGCTTCCAGTTGCCAACGCGAATGCACTCGACGAGATTGCTGTAGTAAAACACGATGTGATCACGCGGCGATGTCTCTGCTTTCCCGAGCAGAAGCGGCGCGATGTTGACCCCGTCGATTACTCGATCTGACAGCGGAGCATCGGCCATCGCTGCGAAGGTGGGAAGAAGGTCAAGCGTCGATGCAAGTTCACGCGACACAACGCCCGGTTTGATTTTCCCCGGCCAATGCATGATGCACGGCACGCGCACACCACCATCCCACGTTGCTCCTTTCGCCTCGCGCAATGGTCCGGCAGATCCAGCATGATTGCCGTAGTTGACCCACGGACCGTTGTCGCTCGTGAAGACAACGAGGGTATCGTCGCCAATGCCATGCTTCGCAAGCGCCTGCATGATCTGCCCGACCGACCAGTCGAGTTCTGCAACTGTGTCGCCGTACGGACCTTGCTGCGTTGTCCCGCGGAACCGTTCCGACACCCCGAGCGGCACATGTACCATCGGATGCGGCAGATACAGGAAGAACGGTTCATCATGGTGTTCGTCGATGAATGCCGTCGCGCGCTCTGTGATCCGCCGCGTGAGTTGTGCCTGATCATCAAGCGTTTCGACATACTCGATGACTTGATCGCCTTCGATCAGGGGCAGCGGCGGATAGTTCGCTTTGTGAGCGCGGTGATCAGGATTGTCAGGATCGACCGGCGTGCCGTCGTAATGAACGGGCCACATGTCGTTGGAGTAGGGCAGGCCGAAATACTCGTCGAAACCATGATGAGGCGGCAGGAACTGTTGATGATGCCCCAGATGCCACTTACCGAAACATGCGGTTGCGTATCCACGTTGTTTGAGAACTTCAGCAATCGTCCATTCGTCATGATTCAGGCCATGCTTCGCGCCCGGCCCGAGCGCGCCGCGGATGCTCAGACGCTTGGCGTAGCAGCCGGTCAGAATC
>CAZVXI010000125.1:0-9515 GCA_964631295.1 uncultured Isosphaeraceae bacterium
ATGTAGAACAGCGGGATGCCAACCACCAGACGCCATCGCGCGTGGAGCCGGGCGGGATGAACAAATCGCCGCCGTTGCGTGGCTGGTCAGGCTGGAGAAACCCGAACCCGCGCGGGTTGAGCCGCATCGTGCCGATCACTTCATCGCCATACTCGGGCAGGCGTACGAGTTTGTCAGTGCCGATGACGAGGCGGCCGTCCTTGACCATCTCGTTGATGGTGCGATCGAACTCGCTGCGGTTCTCCTCGTCGATGCGCATGTCGCGCGCGATCGCGCCCGCTGTCGAGGGCTCGTAGTTGCGGTGGGTCAGGTGGGCAATTATCTGTTCTGCGTAGCGAATGGACATTGCCTCATGCTATGACAGGCCCGCGAATGACGCTGGCGAGACCCGCCAGCGCGACAGCGTGCGCAGGCAAGCCGATCCTCCGGTACTGCCCAACCTCATCCATGGGCTCGGCCACCAGCGATCCACCGCAGCAATGCCCTTGACAGGCTCTCGTCAGGGTGCTGCATCGTTCATTCGACGCATTTGGCGGGATCGGTGTGGCTGCGCAGTGCAATCGCAAAGCCGACTGGGTGATGGATCCGTAGTCGATGATAGCTTTTATGTTGGGCATACATGGAAAGCTGGGCAGGTGTCATGCACGTCTGCATCAGCGTAACCAACTCGGGTGGAATAGTCGACTGAGCGAATGTGTCTGACTGATGAGGCGGCTGCTGTGTTGATGCGCCGCCGGGAGGCTGAAAGACATGACACATCGTTTCATCTTCACGCGGACGACACTTGCCCTACTCTCACTTGTGCTCATCGGAGGTCTTGTACTGCCGATGCTCATCGGCTCCGGGCCGGATCGCGATCGACATGTTCGCCCGCTTGCAGGTGATTCATTCGTGTTGTCGACCGTGCAGATCATCCGGTTCGACAACCAGATTGCGCGATTCGACACGCAAACGGGCGAACTGGCGGTGCTGCGTGGCAACCTCGATAATCCATCCACCGCAAAGACCTGGCAGGTGCGTGTGCAGAAAGTTCGCGGCAAGACATCCGGCCTGCTGGAAATTCAACACGTCGCGAATCGGCTGTTCCTTGTCGATGCAGTCAACGGCAGAACCTGGCTGCTCAACAAGCGCGGCAGCAACGGCACATGGGATGAGATTCGCACGATACGATGATGATTGATGCGCGTATGCCCGGCTCGTCATACCCGCGCGCGGTATCCACAGGAATCCGATGCATTCGTTGTTGTGTGGATGCCTGCTTCCGCAGGCATGATGCTACTTCTCAGCGCTCTTCTTCTGCGAATCGCTCTTGTTTGCGTCCGACTTCGACTTGCTGTCCGAGGCGGGGCTCTTCGTGTCAGACGTGCTGGACGATGCCTTGTCTGACTTCTTCGACTCTGACTTGTTGTCAGCCGGCTTGTCCTTGTCCGCAGCTTTCTTGTATGAATCGCTTCGGTAGTCCGTCTCGTAGAAACCCGACCCCTTGAACAGGACGCCCGCGCCGGTGCCGATGAGCCTGCGCAGCTTGAGCGCACCGCATTTCGGGCACTTGCGCTTCACAGACTCGCTCATCTGCTGGAACAGCTCGAAACTGTGTTCACATTTGTCACAAACGTAGTCGTAAGTCGGCATGACTGATTACATCACCGGTCCTCAGCATGCGCTTCGCTGCTGGGATCATCACTGGATTTCTCGGCAGCGATGGCAACCTTCGCCGGCCGCAGAATCAAATCGCCGAGGCGGAAGCCCTGCTGCATGACCATCGTCACATGATTGGCCGGCATCTCCTCGGAGGGCTGACGCATCATCGCCTCGTGGGCATTGGCATCGAACTCATCGCCTGGTTGTGGGCGGATGGCCTGGAGGCCGAACGCTTCAAGTGAGCGTGTGAACTCCTGCTGAAGCAGTTTCACGCCGCCCATGAGCTGCTCGGCTGAAAGCTGGTGAACATCCTGCTGGAGTGCAAGGTCAACATGATCGAGCACGGGAAGCAGCGCGCGCACGACGCGAATCGTCCCGTCTGTTGCGGCGCGCGATTCGTTTTCCGCAGAGCGGCGCTGAAAGTTCTTGAAGTCCGCAAGGGCGCGGAGGCGCGACTCAACCGCTTCATCACGTTCGCGTTCAATGCGCTGCAGCAGTGTTGCGACGGGGCCGGGCACCTCATACGTCTCTTCGTCGATATCGATCTCGGCGGGGCCGTTGAAATCGAGCGGCTCCTGCGGCGCATCCTGTTCATGCGAGCCGGGCTGGTGCTGGTTCTCTTCGCGGTTCTTTTGTTTGTGTTTGGCGCTCATTGTGTCCACCTCGTGGCCAACCGCCTATCCGCCGGTCACCGCATCCCTGATCTTGTTCCAGAACGACTGACGTTCCTTGGCAACTTCGATGTGCTCGGTCTCAGCGTAGTCTTCGAGCATCCTGCGCTGTGATTCCGAGAGCTTCTTGGGAACAACCAGTTGCGCGAACACCACGAGTTTGCCGCGCTCGCCTGTGCGCAGATTTGGCAGTCCATGCCCGCGAATGTTGAACTTCGCGCCGTGCTGTGTGCCCGCAGGGACTTCCAGTTCAACTTCCCCTTCGAGCGTGGGAACATACACTGTCGAACCGAGCGCCGCCTGCGTGAACGCGACTGGCATTGCAACGAACAGATCATCGCCATCGCGCGCGAATGTATCATCCTCCATCACGCGGACAACGACATGCAGATCGCCACGGATACCCTCGCCACTGGGAGACATCTCCGGCGGTGGCGGCTCGCCTTCCTTGGTCACGCGGACTGCCTGGCCGTCATGAATGCCCGGAGGCAACTTCACCGTCAAGGCGCGTTTGACCGACACGCGCCCCGCGCCACGGCAGTCGCCGCACTTCTCTTCAACGACCTTGCCGCGCCCGCCGCAATGCGGGCAGTTGGTCACCATGCGGAACATTCCGCCGAGCCCTGCCTGTGCGACCTGCCCCTGCCCTCCGCAGGTTGCACACGTCACCGGTTGCGTGCCGGGTTTGGCGCCGCTGCCCGAACATGTCTGGCAGACATCGAGCCTTTTGAACTCGACGTCGCGCTCTGTGCCCGTGAGAACTTCCTTGAGGGACAACTCGACTTCAGTTTCGAGGTCGTACCCGCGTGGCACGCCGCGCCGTTGTCGCGAACGTTTGCCGCCGCCGAACCCGCCGAAGATATCTTCGAACATCGAGAAGATGTCCTCGGGATTCATCGAGCCGAAGTCGTGTCCCGGCGTGCCGCGCAGCCCTGCGTGGCCGAACCGGTCGTATGTGCTGCGCCGCTCCGGACTGGAAAGCACTTCGTACGCCTCGGCTGCTTCCTTGAACGCGGACTCGGCCTTCTCATCGCCGGGATTGCGGTCCGGATGGTACTTCATCGCCAGCCGGCGGTAGGCGCGTTTGATATCATCCGCAGAGGCTTCGCGGGCAACACCAAGCACTTCGTAATAATCGCGCGTCGTAGGCATAAAAGAAAAAGGTCGAATGTCGTTGCCGACACCCGACCCGTGAGTGTCTTCACCAGGCGAACATCAGGAGATTGCGGCCTCAACAGGCTCATCATCATCCTTGAGTTCGGTCACGATGACATCGGTGGTAAGCATCAGACCGGCAACTGATGCAGCGTTCTGCAGCGCAGTGCGAACAACCATCGCAGGATCAATGATGCCTGCTTTGACGAGGTCTTCGTACTCGCCCGTGCCGGCGTTGAAGCCAAAGCCCTTTGTCTTGCCTTCAAGCACTTTCTCGACGACAAGATCGCCATCAAAACCGGCATTGGTCGCGATCTGCCACGCAGGACCTTCCAGCGCCTTGGAAACGATGTCGAATCCGATCTTCTCATCGCCTTTGGCCTTGCTGCGACCTCTGTTGACGGCCTCAATCGCACGCAGGCAGGCCACGCCGCCTCCGGGCACGTAGCCTTCCTTCGCAGCAGCGCGTGTTGCGTTCAATGAATCGTCCACAAGATCTTTGCGTTGTTTCATGGCGACTTCGGTCGCAGCGCCGACGCTGATGATCGCCACGCCGCCGGTGAGCTTCGCGAGGCGCTCCTGCAACTTTTCGCGATCGTAATCGCTGGTCGAGCGTTCGATCTGTGTGCGAATCTGGTTTGCGCGGCTGGTGATATCTTTCTTCGTGCCGGCACCTTCGATGATCGTCGTGTCATCCTTGGTGATGATGAGTTTCTTGGCGGTGCCAAGTTCCTTGATATCGATGTCTTCGAGATTCCGGCCGATATCTTCGGAGAAGAACGTCCCGCCGGTCTGCGTGGCGATGTCGCCAAGCATCGCCTTGCGTCGATCACCAAAGCCCGGTGCCTTGACGGCACACACCTTCAGCACACCTCGCAGGCGGTTCACGACGAGGGCTGCGAGTGCTTCGTTTTCAACATCTTCCGCGATGATCAGCAGCGCTTTGCCAGCCTGCGCCACTTTGTTCAGCAGCGGGAGCAGATCAGCAAGGTTGGAGATTTTCTTCTCGTGGATCAGGATGGCTGCATCCTCAAGGACACATTCGGCCTTCTTCGGGTCAGTCATGAAGTACGGGCTGAGGTAGCCCTTGTCGAACGCCATGCCTTCTACATAGTCGAGTGTTGTCTCTGCGGTCTTGCCTTCTTCAACTTCCACGACGCCGTCCGCACCGACGCGATTGATTGCTTCGGCAATGAGCTCGCCGACCTCCGGGTCGTTGTTCGCTGAGACGGTTGCGACCTTCTTCAGATCATTCTTGCCCGAGCACTTGGCGGCTGAGGCGTCAATCGCATCGCATGCGACCGCAGCGGCATGGTTGATGCCACGCTGAACAATCGTCGGGTTCGCGCCGACCGTTACGTGCCGCAGGCCTTCCGTGAAGATCGAGCGTGCGAGCACCGTTGCGGTGGTCGTGCCATCGCCCGCAAGGTCGGCGACCTTCTTGGCAACCTGGTTGACCATCTTCGCGCCGAGGTTCTCGAAGGGTTGCGGCAGGTCGATTTCCTTGGCAACCGACACGCCGTCCTTGGTGATTGATGGCCCGCCAAAGGACTTCTGCACAGCAACGTGCCGGCCGGTCGGGCCCATTGTCACGGCGACAGCGCGAGCAATCTTGTCCACGCCGTGGCGGAACTCGATCTGCGCGTCCGTATCGAACTTCATCTGCTTGGTAGACATGGTTTTGTCAGTTCTCAGTAGTCAGTGATCAGTTATCAGTTCAGTTTCACAGTTGCGGGCGTCGCCAGTCGTTGCGTGTTCGCACATCGCGCGAACTGACGACTGACAACCGTCAACTGACGACTTACTTGCCCTCGATCAGGCCGAGCAACTCGCTCTCGCGCATGATCAGGTGCGGCGTGTTCTTGATTTCGATTTCAGTACCCGAGTACTTGCCATAGACGACGGTGTCGCCTTTCTTGACGTTTGGCTTCATGCGTTCACCGCTGTCGAGCAGCTTGCCCGGGCCAACAGCGACGACCTTGCCCTGCACGGGTTTCTCCTTGGCGGATTCAGGCAGAAAGATGCCGGACTCAGTCTTGTTTGGTTCTTCGATCGGCTTCACAAGCACGCGATCTTCAAGTGGTTTGACGGCCATTATGTTCTATCTCCGTAAGTCTTTGGCAATCTGCGATTCAGTTGCTTTTTTCACGTGAAGCAGCGTGGCATCAGCCGGCTGCGATGAGGTCAAAGGTGCCCATCATTTCGCGGCGGTTCTTGATTGATCAGAAGCCCATGCCGCCCATCCCCGGCATGCCGCCGCCCATACCGCCCATGCCACCCATGCCGCCCATCGGATCCATGCCACCGCCGCCATGGCCGTGATCATGTCCGTGGTCATCTTCATCCTGCGGCACATCGGTCACGATGCAATCTGTTGTGAGCAGCAGCCCCGCGACGGAAGCGGCGTTCTGCAATGCCGTGCGATCAACCTTGGCAGGCGTGAGTACGCCATCTTTCAGAAGATCGCCGTATTCCAAGGTGAGGGCATTGAAGCCGAACGGGCCAGTCTTCTCCTGCACTTTGGCGACGACAACCGTACCCTTCGCGCCAGCGTTGTCGGCGATCGTGCGCAGCGGGACGGTCATCGCTTCGGCGATAATATCGACGCCGAACTTCTCATCACCCTTCACGCTCTTGCGAACCTTGTCCAGCGCGGGAATCGCGCGAACAAAGCTCAGGCCACCCCCGGGAACGATGCCTTCTTCCACCGCAGCACGTGTGGCGTGCAGAGCATCTTCGACGCGTGCCTTCTTTTCCTTGAGTTCGGCTTCCGATGCAGCGCCGACGTTTACCTGCGCGACGCCTCCGGCGAGCTTCGCCAGTCGCTCCTGCAACTTCTCGCGGTCGTAGTCGCTGTCGGTGTTTTCGATCTCACGACGGATCTGATCAATACGCGCCTGAATGTCTTTCGTTGACCCGACACCTTCGATCACGATCGTCTGGTCCGATGTGACCTCGACTTTCTTTGCCTGGCCGAGTTGCCGAATCGTCACCTGGTCGAGTTCCGTGCCGAGATCCTTCATGATCGGCTCAGCACCGGTCAGTATCGCGAGGTCCTGCAACATGGCCTTCCTGCGATCGCCATAGCCCGGCGCCTTGACTGCCGCAACGTTCAGCACGCCGCGCAGCTTGTTGATGACAAGCGTACTGAGCGCCTCGCCCGTGATGTCCTCCGCAATGATCAGAAGCGGTTTCTTCGCTTCCATCACCTTTTCCAGCAGCGGGACAATCTTCTGCACGGAGTCGATCTTGTCTTCATGGATCAGCACGAGCGGACGCTCGAGCTCGACGCGCATTTCTTCTGCGTTGGTGACGAAGTTCGGGCTCAGGTAGCCGCGATCGAACTGCATGCCTTCGACGACATCCACGTATGTCTCAAGCGACTTGCCTTCTTCAACCGTGATCACCCCATCTTTGCCGACCTTCTCGAAGGCGTCAGCCATGATCTTGCCAACTTCCGGATCATTGTTGGCGGAGATGGTCGCGACGTTGGCAATGTCATCGCGCTTTGTGACATTGATCGGCTTGGCGAGCGCGTTGATTTCGCCAATCACGCCTTCCACTGCCTTGTGCATGCCACGAACAAGTGCGTTGGCGTCAACGCCTGCGGTCACCTGCTTCAGGCCGGCCTTGAAGATTGCCTCTGCAAGCACGGTCGCGGTGGTTGTACCATCGCCGGCATCGCTCGAGGTTCGGGATGCAGCTTCCTTCACAAGCTGCGCGCCCATGTTCTCGACCTTGTCGCGAAGTTCGATTTCCTCCGCAACGGTCACGCCGTCCTTGGTGACGGTCGGGCCGCCCCAGGACTTGTCAATCACCGCATTGCGACCACGAGGGCCGAGGGTGGACTTGACGGCCGAGGCCAACTTCTCAACGCCTGCAAGCAGACTCTTGCGAGCTTCGACGTCGAACGCGAGTTCCTTCACTGCCATTTGCGGGTCTCTCCAGTCCAGATCAATCTGATGACGGGTGGTTTCCTGATTCGCCGTGCCGCGGCCAGGCCCTGATGAACCTCGCGCACGCACGTGTGCCGGAGAGAGAAACAACTGCCGCGCCAGTCGACGCGCACCGCTACGGATTCACAAATCACTGCTATGGAACGTGTTACGGCCCGGAGGCAGGGATCAGGGCAACGCCAGCCATGACAGGAACCGACGGTCGGGCGCGATCACCTGCCAAGGTGGCAGCCGCTCGCGCGTGTATCACCGCCACTCAGGTTCGTCTGGAAACCGCATGGTGGCCTGCTCACCAGATTCACCGAAGTGCAGGTCGAGCAGAAACATCCCGATTCCTGCCGCCCCCTGCATGTAGCCCGTTTGTGCCAGCACATGCTCAGGCCGGACGCGGTGCTCGGCGTGGGTCCACTTGATCCCGGCCAAGCCACCAGAGATCGCCACACGCTGGCCGCGGCGCATCGCATCTGCGGCGCAAACCTGTGCAAGCGGCCGCAACTGCCGCAACGTCGTCTCGTCGAGCCCTTGCCGATGCCAGAGATCGACCACGAAGCCGCCGATGCCGGCCGAACCACAGCACTGACCGACATTATTCCAGTACCCGGCCGACCGGTGGTGCGGCGCGCCCATGTCAACGATTCCCTTCACACCCCGGTCGACCCACTCGCTCCACGCGGAATCCCCCGTTGCCTGCGCAAGCGCGTGGAACAGCCGGCTTGTGCCCACCGGTCCATGGCACCAAGAGAGATAAAACAACTGCTCGCCGGCCGGCTCGTGGTGGAAGATCAGGCATCGGCCATCAGTTGTGTCAGCGATCGAAAGCAGATACCGCGCGCCCGCCCGCGCCGCGTTGAGAAACTTCTGCGGCGAACCCGGCAGCGCCTGATGAAGCCTCACAAGGAAGTATGCATTGCCGGCCGTGCCGTGTGAGAAGTTCGGCATGAAGCGCGAAGAGTCCTCGCTCATTGCCCACTTCTTCCCCGGCAATGCGCCGTCAAGCTCCACGTGAACCGCCTGTCGCACGAGCGTTTCACCGGCGCGCTGCGCGACGGCCATCGCGCCATCGACTTCAAGGTGCTCACCTGCATACAGCAGCGCGAGCCCGATACCAGCCGTTCCGGAAATGACATCCGTTGATCCATTCCAGAGGGCAGTCAACGGATCGTCGTCGAGCATCTTCGCGCTGGCGATGATCTGTTCCGCCGCTCGCTTTGACGCTGCAAGGTAGGTGTCTTCGTGCGTCGCCAGGTGCAGTTGATGAAGCGCGAACATCTGTCCGCCGAGCCCCGTCCACAGCCCCGCAGCATGCTGGTTGCGATTGGCCTGCATCCACGCAATGAGGTCATCACCGGCGCGGCTGGCAAGATCAAGCCATCGCGCGTCGCGTGTCGCGCGGTGCAGTTCGATCATGAAGAGAATCACACCCGGCGTGCCGGAATACAACGCTCGGTTTACATCCGGGCCATCCTCCGGAGCGACCGGCCAGGCCATGCCGTGCTCGGTTTCGATGGCGACAGACGCCAGCCAGTTACCTGCTTCGATGGCTGCCTGCAACGTGAGCGATGGCCGCTGCGATTTTGCTTCCTGCGCTTGCGCGATTGCTCCTTGCGCAGTCATCGCCGACAGAAACATCGTGAACGTGACCCACGTGATTCGTGCCTTGGCCATGCGAACATAATACGCTCAGGTGCCGATCATGCCGATCCGGCACTGCAAGCCTCGCGACGGCCCGAAGCGCTTCACATGCAGCAATCGCGGCTCAGCAGCGATCGCCTGGGATGTGGTGCACGCATCTGACAATGCCTTGTATACACTGACCGTGCATGTCCCAGCCAACAGAACAACCTCGCGCGAATGCTGATGCGGAATCCAGCGACAGCCTGCTCGTTGCGCATGGCGAGACATCAAGCGTCGAGAACGACCGTGTCGCTGAACTGCTCGAGCACACGATCGACGTACCCATCCTCGCAGAGGCCGTCGAACGGCAGCAGGCAGCGGATGCGGCAGACACGCTCGAACAACTCGAGGACGAAGCCGCCGGCATCGCCAGGTGGTAGCCAATGGGCCGCCGGTGCCTTGATGGGCCTGCTGTCGC
>CAZVXI010000126.1:0-9405 GCA_964631295.1 uncultured Isosphaeraceae bacterium
GCAGCCCGGCTTTCGCGCCGATCATCGCAAGACGAGACGAAACGGATTCAGTCCGCCAGACATGACAGTATTCGCCTCGCAGCCTTGTTGCGGAGAGATTCGGCTGAGCATCGCCTGCGAGGCAGGCCCGCCAGACCTCGGGCATCCGGGCGATCGCGCGGGCAGATTCGGTGAACGCACCGCGCAGGGTGTATTTCAGACCGCCATGGATGATGCCCTGCGATGCGATTGTCTGCCCGGTGCCCAGCGCCTGCGATTCAAGCAGCACTGCACTGCGTCCGGAGCGGCAAACGGCATTGAGCAGCCACAGCCCGGACACGCCGCCGCCGAAGATCACAGTATCAAGATGAAGTCGGTCGATCTGCATATCCAGCGATCTACCATAGCCTTCCTCACTCGCGAGTTGCAGCGATTGCTGGTGAATCGCACCCGCACCACAGGTATGGAGTACACATGAATCACACGGTTGTCATGATCCCCGGCGATGGCATTGGCCCGGAAGTCACGCATGCAGCAAGGCGCGTCATTGCAGCTGCCGGTGCGGATATCACATGGCTGGAGCGGCATGCGGGTGTCGCAGCGATCGACGGTGGCGCTGAGACGGTGCTCCCGGCCTCGACAATCTCGGCGATTCTGGAACATGGCGTCGCCCTCAAAGGCCCGTGTACAACCCCGATCGGCGGCGGGTTCTCGTCAGTGAATGTCGCGCTTCGCAAGGAACTCAATCTCTATGGTGCAGTGCGACCGGTGCGGTCAATCAATGGCGTGAAGACTCGTTACGACGACGTCGATCTGATCGTGGTTCGCGAGAACACCGAAGGCCTCTATTCCGGCATCGAGAACATCATCACCGCGGGTGTGATCACCTCACTGAAGGTTGCCACGGAGGAAGCCTGTCGCCGGATCGCGCGATTCGCATTCTCCTACAGCCGCAGTCGTGGGCGAAAGAAGGTCACTGCCTTCCACAAGGCCAATATCATGAAGCTCAGTGACGGGCTGTTCATCCAGTGCGCGCGCGAAGAACATGAGCGAGATTTCGAGGACATCATCTATGAGGAGCGCATCATCGATGCCGGCTGCATGCAGATCGTGCAGGATCCCTCGCAGTTCGATGTCATCCTCTGTGAGAATCTCTACGGCGATGTGATCAGCGACCTGTGCGCCGGTCTGGTTGGCGGCCTTGGCCTGACGCCGGGCGCAAACTTCGGCGGTGAACATGCGGTCTTTGAGGCAGTGCATGGTTCAGCGCCCGACATTGCCGGCCAGAACCTCGCCAACCCGATGGCCCTGATCATGAGCGGCGTGATGATGCTCCGATACATCGCCGACCATCGCGAAGATGCGTCGTGCGCAGCCGCTGCTGATCGCATTCGAGATGCATACAACGCCTGCCTGTCGAGCGGAGAAAAGACGCGCGATCTCGGAGGCGATCTCACCACGACTGCGTTCACCGACGCCCTCATCAAACGCATTGCATCTGTCAACTGATTGGAGACCATGCCGGACCAGAATGACATCGTGGACTGGTCGATTTCGGGCAGCAGGGGAGAGGCCATTCTCGGCAACACCCACATTCCGCGTAAAGACCCGATAGGCGTGATCGTGATCGCCCACGGCTTCAAGGGCTACAAAGACTATGGCATGTTTCCGCGGATTGCGTCGACCTGCGCGGCGGTCGGGCTTGTTGCCCATCGTTTCAACTTCAGTCACAGCGGGATGACCAACGAGATCGAGACGTTCGAAAGACCGGACCTCTTCGAACGCGATACATGGAACCGGCAGGTCGAAGATCTCCGCGCCATTGTGACCGGAATCGATACGGGTCATCTTGCGGGCAACACGCTGCCGCTGATTCTGTTTGGTCATTCACGCGGCGGAGTAGCCGTTCTGCTGGCAGTTGGGCGAGGCGCGTTGTCCGTGAGCGTGGCAGGTGTGGTAACCGCAGCAGCACCCGCGATGTGTCTGAGCCTGAATGAGGATCAGCAGGAAGAGCTGCTGCGAGCCGGTTCGCTTGTTTCACCATCCGGACGGACGGGGCAGGATCTGCGTGTCGGCCGTGCATTTCTTCAGGAGCAGATCAACGATCCGGACGACCACGATCTGCTCGCGCTGTGCGGGAACATCACGTGCCCTGCACTGATCATCCATGGCGAAGACGATCCGACTGTCCCTGCCGAGTCCGCACGTCAGATTGTTGAGGCAATCGGATCGAAGGATGCGCGAGATGTTCGAATTCCCGGCGGGAATCATGTGTTCAACACGCCGAACCCGTTTCCGGAGAGTGAGGCACCTTCCCCACAGTTGCGGATGCTGCTTGATGAACTTTCGCAGTTTGTCGATCGCGTGTGCACGCGGTCTCCATGATCATGCAACGATCGCAGGGGCAGCATCCAACTTTTCGCGAAGCAACGTTGCTTTTTCATGCAAAGCATCAAGCGCAAAGACACGATCGAGGCAGTCGCGTGCCTGCTCGTATCGGTTGGCTTCGAGCAGCATTTCTGCGAGCGCGGTCAGCGTCGGGATCGAATCAGGTGCGAGCGTGATCGCCTTCTCGAATGCAGCGATTGCGTCCTCAGAATCGCCCAGTTTGCGATGGACCGAACCGAGGTTGTGCCAGTAGTCGATGATGTTGGGCGCGAATCGAATCGCGATCTGCAGTTGTTCGCGTGCTGCTTCGAAGAAGTCGCCTGCAAAGTAAAGCAGCGCGAGTTGATGCCGGGCAGCATGATGCTCCGGATCGACCTTCACAGCAGTTTCGATGGCTGTGACTGCCTCGTCCAACTGTTTTGTATCCAGTAATGTGAGGCCGAGGTTCAACCAGGCGGACGCATGCGTTTCATCCAGCGCGAGCGCATCACGATATGTATCGATGGCTTGTTCGAGTCGGCCTGCATCGCGCAGCACGTTGGCAAGATTGAAGTGCACAGCCACATTGCCTGAGTCGCTGCTGATGGACTTCTGCAGATGGTTGATTGCCTGGTCCAGTCGGTGGGTTTGCCCACACAGGACGCCAAGCATGTGCAAGATGTTGGCGTCGCGCGGCGAGCGAGCGAGCAGGCGACGGTAGCGCGCCTCTGCTTCCTTGAAGTCGCCGGCCATGTGTCGCTCATAAGCGCGATGAAAATGCGCGTTGGTTGCCATGAAACAAATCCATTCGGAAAATCAAGCGTCGGCGGTTTCGACAGTTGCGGGTGACGGGTTCCGACTGATCGTCTCGATGAGAGGAGGTTCATCGGCAGACTCAGCCCGCCCGTTCTGATTCGGTTCCTCTGGAGAACCGTGCGAGCGAGCGATCGCATCCGAACTGATTCGTCCACCCGAGCCGACATCTTCCACGCGGACCGACACGCGCCTGGAGACGCCTCGTTCCTGCATGGTGACGCCGTATAACTGGTCACATGCGGCCATCGTGTGCTTGTGGTGGGTGATGATGATGAAGTGGCTCACATCGAGGAACGGATCGAGCGCTCGGCAGAATCGGTCGACATTCGCATCATCAAGTGCTGCATCAACTTCATCGAGGATGCAGAATGGCGAAGGCTTGCTTCTGAAGATTGCCATGAGCAGCGCCACAGCCGTCATCGCTTTTTCGCCGCCGGAAAGCTGGTTGAGCACGCGCGGCTCTTTCCCGGGCGGCTTGGCTTTGACTTCAATGCCGGACTCAAGCATGTCTACATGGCCGTTCTCATCCGGAACCATGATAAGATCGGCGTTGCCGCCGCCGAACAGTCGTCTGAACATGCCCTGCGGGCCGGCAAAGTTCTCGCGGATCGCGTTGAATGTCTCCTCAAAACGTGTTCGACTTGCTTCGTCGAGGTCGGTAATCAACTCAGTAAGTTGCGCGACGGCTGAGTCGATGTCATCCACCTGGTTGATGAGTTCTTCGTTGCGATTTTCGAGCGACTGTTCTTCATCGATGGCATCAAGATTCACGTTGCCGATTTTGCGAATCTGTTTCTTCAGGTCATCTACTTCGGCCTGTGTCGCGTCGCGATCAATCGGATCAAGATCGCCGCTCTCCCGCTCAGGTCGATAAGGCACATAGGATTGGCCGAGATCAACTTCGAGTTCATTGAGCGTGCGCTCCTCGAGGTTCTCACGCTTGATCTCCAGTTCCCGGCGGGTGAGCTCAATGGCGTGATAATCGCGCTCGAGGCGGCTTGCCTGTTCACGTGTATTTCGGAGGCGGTCGTCGGCTTGTTCAACATCACGATCGGCTGCGCCGAGGCGTGCCTCCAGTTCACGAGCAGCAGCAGCATGATCGGTGAGCGCTTCGTCTGCCGCAGCGATGTCACGGTTTGCCTGATCTATGGTGGCTTCGAACTGCTCGACGCGGGAGAGACGCTGATGCAGTTGCTGCGTGGCAATCTCCTGCTGACGCCGGGCATCGTCGGAAGCGAGTTCCACGTGGCGATACTCGCGCCGGGCTGCCTCCAGTTGTTCGCTTCGCTGGCCGAGTTCAATCTTGGCGGCAGTCAGTTGCTCGTGCAGTTCATCCACGCGCGAACGGGCTTGCGTGTTCGCTTCGCGCGCGGATGTGAGCGTCGTTTCGCGTGTGGTGACGTCTTCGGTGAGTGCCTCGCGTCGTTGTTCGTCGGCGGACTTCTCGGCATGCAGTGTCTCGCGTCGCTCGCGGAGTTCAGCGGTTTCTGCGTCGAGGTTGGCTGCTTCCCGGGCACTGCGTTCTGCATCGTTCCCGAGACGGTCGATCGCATATTGGATTTCGACAACTCGATGCCGGGCTGCTGCCAGTTGTTCGCGAACTGCATCACGATTTCGTGCAGACTCTGTGCTCTCGCTGCTGATATCGTCGAGTCGGCTTTGCAGTTCCTTCGTGCGTGCGTTGGTTTCCCTGAGGCGCGTTTCGAGTTCCTGCATCTCCAGTCTGCGGCTGAGCAAGCCGACGGAATCATTTCCTGTCTCTGCGCTGGCGCGACCGAGACGAATGCGCGCCGCCGGGTCGATCGTCTCACCCTCGTGTGTGACGAAGCGCCAGTCACGCAGCCGGGTTGCCTGCGAGATTGCATCTTCCATACGCTCGACAACCGAAGTTCGCGTCAGGATGCGATCGACCGCAGCCGCTGCCCAGTCTTCCACTTCGATCAACGATCGCAATGAGCGAACACTCGGACTGGTCGCGAGCCATCTGTTTCGCAGAGCCGTCGCTTCGTCTTCGCGGGCGAGCGGCTCGTTTGAGATGATGGCAACCCGGCCTGCAACCTCACCCAGCCGATCGCGAAGCTGCGCTGCATCTGCGAGTGTGTCGACGATCAGGAGATTGAGGTCATCACCAAGGGCTGTCTCCACGAGTGAAGCATGCTGACGATCGGTATTGATCGCATCGGCAAGCAGGCCGCGCACTTCCGGGTACTGTTCCGGTTGGTCGAGGATTGCCTTAACGACATCATCGAGGCCCTCTCGCGATTGCCGCATTTCTTCGAGCAGGTGCAGGCGTGATGACATCGAAGCTGCATCATGCCGGGCATCGGAAAGATCGTTGCTGAGCGATGCCTGCTGTTCACCAAGGCTTGCGACATGCTGGTCATGTTGTGCGAGTTGCTGCTCGAATGATGCGACCTGGTATTCAGCTTCTTGCAGTGCTTCTTGCTTCTCAGCAGTTTGTACATCGATCGTGCCACGCTCTTCGCGCAATGTGATGACCTTGGCATCAAGCCGCTCAGATTGTTCATCGAGGTGTTGCAGACGGGACTCAGTGGATCGCAAGCGAGAGAGTACTTCTGCGCGGGCGGCGACGGCCGACTCGAGTTCATCTCGTGCTGCTGTCTCTGCGTTGGCCGCATCGAGCGCTTCATCTTGTGCTGTAGCGTGCGATTCTGTGCACGAGGTGACGCGCTGGTCTACGTCGGTCAGCCGCTCGTTGGCTTCGGCAATCGACTGCTGTGCCTTCTGAAGATCGCTCTCCAGCGTGGCGATGCGTTCTTCCAGCGTCGCGAGGTGATCGCGGTGTTCCTTGATCTGCTCGTTCGCTTCTGAGAGGTTTCGTTCGGTCAGATCGCGCCGCTGCATCGCCTGCGTGCGAGATGACACGTGCTCCAGCCGGCGCTGCTCCATCTCACGCTGCTCGGATTGGAGTTCCGCGCGGGCGATTTCTGCATTCTGTTTTTCGTCTTCAACCTCCGCGAGCAGGCGTGTGAGCCGTTTGCGCTGATCATCGAGGTCAGCTACCTGGCTTGTCATGCCTTCCAGATTCTGGCGGAGTTCGTGATATACATCGAGTGCGATGGCAAGGCGCAGCTCTCGGTATCGTGCATCAAGTTCCTTGAACTCACGGGCCTTGCGTGCCTGCCCCTTCACGATGCGCAGGCGCCGCTCGGTGTTGGCCAGTTGCTCGCGCACACGAACGAGGTTGACTTCCGCACGTTCGAGTTTTCGAGCGGCTTCAATTTTTCGTGACTTGAACTTCGCCACACCCGCGGCTTCTTCGAGGATGTGCCGGCGCTCGGCCGGGTTGGCCATGAGCATTGCATCGACGCGGCCCTGCTCGATGATGGAATAGGCATGCGTGCCGATGCCCGTATCCATGAACAGTTCCTTGATGTCGCGCATCCGGCACTTGCGGTCGTTGATGCGATATTCGCTGCGCCCATCTCTATACAGACGCCTGGTGACGTCGACTTCATCCGTGTCGACAGAAAGTTGCCGCCGTTCGGTCGGGTCGGCTGCATCCGGGTGGACGACCGGGTTCTCGAACGTGAGCGTGACCGATGCGACGCCGAGCGGTTTGCGAGCAGCCGAGCCGCCGAAGATCACATCAAGCATGGCGTCGCCGCGCAGGCTCTTTGCTGATCGCTCGCCGAGCACCCACTTCACGGCATCAACGACATTCGATTTGCCGCAGCCGTTGGGGCCGACGATGCCGGTGATGGGTTCATCGAATCGAAACTCGGTGCGGTCAGCAAACGACTTGAACCCCGACACCGTTATCCTGGCAAGACGCATCCGCTGTCGACCTCCTGTCTGATCTGCCTGCAAGGCACTCTTGCCATGCGAGCGTCCCCGTCCTCCTCCTTGAGAACGTTGTGCATCCGGGTGGCGCGAACGATCATCGTCCGGCGGTCCGGATGTGGACCTGGATGTAGATGTGCGAGACATCGGAACCCTGAGTGGTTTTTCGTGAAAATCCCCGACGCCATGTGTCATCGCGGCACTGTTGGTTGAGCGGCTGTCGGTACCGCCGGATCCAGTCGATCCAGGCCGCTGGACTTCGGTGCCAGCGAGCCGGCCGCGGGATCGTTCCAGTCGGCGTCGGATGCGAACTCCGGACGCTCCTTCATTTCTTCATCACGCTCGATCTCGTTGATCTGTGCCAGCACGCGGTCCTGCTGCGCCTTGAAATCTGCTGCGAGGTGTTGCTGCCGCCAGATCTGGTAAATCGCGCTGACGGTCTGCGAATAGGTAAAACCCAGACCCGGCTCAGGTTCATCCACAGTCGTGCGATGCCCGAAGAACCGCACGAGCTCGGGAATCGATCGGTCCACACTGGTGATCGCACCCTGCCTCGCGTGCGGCGGTCGGTAATACACTTCGATGAAGTCCTCATCCGCGGTGCCTTCCAGCATCAACTGGTTCGACCATGCGGTGACGACCAACTCATCACTGACCTTCATATCTTCGCCAAACACCACGACCGCAGGTGTATCGGTCTGCGTGATGTAGATCATCGGCTTCTGTGACTCGACGACATCGAGGAGAAAGCGGTCGTCGATGATTTCCCGCCGGATCGTCGGGTCGCCGCGTTTTGCCAGGGCGTCATACGCATCGAGGCGGATGTCGACATCTTCATCATCGAGCAGTTCACGGAGGCACTGGTTGATGCGCACGCTGGTTCGCATGTCTGCGAGCAGTGCGATTGCTTCCTGTCGCCGCTGCTGTGACGGCGATTCCTGTGCCATGTGGATCAGCCGCGGTATCACCAGAGCATCGTTCAGCCGGGCACCCGCATGGAGTGCTGCCAGTCGCGGGCGTTCTTCCGGATGGTCGTAGAGGTCCTTGATGATCGGCAGCGCTCGTTCGCCCATCGCTTCCCAGCGGAGTGTCGCCGACTCAGCGACTGCCGGGTCCGAGAGCAACGCACGCTTGACAGACATCGCAATCGGCTCCGTGTTCGACATTCGCACATTGCCATGCAGCAGCAGTTTGATGAACCGGTCGGTATCTTTCCGATGCGAAGGCGGCACGTGAATCTCGATCACCTCGTCCGACATCGCCCGTGCCGTGTTGTGCTTCTGATGCCGCTCCTGCGGGAAGCGGCCGTTGATCGAACTCTGGATGATCGCTGCCCGTGCATGGCTCGGCGTAGCGAGGTGGAACTTGATCGGGGTGTCCTTCAGAACCATGCCCCCATTGAGGATCCGGCCCTGCCTGCGGTCGATGGTGTCTCGGCCGATCGCACCGGGCTCAGCAAACGGATTGATGAAGATCGGCCCGGCTGCCTGGGCGAGCGGCGCTGCTTCTCCGCGGCCGACCGCCAGCGGGCCGGGGCGCAGTTCCGTCACAAGCAGGGTCCCGCCTTCAAGACTCGTCGCTCCACCTGCCGGGTCCGCCACGACACGAACATCAATCCGAGCACCTTCCACTGCCGCCGGGGGGATCACCGCCTCGATCATAACAATCGCCGTCGTGTCGGAGTTCAGCAACTCCTCAGGGTCGATGCCGTCCAACCCTTCCTGGTACGAGCCGATCTTCATCCGGCCCAGTTCGGTCACCATGTGAGCCCGAACCTCAGGCGACATCTCCGCCGAACCAGTCCCGTCCAGTTCCACCACCAGGCCCCAGCCGCGGATAACAACATTGTTCGCACCGCGGATGATGCCTTCTGAGCCGATCGTCCCGCGCATGATCGGCGAGATCTGCAACTCAAACCCGCGTGACTTGGTCGGCCGGGGCTTGGGCGTCGCCGCCTCGATCGAGTTGCAGCCGCCCATCAGTACCAGAAGGGCACCAGTGAGCAGGCCGAGCATCGCGCCAGTGACGATCGTCCGTGGGTTCATGTGCAGGTCGCCTCCGTGGTCAGCCATTGCCCGGAAAGGGGCAAATCCCCAACGACACAAGGATATGCGATGAGCACGATCCACTCAATAAATGAGGAAAAACGCTCTCCGCCCGCCCAGCCGCTCACCGTACCACGATTCACTCCCGCGGACTATCATCTTCCCGTCCGGGCGATTAGCTCAATGGCCAGAGCACCGCCGTTACGTGGCGGGGGTTACAGGTTCGAGTCCTGTATCGCCCATTGTCACTTCCTCTCGACACTCACACCCGAGCCAGTCGAACCGAAGATCACCGGGGTTGCCACCCGTCTGCATCTGCTCGCAGATGCCGTGGCCGCTGACGAGTTCGCCCACATCCGCATCACACCCGTGGTCGCACAGCCGGCTGACTGCC
>CAZVXI010000127.1:0-9306 GCA_964631295.1 uncultured Isosphaeraceae bacterium
ACGTGCGTGATGGCGTGCTCGCGTGGAACAAGGCGTACCGAAACATCGGCATTGATGGTGCCATCGAAGTGCGCTATCAGGACAAGGCCACCGGCGCGTTTATGGATATCGACCCGGAAGACGTGCGGTACAACTTCATCCGCTGGCTGAACAATGACATCTCAACGGCCATCGGCCCGTCGCGTGCTCACCCGGAAACGGGCGAGATTCTTGATGCTGATGTCGTCCTCACCGATGGCTGGATTCGTGCGTACTGGGGTTGGTATCACGAGCAGTCGCCTGAGATGGCCGTTGAAGGCATGAGCGCTGAGACACTTGAATGGCTCGAGGATTATCCGGAGTGGGATCCGCGACTGCTGCTGGCATCACCTGAGCAGAAGCAGCGCATGCTCGCGGCTCGTGCAGAGCGCAATCGTCGACTCGCCAATGGCGAAGAAGTCGACCCCATCCCCGGCGACCCCGCGCTGATGTATCACAAGGCACTCGCAGATATGTCCAAGTGGGTTGGTGGCGAGCACCGATTCTGCATGGCTGCCCATGGCAAGGCGTTCGACATGGCCTTCGGTTCCATGGCACTGCAGACGATGGATATGGCCGGCGAACTCGACGGCGAGTTCGCCTCCGATGGCGACACGCTTGATGGCATCCCCGACTGGTTCATCAGCCAGATGCTTCACGAACTCGTCGCGCATGAAGTCGGCCATACGCTCGGCTTGCGGCACAACTTCAAGGCATCAAGCATCTACAGCGTTGAGGAAGTCAACAGCGAAGAACATCGGGGCAACAAGACCATTGCCGGATCGGTGATGGATTACCTGCCGCCCAACTTCAACATGGAGTCGGGCGAGGTGCAGGGCGATTTCGCCATGATTGACATCGGCCCGTATGACATGTGGGCCATCGAGTACGGCTACACGCTGGGAGACCCCAAAGAGGTCGTCAAGCGCGTGGCAGACCCCGAGTTGGTCTACCTGACCGATGACGATGCCGGCGGGCCGGACCCGCTCGCACGTCGATACGATTTCGGAAAGTGGCCTCTCAACTACGCCAACAATCAGATGCGCATCGTGCGGCAGCAGCGCGAGAATCTCCTCGATCGCTTCGTCAAGGACGGCGAAAGCTGGTCCAACGCCCGGCGTGGCTACCAGGTCGGCCTGTCCATGCACACTCGCATGGTGAGCATGATGGCCAACTGGGTCGGCGGTTCGAACATCAGCCGTGCGCGCAAGGGCGACCCGAATGCCGGCGCCCCTGTCACGCCTGTCGACTTCGATAAGCAGCGCCAAGCGCTCGAATGGGTCATCGACAACACGTTCAACGATGAAGCGTTCGGCCTGACGCCCGAGATGCTCGCGCACATGACTGTCGACAAATGGTCTGACAACAGCCCCGGCGATCGCGGCGAGCCTGTCTGGCAGGTGCATGATCGCATCTCTGCCGTGCAGTCGTCGGCGCTCACGATGATCATGAACCCGACGACACTCCGTCGTGTGCATGACAACGAGTATCGCTCGGAGTCGCCGGACGCACTGACACTTCCGGAAGTGATGAGCGCAGTCTGCGACGAAATCTACGCGGAAATGGACACATCGCTCAACGGCGCGACGTTCACCAGCCGCGATCCGATGATCTCTTCGCTGCGTCGCAATCTGCAGTCGAACCTGACCGATCGTCTGATCGTGCTTGCACAGGACGATCGTCGTCTGCCGAGACCGATCCGCACGCTCGCGCTGCATCATCTGCGTGTGCTGAATACCAACCTCGGTGATCTGCTCGACAAGACTGAAGGCGGCCAGATTGACGCCTACACGGTCGCGCATCTCGAGGACATGCATGATCGCGTAACCAAGGCGCTCGATGCGGTGTACGTCGCCAACAACTGATTGCATAACGCGAACAGCTTGAAGGACACCATCAGCCCGTGGTATTCGCCGCGGGCTTTTTTTCGCGCGCTCCCGCTGTGAAATGTGTCGACTGTTTGCCCGAGTTCGCAGCCTGCCTCGGCATGAGGGTATGATGCGACTTCGCAGAATCCTCATGACGAAACGGCAACGACAAGTACGCGATCGGATCGAGCAGCCGCCAGCGCCGACGTTGATCGCGCGGGGTGGCGTCGGCCGGATGGTGCTGGTCGGGGCGGCTTTTGTTGTGATTGTTGCTGGGATGAAGGCATCCGCCGCGATTCTTGTGCCGTTCCTGCTGGCAGTGTTCATCGCGGTTGTGACAGCTCCCATGGTGCTTTGGCTGAACCGCATCGGGCTGCCGTATGTTGTCGCGCTGATCGCCGTGATTCTCCTGCTGATTGCCGCTGCCATTGGCATGGTCACGGTTGTCGGGCAATCGCTTGCGCAGTTCATCAGCCGTGTGCCGGAGTACCAGCAGCAGTTGCAGTCGCAGCTTGCGCTGATTGATGAGCAGTTGAACGAATGGGGGATTGGCACGACTCACAGTTCTGTGCGCGAAGTCGCGAATCTGCAGACGCTGATGAGTTATCTTGCATCCGGGGCAGTGATTGTGCGCGATCTGCTGGGCAACACAGCGCTGATCATCCTGGTGGCGATCTTCATCCTGCTCGAGCTGACAACGCTGCCGGAGCGTATCAAATCCCTGCCACGCGGGCAGGAGCAGGCATGGGCGCAAGCGCACGTCGCGATTGACAAAGTCCGCCGGTACATGGCGGTAAAGACGCTCACCAGCGCAGCCACCGGCGCGATCGTGGCAGCGATGCTTGCGGCACTCGGTGTCAACCAGGCGATCACACTGGGCATCATTGCATTCATGCTCAACTTCGTTCCGAACATCGGCTCGTTCATCGCCGCAATCCCCGCGCTGCTGCTTGCGTTCATCGAGTTCAGCGTCTGGCGGACAGTCTGGGTCGCGAGCGGTTACTTCGTCATCAATGTGACGATCGGCAACTTCATCGAGCCGCGCATCATCGGGCGTCGGCTTGGCCTCTCGCCGACAGTTGTCATCGTTTCACTGATCTTCTGGGGCTGGGTGCTCGGGCCAGTCGGCATGCTGCTTTCCGTTCCGCTCACGATCGTGGTGCGGCTGATCCTCGAGGTGAGCGATGAAACACGCTGGCTGGCCACGCTGATGTCCGGTGCGATGGCGCCGCTGGAGGAACTGGCGACAGATGCACCTGAGCCAGCTGATTGATCGGCCTCAGCCGAGGGGGCGATCTGGTCGATGATGGCTACAGTAGGCCTCATGACATCGCCAACTTCCACATCGCCTGCACCCGCAATGACGACTCCGACACATGCACGGCCGCGCGTCCTCACCGGTGATACACCGACCGGGCAACTGCATCTCGGGCATTACGTTGGCTCGGTGAAACGGCGCGTCGAGCTGCAGGACTCGCACGAGTGCTACTTCCTGCTCGCGAACATGCATGCCTTCACGACGCGCGCGGACAAACCTGAGGAAATCCGGCGCGACACGCTCGAGATCGTTCGTGACCATCTTGCGATGGGGATTGATCCGAACAGGTCCGCGATCTTCATCCAGACGGAAACGCCGGCCATCGCGGAGTTGACATATCTCTTCGCGATGCTGCTTCCGTTCAATCGTGTCATGCGCAATCCGACGCTGAAGGATGAGATGGAAGTGAAGGGGCTCAAAGACAACTACAGTTTCGGCTTCCCGCTTTACGCGGTCGGGCAGACGGCCGACATCCTCGCGTTTCGTGCACATGAAGTGCCGGTCGGGGAGGATCAGGTGCCGCACCTTGAACTCACGCGTGAGGTCGCCCGGCGGTTCAACCAGATGTATTGCGGCGTGGACGAACATGCCGACGATGCAGACCATGAAAAGCTCGGAGGCGTGTTCCCCGTGCCTCGAGCTGATGTGGGCACCGTCGGCCGGCTTGTCGGCACGGATGGCGTGAACAAGATGAGCAAGTCGCTCAACAACGCGATCTTCATCACCGACACACCCAAGCAGGTAAAAAAGAAGCTCGGCAAACTCTACACGGGCCGGCAGGATCCGAACGATCCGGGCGACATCACCAACGCGTTGTTCGAGTACGTGCGCACGTTCATCGCTGATGCGGATCGCGTGCAGGAACTCGAACGCGCGTATTCACAGGGTGATAACATCGGTGACGGGCACATCAAGGTCGAAGTCGCCGAGGCGGTTTCCGAACTACTCGCGCCGATGCAGGAACGCCGGGCACCGTATGAAGGCGACGATGACACGATCATCGACATCCTGCGTGAAGGGACGAAGAAGGCCAACGCCGCCACCGAAGAAACACTGGCGATGGCCAAGGAAGCGACGAAGCTCAACTTCTTCGATCGCGAGTTGATTCTGAAGTAGCTTCAGAACGCGAACAGCGCATCAAGCACCTTCGCGATGATGCCTTTCTCGGCACTCTTCTTCAGTTCGCCCGTGTGCATCTTCTCGATCTTCAGATCGTGAATCTGGTTGGACAGCACCGTGTTGGCTGGGGTGATATCTGTCGGCCGACAGATGCCTGTCACCTTCATCACGGATTGCTCCTGATCTGTCTTGATGCTCGTGCGCGCTTCCAGAATCAGGTTGCCGTTGGGCAGAATGTCGATGACCTCTGCCGTCAGCCGTGCTGTCAGATCATCTTTGCGCTCATATTCACCATCGCCCTCGAACTGTTTATCCATGCTGACGGCGACACGCGGCAGGTTGTCGGTCCGGCCGGCAAACGCCTGCAGTTGCAGCAGATCCTGGAGTTGCAAGTGCGGCCAGGCGTCGACGCCCCCGTCAATCTCATACTGCTTCTCCGTTGACAGTTCCTGCGTGCTCTTGGCCTTGCTTGTCTCGAATACGACAATCTGAACGAGATCATGCTTGTTGAACGCGCGCGGCTTCTCGGGCGCAATCGAGAACATGCTCACTGCGCGCAGTGCATGCGGATCATCGGATTCGATAACATCGCGCTCCATCTGCTCGCCGAATGCCTGAGCCATCAGTGACGGACCATGCCCCTGATGTGATGATGCGCGCGCAGTCGTCTGATCTGGGCGAATACTGTCCGGCTGCGAACGCGCATCTTGCAAGGCGACTGCGAACGCCGGTGCGCTGAGAATCAGAGCTGATGCAACCGCACATGAAGTAGGCCGATGATAAATAGACATCTTGCTGCTCGCTGTTTTGGGTGATTTGGTCATGGTCGTTTCGCGAGATCGACGATTGCCTGGCGCGGCCCGGCGACGCGCGCAGTAAATGTTTCGCGCTCGCCGATCTTGCGGAAGTTGATCGTCTGGTTCGCCGCGCCGTCTTCGCGCGCCTCGGCCTGCATGGCAATGACGACGCCGCCCACAAGGCAGCGCACATCAACGAGGTCGCCACGCTGAATGACGATCTGCGGTTCAAGGTGCTGGCTGCGAATCACATCGCCCGGCCGCAACGTGCGCGTCGCGGTCTGCCCGACAGCGCTCGTTCTGTCAGCCATCAGTCTGGCCTCTGCGGGTGGCAGCCACAGACGCCGGATGTCGAGATCGCTGGAGGCGAGGTTCTCGTGACGCTCGACCTTGCGCGTGACTGTGATCGCCTCGACCATCACCAGCGGTTTGATGACAATTTCATATTGAGCGACGACATCACCCGAGCGCCAGCCGCGAATGTGTACCGGTACGGATGTACTCTGCGCGTGCGCCTGCAGCTCTACTTCATACTGCATATCGCGCGTGGAGTGGTCCAGAATGTCGCGATCACCCCCGTCAAAGGTCAGGCGAATCGCATCTGCAGGGCGTTTGAGTTGACGCATGAACAACCGGGCGATCTGGCCGCGGACAGTTGGTTCGTTGATGATCGATGATGCAGCGATTTGTTTATTATCGACAGTCGTTGAGGCCTGCGATGCACCCGTGGCATCAATTGCTACACCCTGCATTGCCATCATCGGTGCGCCGCTTTCGCCACGCTTCGCGCGGACAATGACGCGGCCACCATTGATGTTGATCCGTCCCCAGTGGGCGCCTGCAGAGCTGAGAACGGATCGCACATGATCGATCGTGAACTCCACGACATGCTGATCTGCGGGTACCTCGCCGATCACCGTCCCGGCGAGTTGTCCGGCTTGCTCTCCATCAAGCAGCGCAATGTCGCTGAGACGCACGATTCGGCCGTCGTCGGTAAGCCGGACCGAAGCGCGAAGGTTGATCGTATCTGCCAGTACCGGCTGCGCGAGAACTGCCAGAGCAAGCATGACTCCGATCGCAACTGCTCGCGTGTGTGTCTTTCTGGTGCTTTTCATTGACATCCTGTCCTTTCCCGTCCTGCGCTCCGGCAGGGATTGCATCGCATATCTGCGCCGATGACGCAGGTGGCGTCAGGTCATTTAGAGCCGTCGGAGATTCCCGATGGTTTGCAGTGCTTCATCAGCAGCCTGGATCGTCTGGCTGTTCATCTCGAACGCGCGCTGCGTGCGGATGAGATCGACGAGTTCACGCACTGGGTCAACATTCGACCCTTCGATGGCGCTCTGCTGGATGCCGCCACGCCCGCCGACCTGCGGCTCGCCAAGATCTCCCGGCCCGGATGCCGCACTCGGTGCGTAGAGGTTCTCACCAAGCGGCCGGAGCCCTGTTGGATTGACAAACCGCGCGAGTTCGATCTGCCCGAGATTTTCCGGGTCAGCCTGACCGTTGATGGTGGCTTCCACGATGCCATCGGTACTGACGGAGATGCCGGTCGCTTCATCGGGGACGACGATTGGCGGAATGAGCCGCCGACCGGAGCTGTTGGCAAGGACGATTTCGCGATCAACATTGAGCGTGAAGTTGCCTGCCCGCGTGTAGGCGACGCCGCCTTCGCTCAGGTCATCTTCAACTTCAACTGCAAAGAACCCGTCACCCTGGATGGCCAGATCGAGTTCGCGGCCGGTGTTGCGCAATGACCCTTGCGAGAAGTCGAACTGTGTGCCGCTGATGCGTGTGCCGAGGCCCACATAGAGGCCCATCGGCCGCTGATCGCCGTTGGCATTCTCCACACCGGGCTGGGCCTTCTCCATGTAAAGAAGATCCTGAAAGTTGGTCCGGCTGGTCTTGAATCCATCGGTGTTCACATTCGCGAGGTTATTCGCGATGACATCGAGTGCGCTGCTCAGCGCGCTCAGGCCGGTGGATGCAGAGTTGAGTGCGACGACTGCCATCGCGATGCTCCTTGAAGCGGTGATGGAGTGAATCAGGCGACGCGGCCAAACGTGCCGATCGCCTGTTCCATCAAAGTGTCGTGGTACTGCATGAGTCTTGCGTTGCCTTGCACTGCCTTGGTCGCGCCGATGAGTTGGTTCAGCGTCATGATCGGATCAGATGCACTGCGTTCGACATGGCCCTGGTGCACGCGACCGCTGGCGGGGACGAGCGAGGTTGCGTCTGCACCCTCACGAAGCGCGAGCATGTTGTGGCCGATCTTGACGATTTGCGTCGGATCGCTCGCCTCCACGAGTCGCAGCTGCCCGACAACGTCGCCATCCTGTTGAATCACTCCATCGGCGTCGATCGTGACTGCGCCCGTGCCGTTGAGTGTGATCGGCTGGCCGTCATGGCCGAGTACGTGCTGGCCGCTGGCTGCGAGGATGAGTTGGTTATTCTGATCAAGTTCGAATCGTCCGTCGCGTGTGAGCCGCAGGGACTGCGGATTGTCGGGATCATCACCGGCAACGACAAAGAACCCATCGCCCTGAATGGCTGCATCCAGCGGGCGTGAAGTTGCTTCGAGTTCGCCCTGCTTCATGTTGACATGTGTTGGCGAGACGAAGTTGCCGCCGCCGAGCTTCTCCAACAGCCATTGCGGCGATACATCGGGATGTGGCCCTTCCAGCCGAGCCGGCAGTCGCTGCTGGTTGAAGACCATGTCGGGTTTGAAGCCGACGGTGTTCACATTCGCGAGGTTGTTTGCGATCACATCCTGGCGATGCAGGTTTGTAAGCGCGCCCGCTGCAGAGAGGTACAAACCATAGTTCATGATCGTTCTCCGCGTTCAATCGCATGCTGATGCTGCGCTTCGCCGATCTGCGCGAGATGGATGGCTGCTGCGACGCGCGCCGCTGTAACCGCGGACTGTGCTGCCGCAGCAAAGTCGATCGCCATCGCCGATTCATTCATGCGACGAACTTCATGTGCATCTTCTGTGTGGGTGTCGATTGTTCTGTGATGTGTTGCGTGCATGCCTGTCGTATCCGCGTGTGTGAATCAGTTGATGCTGAGGCGCTCCGCAACGCCGACCGTCGTGAGTTTGGTTGCAAGCCGCGCGCCATGCTCTCAAGCCAGGCCAACGCGCAACACCTGCGTGTTTCATTGAGTGAAGCGCGGCTCATGCGCGGGAGAGCAAAACTGTTGAATCGCTTGCGCGCGGACCGATGTCGGCGGATACATCACAAGGAAGACGTGTCATGGAAGACGTCAGCACTGCCAGAGCCGCCACGATGCGGTCGGCCAATCCGGTCGGGGTCTGCCCCCATGTGAACCTCGATGATCCACGATGTGACAGTCGACTGTCGATCAACCGGCTCGATCAGGCATTCGGGGTGTGCTTCGGGGCGTATCACACCTGCCCGATGTACCGGAGCATTTCACAGGAATTGCTTGACGCCAATGCTGACATGGATTCCCCACCCCTTCCGATGATCTCGATCACTGCCAATGGCCGCCATGTCGCACTGCGCCCGACCGGTTCGTAACTTCCTCACCTACCTGAAGGTGGAGGCAGGCCTTGCGCGCGCCACGCTCGATGCGTACGCGGCAGACCTGCGCGATCTCGAGGTACATCTCGGCGAGGGCGCGATGGTTGATCCGACTGCCGTTGATGCGCGCATGCTTGCCGAGCACATGCGCTGGCTGCATCGTGAACGGGAACTCGCGCCATCGTCGATCACCCGGCACCTCGCAACACTGCGCGTGTTCTTCCGCTATCTGCATGCCAACGGAGTGACGCCCGACAATCCCGCACGACTGCTTGAACGGCCGCACCAGTGGAAGCGACTGCCCGGCGTGCTCTCGCCCAAACAGATGAGACTTCTCATCGACGCTGCCAATCCTGAGGCTGGTCGCCTCTGGCTGCGCGACCGCGCGATGCTCGAACTCATGTACGCGGCTGGTCTGCGTGCATCGGAAGTCGGCCGACTGGAAGTTCGCGAATACAACGCGACACTTGGCGTACTGCTCGTGACGGGCAAAGGCTCGAGGCAGCGGATGGTGCCGATCGGCGATCCGGCCCAGCGCGCCACCGATGACTACCTCACGCAGCTTCGGCCGAGCCTGGCCCGATTCAACGACGGCCGTGACAAGCACCGGCTGCTGCTCTCCAACACGGGTCGGCCGCTGG
>CAZVXI010000128.1:0-9251 GCA_964631295.1 uncultured Isosphaeraceae bacterium
CCGTCATCGACGCGGACGGTTCGTTGCTCGGCGTCACGCGTATGGTTCACATCACCGATTACAACTGGTTCCACGAGAAAAGTTACTACGCTCAGCCGCCCGGCAGCGACGGCCCGCGCGTGTACGAAACGGCCGCGGGGAAGATCGCTGTCGCCATCTGTTACGATCGCCACTACCCCGAATACATGCGCGCATGCGCAGTCAACGGCGCGGAACTGGTCATCGTGCCCCAGGCGGGCGCTGTGGGTGAGTGGCCCGATGGTCTGTACGAAGCAGAGCTGCGCGTCGCAGCATTCCAGAACGGCTATTACACGGCGCTGTGCAATCGGGTCGGGAAGGAAGACAAGATCCACTTTGCCGGCGAATCGTTCGTGTGCGACCCGGCAGGCAATGTCATCGCGCGAGCAGGGCAGGGCACCGAGGAGATACTTCTGTGTGAAGTTGACCTCGGGCAGGTGCCCGACTCACACGCGCAGAAGTTGTTCATGCGCGACCGCCGCCCGGATCTGTACGCAGACTGGCTCGGCGAATAGACGCGAAGCACAGCGGAACGCGCCATGCCAACATCGCAATCTACCATCACCATTGCCGGCATCGGCTCGGTCTCTGCAATCGAGATGATCCCGCCGGACGCCCGCGCGCTGCTCGTCTTCGCGCACGGCGCGGGTGCGGGCATGACACACGCATTCATGGAATCGATCGCGCAGCGTCTGGCAGATCACTCCATCGCCACCCTTCGGTTCAACTTTCCGTACACGGAGTCCGGTTCGCGCCGGCCGGATTCGCCGAAGAAACTCACCGCAACAATCCGTGCTGCGATCAATCACGCGTCAGCAATCGCACCCGATCGTCCCCTGTTTGCAGGAGGCAAGTCGATGGGTGGGCGCATGACTTCAACGGCGCTTGCTGAGCAGCCGGATGATCGCGTCCGAGGCATCATCTTCTTCGGCTTCCCGCTGCATGCGGCGGGGCAGGAAAGCACATTACGTGCGGCACACCTTTATGATGTGAAACCCCCGATGCTGTTTCTGCAGGGCACGCGCGACAAACTCGCGAATCTCGACCTGCTCACACCGATTGTTGAAGATATGCCGCATGCGACACTGCACATCATCGATGGCGCCGACCATGGCTTTCATGTACTCAAACGCTCCGGCCGAACCGATGATGAAGCGCTCGATGAGATCGCAAGTATCGCAGCGCAGTCGAGCATCCAACGAATCTGAACGTGCGGAACATGCCAAGCCCAGTCACTGATGCCCATGATCGCCCAACGTCACGGACACTTGAGAACGAATCAAACCGCCAAATGCGTGGCAGAAGGCATCAACACCGTAGTTATCCACAGCTCCCCGCCTTGTAGGCGTCGATCTCAGCAGGGATCACCAACGAGCGCAACCACTGTGTTTTCAGAATGTTACGATCTATTTCTTTCTTTCTTTCTTTCTTTCTTTCCTCTGTTGACAGCGTCTGCGTTTTCCTGCTCAATACACCGGTTGATAAGAGGACACCATGAAGTCTCAAACGAGGGATTTCGGGATGTATAAACCAAGAGTCTTCTCTGTGTGGTCGGGTTGGTGTGTTGGGTTGCTGTTTGCCATCAGCGTGTCGCACGAATCCAATGGGCAGCAGGTCGGCAATGATCCGCCCGTCCCGCCAGCAGTGATTCACGGCACATGTCAGGCGAACGACATTGAACGGCTGATCGAAGCGGCCATGCTTGACGAAGCGCAGGCGGAAGCGTGCCGGGACGCGTTCGCGGTGTATCTTGTGGCATTGGATGAGTTGCGGCAGGTCGGCGGGGCAGAACTCGTCGATGCCGGATTTCTGCAGCAGCGCGCGTTGCGCAGCGTGCTGATGCCGGAGGATCGAGCGGCCATCCTGTTTCCGGGGCTTGAGATGGATGGCCCTGTCCGTGCGCCTCCCGATGATCCTCGCTGGGTGACGCTGCGTGAGATCAGCGCAGCGGTTCACAACACGCGGCGCGACATTCGGCGCAGGCATCACGATCTCCTGATCACTCTGTTCGCCTCTCTGCAGGCCGTGCTTGACGATGCAGGACACTTCCTTTTCACCGCCAGGCAGTTCATCCTGCTCGAGTTGGCGGACGCCGGTGCGGATGTGGCGCTGCGCAATCAGAAGTTCATGCACGTCGATGTCGCATCGCTCGCGCGCGAGTCGATGATTGAGGGCGTCCTGGGTGACGTGTGCGCCCGCTTCGCGGCGCGGCAGGAAGGACGACTGGACGAAGCCGCATTTCGCGTACAGATTGCTGACATTCTGCGCGAATACTACGTTCGTCTGGAACCGCTGCTGACGAAGCAGCAGTTTGAGCTGGGCGAAATCATGAAGCCGAGTGAGGTTCTCTTCAGCCACACACCGACCGAGACGGAGATGGATACGACTCTGAAACGTAGTGGTCGCCGCTGGTCCGGTCGGCACGACATTGATTCACAGGCGGCCCGGCAGATCGACTTCGTCGTCGCCCAAACGGCCGGAGACCCCCATGTCGCGCGCTGGCGACGTTCGTTCGAACAGGCGGTGGCACCGCATATTTTCGTCCGCCGCCCGTCACACGAGATCGCTGATTGGTTTGACGAGCAATCCGGCACAAACGTCGATCAACGAGCTGCAGCCCGCGCTCTGCAGAATGAGCACGATCGCAGATATGAATTGGCAGCGATGCGCGCGTACCGCGCCGGTCTGGCCCTCACCCGCGATCATGGCAGTGTGCTGATCGCCGGAACTGACACGCAGGCACACGAGCGATACATGCTCGCGCTGCTTCGGCTTATCGAGATCAGTATGGAGTTTGTCGAACAAGTTCAGCCGCTTCTGAGCGAAGCCCAAGCGGCGGCCTTCCGAGAGTGGCTGCCAAGAGACCCTCGCCGATTCGGCCCGAGTATTCGAAAGCGCTTCCTCCCAGACGATGATGTTCAGCGTCTGCTTCGCATCTACACCGCGCTCAAACAATGAGGAGCATGACCTATGTTGTCTCACTTTGTCGGGACCACTTTGGGGGCTGCAATAGCCTTAGGTGTGTCGTTTGATCAGGAGTGCCCGTTGGGGCCACCGGTACCGGCGGACCAGAACATGGGGCTCACCGCGATCTGCCTCGAGAGTGCAGGGTGTGAAGAACCCGTTCTGACGTCTGGGTTTCGATGCCAGTATTGTTCAGATGAACTTGAGGTTCGGAGTGCGTGTTTCGAAGATCCACCTGGGGGACCCTACGAACGACCGGCAGGGCACAACTGCTGGAATCTGTACGAAGAAGCTGGATGCGGCAACATCATGGCGGGGGAAGCGTTCTTCTACCCTGACGGATCATTCGTCTGCATCAATGCCTATGACACTGGATTATGCTGCCACCGGATCGAGTGTGCATATGAGATTTGACCCATCTGTCGTAGTAGCGTTGCAGGTCGCCATGGGTGCGTGCTTGTGCGAATCTGCGACTTCTGACGTCGCCGACAGAGTCATTCATCATGTGAATGAGTTGGCTGAGCGGTGCGGTGCCATGAAGTCCGAGTTTTTGGTTTCGGGACCGGCTGTAGTTCCGTGGAATCCGACGAACACGGAGTGGCCTGCTGTACCCGATGCGGAGACCATCGTCGAAAGGTGTCACAAATACATCTGGAATCACATCGACGGCCGAACGCGGCTTGATCGAATGTCCAAGGCAGATGCTGAGCAGGACAACCTGCCAGAAATCTCGTGGATGTGGAATGGCAGCAAATGGTACATGGAAGCGCCGGAAACTGAAACGACTCCGCGCCAGCTCCGTGTGGATGCGTTTAGCAGGGTGGATGTGATCCCATTCCTTGATGTATGGAATGGGTGTGTTGATTATCGGTGTGGTGTGATGGCCAATGGACTGGCCGCCACCTTGACAAGTAGTAACGTCATATCAGAGTCGCTCACGGCTGAACGAGTTTCGGTCCGATTCCGCGTCCCAGCGTTGCGTTCTCGCGCGGACATTGTCGTGACCTGCGATGTCAATACGGAGGGCGACTACGCTCTACGAAGAATTACTGTCGAAACATTCGATCCGGCTACCGATGAACTCATCAGTCGTAACGAGTTCACGATCGACGAGTGGGGTGATTTTGGAGGCCTGCTGATACCAATCCGGGCGCATCTGTGGGGAGGCAGGCCTGGACTGGCACCACGAATTGAGCGCGGATTGAAACCCGTCGCAAACTACACGGAGTTCGTCAGGGTAAGCGCCGAACAATTAGACAGAGAGAGCGGGCGCTCGCAGGTATTCGAACCAAAATCACCCACGCACGGTACATGGGTGCGCGATTCAACGTTGCGTATCAGTTACACGATCGGCGGAGCATCCATAATCGTAGATGGACGTCGTATTCAGCTCTCTAAGCCAATCGAGGCAATGATCACAGATAATCTCCCTGAGATACTGCAGACCTCTCGAGATAGGGGAATCGAGCGATGACTGCCTGTCGACTGTGGTTGTCCTTCCTGCTGTTGACGGGACTCATGGCGGCGTGCGATCGAGACCATACGGATGTGTCTGCAAGGACTCCGCATGAGGGGACTGACTCGCTTCCGTTCATGGCCACCTACGACTTCGGAGTGATTCACTCAGACGCGGTGACTCAGGAGATCGAGGCATCCGTCCTGCTCCTCAACGAATCGGAAACGCCGGTTTCAGTTACCGATGCGGTTGCGACTTGCGCGTGTACGCGTGCTGAAGTTGAGGCCGGCGTCATCCAGCCAGGCGAGACACGTGAGTCCTGCTCACGCCGATTGTTGAAGATATGCCGCATGCGACACTGCACATCATCGATGGCGCCGACCATGGCTTTCATGTACTCAAACGCTCCGGCCGAACCGATGATGAAGCGCTCGATGAGATCGCAAGTGTCGCAGCGAGTTGGATCAACTCATCGGACGGGCACCAGTGATCCGGCGATCAGAGTCACGCCGGATGAGTGCTGGCCAAAGCACGTTCACGCTCAACCGAATCGCTCATCGGCCGGGCCGACCCGAAATAGGTATATCCGAGAAATCGCGGGTCCTTCTCGCGATAAAACGTTTCGAGTGTGTCGATCGCAAAGCCCGCATCGGTGATGAACTGCCTGATGTTTCGATTGAGATTGCACCCGCCGCCCCAGAGTTTCTGCAGCGGGTTGAGTCGATGTTGCCATCGCTGGACGTTCGCATCCGGCGAGAGGCCGTGCTCGACAAACAGGAAGCGTCCGTCCGGCTTGAGCACACGCCTCATTTCGCGCAGCGCTGCCGGCAGGTCCGGAATGCTGCACAGGGTCCAGGTACTCACAACAAAATCAAACATGGCATCATCGAACGGGAGTGTCTCAGCCGACAGCACCTTCACATCCACCGGGATCGGCGATGCGTCGATGCGCTCGCGTGCTTTGCGATGCATGCCGGGATTCACATCGACAAACGTGAGGCGCGAAACACTTGCTGGATTGTAATGGAGGAGATTGAGCCCGGTGCCGAAACCGATCTCGAGCACCTCGCCACGCACCGGCGCAAGCAATCGCTGCCGGAGTCTGGTGAAGCGGTCGTCCCGCATGCAGAACTCCATACCCCATGGCAGGATGTACTTGCTGTAGATGCCCACAAGCACATCGTACCCGCATACACAAGGGCCAGTCGTCAGGCGACGCAGATCGTTCTGGATTGTCGCGCTGCCAGCGGTGTGATGTCCACGATCGGGTGTACCCGCGGCTGACATGCACATTCGTGCTCAGCGAGGTCGGCGATCAGCATGTCAAGCTCATCGCATGCGCGGTCGAGCGCGCTCGCGCCGGTGATTGTCTGCATCGGGTCGTGCCTGCCGCAGGTTCGCAGCCGTCGTCGGATCGATGCGCGATTCTCCGCAAGTTCACCGCGCAATGCATGCGCTGTTGCGAGCAGGGAGTCGATTGCTGCAGATCGAGTCATGGGCCTCTCCACGGAATCGGGTGTTCGACCAACGGAATCATGCATGCTGCGTGCCAGACTGTTGTCGACCATGTGCGCGCATCGCGTGAGTCCGAACACATCACACAGCCACAACGCAGACGGGCTCGGTCATCTCCGGGACAAGCGACCGCACAACTGCCGAGATGTGGCTCGGATCATCCCGGTACGACAACTGCGAGGTTGCATGGATGATGTGCTCAATGTACGTGCTGTCTGGCGGTTGCTGTTGCCAGATGTGTATATCCGGGTGACGTGTCTGCGTCATGCGCTCAGCATCAAATGAGAGATCTTCATGCAGCTTTTCGCCAGGTCTCGGCCCGGTGAAAACCACCGGCATGCAGCCGACAGCATCATCTTCGCGGCGCGTCGTTGTTCTACTCCTGATTGGCGTGAGACCGTGCGCGTCGATGAACCGATCCGCAAGGTCGGCGATGTTGATCGGATCACCCATATCGAGCAGGAACACCTCGCCGCACGGCGCTGCAGGATCCTGCAACGTGGCAGACTGCATGACCAGTGATGCTGCTTCCGGAATCGTCATGAAGTATCGCGTCATATCCGGATGCGTGACGGTGATGGGGCCGCCGTCTGCAATCTGGCGCGACCATGTCTCAAGCACGGAACCTGCCGAACCCAGCACGTTGCCAAAGCGCACCATCGAGAAAGACGTCGGCGAATGCACGTGCACGTGCTGCACGTAGAGTTCTGCAAGCCGTTTCGTTGCGCCCATGATCGATGACGGGTTGACGGCCTTGTCAGTCGAGATCATCACGAAACGCTCGACACCGACGATGTGCGCTGCGTCAGCGACGGATTTGGTTCCCTGCACGTTGTTGCGCACCGCAGCGAGCGGGTGGTCTTCCATCATCGGAACGTGCTTGTGGGCCGCTGCGTGAAAGATGATGTCGGGTCGAAGATCCGCCACGTGCCGCAGCGTCGCACGGTCGTCCACAACATCGTGCAACAGCGCGGTGCGCGGCAAGGATGCATGCTGCCGCGCAATCTGCCGATCAATCTCGAACAGCGCATTCTCTGAACGATCAACGCAGATGATGCGCGCCGGCTCGAATTTGGCAGCGATGCGCGCGAGTTCGGATCCGATCGACCCGCCTGCGCCGGTGATCAGGATCGTGCGGCCAGTGAGAATATCACCCACAGCGTCTTCATCGATGCTTCGTGCAGGCCGGCCGAGGAGCGTGACCGGGTCGATGTCAAGCTGCGTTCGCGGCCCGATGCCTGCCAGTTGATCTTCGAGCGTGGGCATGAACCGGTCGGGGATTTCCAATCGTCGCAGTCGCGTGCGGATGCTTGTGATGCAATCGGTCATGATGGCGGGAAACGAGACGAGCGCTGCGCCGGGTTTCCGCTGCGCGACGATCGCTTCGAGTTCGTTGAGCGTGCCAAGAATCGGCTGCTCGTGCTCGTGATCCTGATCGACGGCGTTGTCGGGAGGGGTGATCCAGCCGAGTGTGACAGGCCGCTCGTCGCCGAGCAGGTCGAGTTGTTGCTCCAGCCGGGCACAGTGCGACGGCGGGCCGATGATCACGATCGTGCTTGCGATGCTGGTCATGCGTGGTTGCCCAAATGGGGAGGCAAAGGCGCAAAATCGGCGCAACATTGTGCCAACTGCTGCTGCGTTATCGGCATGGCCGCAACCCCCGGATCAGTCGATTCAGGTGAAGGATGCGTTCTGATCACACGGGCCGGTGCGTTGGTTTCTCCCGGCCAATATGCGCGACCAGCCACGAGAGCCCGAAAGCAGCGGCGGCGATCATCAGCGCGAGTGTGATCTCCCCGGCGGTGGGGGCAAATAGCGCGGTGGGGTAGTCAGCCGGTTCGATCAGCCGGCCTGTGGCCTGCATCAGCAGTTCACCATCGCGCTCGATGACGGTATCGCCTCGAAACGTTGAGCCAACGTCTGGCGCAACGCCTCGCTGGAACGGCCAGAGCCCGAGGACCGAGCCGAGCAGCAGCCCGAGCAGCGCGCCGAGCGTGGGTTTCTCGACATGCTCGAGCAGGAACTTGACGACGTTGCTCACCGTCGCGATGCCGACGACCACGCCGATGCCGACCGGAATCACGATGTGCATCGCATCGCCGACGAGGGTCCAGTCCTGATCGACAAGCCCGTCCTTGAGCATCGATGCAGCGCCGAGCACGGCAATGTACTGGCCCATCACCAGCAGCAGGTAACTGCCGGAAATGCCTGGCAGGACCATCGCCGATGCCGCCGCCAGGCCTGCAAGGCCGTACATAAGATAACTGTGGCCGTCGGCATCGCTGCCTTCCCCGGGATTCACGAACGCAATCGCCGCCATACCCGCGATGCCGATCGCAACGCCGACGAACGCGCCGATACTCGCCGGTCGCAGCATCGACCACAGCAGCGGCACACCGCCGAGTGTGAGCCCGATGAAGATGCTGTACATGATCCAGCGCTGTTCAACCACAAGCGCGGTCATCGGCCCGGCGAGGCCGAAGAACGCTGTCAGTGCCGCGACGACGATGCAGCCGAGCAGCACAAGCGTCGGCAGTCGGAAGTGAAACGTCGTGACTTCTGCCACGCCCCGGATGAACCGCGGGTACACACCTGTCGCGAGCAGCATCGTCCCGCCGGAGATGCCGGGCACCAGATTCGCGAGACCCATCAGGAAGCCGCCGATGAGTCCGCGCACGATCGCCAGTTCGCTGGTGGTCTGGGGATGATCCTCGCCGGGTTGTGCGGGTTGGCTGTTCACAGTCTGATCATTGGCCGGTTCGTTGTTACACTCGCCGCATGCATGTTCTGGTGACAGGCGGTGCAGGATACATCGGCTCACACGCAGCCCTTCGCCTGCTGCAAGATGGCCACGCCGTTACAATTGTCGATGATCTGAGCCGCGGCCATCGGCAGATTGTTGACATCCTCAGCCCGCTCGGCGACCTGATCTTTGTCGAATCAGATCTTGGCGATGTTGCTCGCATCGCGCAAGTGCTGCGCGACCGATCGATTGATCTCGTCATGCACTTTGGCGCGAAGGCATACGTCGGTGAGTCTGTGCATCAACCGCTCGCTTACTACCGCGCGAACACTGCCGCCTCGCTCGGGTTGCTGGAGGCGATGGAGCACGCGGGCGTGACGCGGCTGGTCTTCTCAAGCACATGCGCGACCTATGGCGAGCCGGCCGCAGAGCATGTTCCGATCAACGAGGCGTGCCCGCAGCAGCCGGTGAATCCGTACGGCCGATCCAAGTTGTTCACTGAAACCTCCTGAACCTGAACCCGCAAGACGTCGAGAGCCTGCTAAACGAAGCGCC
>CAZVXI010000129.1:0-9198 GCA_964631295.1 uncultured Isosphaeraceae bacterium
GGATCGGCTGCCTACCATCCGCCCATGTCTGATCATCATTCAAGACGTCGCGTGGCGGTCATCTCCGCTCTGCGGACACCCGTCGGCCGATATGGCGGGGCGCTCGCGCCCGTCCGTCCGGACGATATGGCGGCCCACATCATCCGCGCTGTGGTCGAGCGGTCCGGCATTGACCCGGCACTCATCGAGGATGTCTACTTCGGTGCTGCGAACCAGGCCGGTGAAGACAATCGCAATGTCGCGCGCATGGCCGCACTGCTGGCTGGACTGCCCGCGACAGTGCCTGGCTCAACAGTCAATCGCCTGTGCGCATCGGGCCTCGATGCGATCAACGTTGCGGCCCGCATGATCGAAGCGAACCACGGCGATGTGTTCATCGCAGGCGGCGTTGAATCCATGAGCCGGGCTCCGCTCGTTCTCAGCAAAGCTCAAACGCCATTCGATCGCAGCCAGGAGATGTTCGACACCTCGATCGGCTGGCGGTTCACGAATCCAAAGCTCGCTGAGATGCATCATCCGTATGCGATGGGTGAAACGGCAGAGAACGTCGCGCGGAAATATGACATCAGCCGTGAGGACCAGGATCGATTCGCGCTCTGGAGCCAGCAGAAGTGGGCTGCAGCGTACGAGCTTGGCCTGTTTGATGATGAAGTCGTGCCCGTGACGATCCCGCGACGCAAGGGCGATCCGCTTGTTGTTCACACCGACGAGCACCCGCGCCCGGATACAACGCTGGAGAAACTCGCCAAGCTCCGCCCGGTGTTCGCGAAGGACGACAAGGGTACGGTGACTGCGGGCAACAGTTCAGGGGTGAACGACGGCGCGGCGGCTGTGCTGCTTGTTGAAGAATCACGGGCAAAGCAACTCGGCCTCACGCCAATCGCGTATGTCGGGCCAAGCGCTGCAGCCGGTGTCGATCCTGCCTGCATGGGGCTCGGCCCCGTCCCGGCGATCCGCAAAGCCCTGCAGCGCGCATCGCTCACGCTCGATGATATCGCGATCCTCGAACTCAATGAGGCGTTCGCGGCCCAGTCGCTCGCATGTGTGCGCGATTTGGGAATCGACGAGGCAAAGGTGAATCCCAAGGGTGGAGCAATCGCGATTGGCCATCCGCTCGGATGCAGCGGCGCCCGCCTTGTCGCGACACTGCTGCACGAGATGACGCGCACCGATGCAAAGCGAGGCATCGCGGCCCTGTGCGTCGGCGTCGGACAGGGTGTGGCGACCGTGTTCGAGCGGGAGTGAGCATGCTCGTATGTCGGAGCGTCCCACCGATTCAATCACGAACCGCACATCGCAGCGGTGGATCAGTCATCCAAGTTCAGGCCTTGGATTCGGGTGCATCCATCGTTGCCAGAATGTGGCGAGTGCCGCATCGTTCTCGCCCATGCACTGAATCAACAGGTAGCCGTCCGGGCCGATCAGTTCGATCATGACGGACTTGCTGAATCCATGCCGCATGGGATGGATGTACACGGTGCTGTTATCAACCCGCCAGCGTCGTCCCTGTCTATCCACGAGCACACCCATCCCCAACGCCGGTTTGCTGCCCTCCGCAAAATGGACACCGAGCGATTTGAGCACTTGGGTGCCGAATAGGACAACGATAGTTCCTCCGGCGACGGCAAGGACAATGTCGCCGTCTCGGGCTGCCTGCAGGGTCATCCAGGACACAAATCCGAGAAAAAGCAGTTGAACAACAAACGAGTTTGAACGACGTGGTATCGCGTTGAGCAGGCGTTCGGGTTCAACAAACTCTTCAACAATCGGCAAGATCTCCAAAATGGGTTGCAGTTTCGCGTCCAGGATCATGACGTCCGGCGAGACGCCTTTCGCCAGTACAAACTGACGGAAACGTGTCAATGACGTGCTACGAGGTCGCCCGGTCAGAACAGAGAGCTGGCACAGCCCACCCAATGTGACGAGCGCTGCGCGCACGACATCGTTCAGGCTGTCCGCAGGTTGTTCGCGCTGCGCAAGTTTGCGCTTCTCGCGTACCCACAACAGTGTACGATGCACGCACGGGCCTCCGACGATCACGACGAAGAACACCATCTGAAACATGAGTACATAAATCGGCACGCTGCTCGGCGGGAAGTAGACAAGCAGCACGAATACAAAAATAATCATTGTAACTGCGAACAGCAGCAACAGGCGAAGCGAGCGAGCGTTGTCGGTTTGGAAGCAAAGAGAGGAAGCGCCCGCAGGAGATTGGACGATAACGATCGGAGGCTGATGTGGTCTGCTTGTATCTTCAGTCATGGGCGCTATCTGTTCGTTGTGAGTTTGTCGGATCATGAAGTTGCATCACAAACCGGCGAAGTGCAGTTTCAAACTCTGATGCGGCTCGTGTGTGCGCATCAAGGTGGCCTGCTCCGGCAAGTTCCACAAACTCCGCATTCGGCAGGCGTTCGGCGATTGCGCGGGCTTCGTCGATCGGAGCGGTCACATCATCGGTGCCATGCAGCACGAGGGTCGGGCGGGATACATGCTCTGCAACCGACAGAACTCGTTTTGCTGTTCGCCCCGTCAGCCGCAGCCAGAGCATGGCGAGGTCAGTCATCGGCCGAGTGGGATAGCCTCGGACGCGCAAGCGGTTGCGCATTGATCGATGGAAGTCGTCGAACACGCCCTTTGCAATGACGCCGCGAACGGTCTCGCGCACAGAATCGTCGGCCTGCGCCATCGCGCGCATGGCGATCTGCGCGCCCATCGAGTGGCCGGCGAGGAGTACTGGTCCGCTGCCGATCTGCTCGAGCAATGCCAGAAGGTCATCATCGTCGCGCGCGCCGAGCGTCGTGCAACGGCTGGCCTCTTCTCCGTGTCCGCGCATGTCGTAGAGGATGACACGGCCAATGCCGTCGATTGATCGGTAAACTTCAAGCCGGGCGAGCATGTCAATCTTCGACTGCCCCCAACCGTGCACCATCACGAGTGTCAAGAGCTGCGACGAGTCAGGTCGATGGAGGTCGATCTCCCAGACTGGCAGTGATGTGCCATCCGGACGATCAAGCATCCATGATTCAAAGCGCAGATCGAGATCGGATGGGTCGGTTGGCATGTTCCTCGCGAGTGCGTAGCCGTCGGTGTGCCGCGGAGGTTGCGTGACGCCGCGCACCAGCAGCGTCGTCATCAGCGCGATGAGCAGCGCCCCGGCAGTCAGCAACAGCACGATCAGTCCGAACATAGCCAGCATCGTAACGCGATCGTCAGGCCATGCGGTTGATGACTATCGCCGTTACACTTGCAGCCATGCGTCCTTCACTGAAAGTCGGCAACCGTGCGGAAGTCACCATCACCGTGACTGAGGATATGTGCCCGGCATTCGATGGCACCGTGGTGCATCGCGTGTATTCAACCTGGTCGATGGCTCACCACATGGAACTTGCCGCTCGCAAGGTGCTCGCGCCGCATCTTGAAGAGCATGAGGAAGGCATTGGCGGGCACTTGTCGATCGACCACGTCTCGCCGACGCCCGTGGGGCACAGCGTCCGTGTTGAGGCGGTTGCGACAGAACTCAGGGATACCACCCTCGTGTGCGATGTGACCGCGTACCATGTGTTTCCAGATGGACGAGAGATTGTGGCTGGGACAGGAAAGCAGGTCCAGCGCATTTTGCCGAAAGCAACACTCGCACGACTGATCGACCGAGCATCGCAATGACAACAGTAGAAACCAAGCCCATGACGACCGAATCAGCCAACCATGACCTGATCCTCACCGAAACCAACGGGCGTGTCGGCATTGTCCGTCTGAACCGGCCGAAGGTGCTCAATGCACTCAACCCGGAACTGATGACCATGCTCGCGGAGCAGTGCGAAGTGTGGGATGACGACCCGAACATAAGTGTGATACTGATCGCGGGCAGCGAGCGTGCATGGGCGGCCGGTGCGGACATTGGCGACATGGCGGAGCGATCACCCGTCGAGATGTATGAACGCGACCAGTTCGCGACATGGGAGCGCATCAAGCGAGTGAAGAAGCCGATCGTCGCTGCCGTCAGCGGCTGGGCGCTTGGCGGCGGGTGCGAACTCATGATGCACTGCGATATCGTGATCGCGTCGGAAACAGCGCAGTTCGGTCAGCCGGAGATCAACATCGGCGTCATGCCAGGCGCCGGCGGCACACAGCGGCTGACGCGCGCGGTCGGCAAAGCTGTGGCAATGGATGTGATTCTCAGCGGGCGCTTCCTGACAGCCGACGAAGCGCTCAACTGCGGGCTCGTGAGTCGCGTCGTGCCCGTTGAACATTTTTATTCCGAAGCGCTGAAGGTCGCCCACGAACTGGCGAGGAAATCGCTCGTCGCACTCCGCCTCGCGAAGGAGGCCGTGCTCAAGGCACACGAGACAACGCTCTCCGAAGGGCTCGAATACGAACGCAAGCTGTTCTATCTGCTGTTTTCTACGCATGATCAGAAGGAAGGCATGCGCGCGTTCGTCGAGAAGCGTAAGCCAGACTTCAAAGGATGCTGAATAACTTCACTGGATTGAGCCATGACTACCGCAACAGCGCCCGAAACAACCTACGAAACGATCGCGACTGACACGGCAGAACATATCTGCACGATCACGCTCAATCGCCCGGATACCTACAACGCGTTCAACGATGTGCTCAGTAAAGAACTTGCTGATGCGCTCAAGCAGGCGGACCGCGATACAGATGTCCGTGTGATCATCATCACCGGCTCGGGCAAGGCGTTCAGCTCCGGACAGGATCTGGGCGACTTGAAGAGCAAGTATGTGCCCGGCCATGTGCCGGAACTCGGCGATGATCTCAAGAAACGATATGATCCAATCATCACGCGCATCATGACATCGCCAAAGCCCGTGATCGCAGCGGTCAATGGCGTTGCCGCAGGTGCCGGCTGTTCGCTCGCGCTCGCGTGCGATATGCGTCTTGCATCCGAACATGCAGCGTTCATCGAGGTGTTCATCAACGTCGGGCTGATTCCCGATTCAGCCAGCACGTGGACGCTGCCACGACTCATCGGCCTCGGCCGCGCGATGGAGATGTGCATGACAGGCCGCAAAGTCAGCGCGGAAGAGGCCGGGCGCATCGGCCTTGTGAATAAGGTCGTCGCAGCCGATGCGCTGATGGATGAAGCCCGTTCGCTTGCATCCCACCTTGCCAATCTGCCCGGGAAGGGTCTCGCGCTCACGAAGAAACTGCTCAACCAGTCATTCGAGAACGATCTCAAGTCGCAACTCGCCGCTGAAGCATTCGCGCAAGACACGGCCGGGAAGACCGAGGATCACTTCGAGGGCGTCACCGCATTTATCGAAAAGCGCAAGCCGCAGTTCAAGGGCAAGTGATATGGACCGAAGCGATGAAGACACCAGGGTCGTGTTCATGGGCTTTGAAAAACGCCCGACGGATCCGGTGTTCCACTCCGCGTATTCCGAAGAAGTCTTCAAACACTGCACGATTTGTGAGAAGCAATTCGCGCAGGGTGCGATCCATCGACATCACGTAGTCATGAAGACGTTCGTGCATGATGAGACGATCCTCGAACTTGCGATTTGCGAACAGTGCCGCGAGGCCATGGCGTCGGAAGTGTCAACAGAATCGCGACAGCAGATGGATGCGTTCGCACGGCCGCGCATGCGATATCGAGGCACGATCGACCTGTGCGCCCTGTGCGATCGCCCACGGACTGACTGCCGATCGTGGACGGTGTACGCTCACTGCATTGGAGCAGACATGTTCGTGGATGGGTTCCCCTTCATGTTCTGCGATCGCTGCGAAAACACCATCCAGGAACTGCTTTCAGAAGACACGCGCGGCTGGCAGGATGACTTCATCGATCAACATTTCTCGGGCCCGGACATTGCGCTCGATCCAACCTGCAAACCCGTATTGATCTGAGTTCAATCATGACGAACACCACGAACCACAGCGTTGCAATCCTCGGAGCCGGCACGATGGGCGCGGGCATCGCACAGGTGGCTGCGCAGCACGGCTGGATTGTCCAGTTGATGGACGTTGATGAAGCCACTGTCCATCAGGCCGTCGAGGGAATCCGTGCGCGCTTTGATCGGCTTGTGGAGAAGGGCAGGATGTCTGCTGATGATGCACACGCTGCCACCAAGCGTCTGCACATCGCGACCGCGCACTCGAGTCTGTCGTCGTGCGAACTGCTCATCGAAGCGATCGTTGAAGATCTGACTGTGAAGACTCAGGTCCTCAACAACGCGCTGGCCGATCTTGCAGACGATGCAATCATCGCCACAAATACATCATCGCTCTCGATCACGAAGCTCAGTGAATCGCTGGATGAAGCTGCCCGCCAGCGCGTGGTCGGCATGCATTTCTTCAATCCGGCCCCGCTGATGAAACTTGTCGAAGTCATCGCGGGCAAGCATACGGATCCTCGCGTCGTCGACACGATCGCGCACATCGCTGAGTCATGGGGCAAGGTCGTCGCGCGCGCCAACGATGTCCCCGGCTTCATCGTGAATCACGTCGCCCGCCCATACTATCTCGAAGCGTTCCGCATCGTCGAAGACGGCCTTGCGCCGCCTGATATGATCGATGCGACCATGAAGTCGCTCGGCAGCTTCCGCATGGGGCCGTTTGAACTTACCGATCTCATCGGTCAGGATATAAATACCGCCACGACGCGCAGCGTGTGGGAGCAACTCGGCAATCCGCCATTGCTTGCGCCCAGTAACTTGCAGGAATCCCTCGTTGCGCAGGGTCGCCTCGGCCGAAAGACACAGCGCGGCGTATACGATTACTCAACCGATGAGCCAACACTCGCTGTCGAAGTCACAACGAACACCGCGGCTGTCGATGAACCTGTTCACAAAGCAGCACATAACTTCACGATGGCCGCGGGCGCATCACCTGACAACAATCTCCAGCCAATGATCCTCGCTCGCATTGTCGCAGCATTGATTGTCCAGGCCCACCTCGCAGAGCAGCGCGGCGTTGCCCATCGCGACGATATCGACACTGCGCTCAAGTTCGGCGTGAACTATCCGAAGGGCCCCTTCGAGTGGACCGAGCAGATCGGCACTGAAACAGTCATCGACCTGCTCGATGTGCTCAATGCAACCGTCGATGACAACCGCTTCGCCGCGCCCGGTTCGCTCATGCGATCAGCCGCGACGACATAGCTCGGCTACCAGCTCGCGCCCGGTTCGATGCGATACACCTCGCACATTTCATTCAACAGCGCTGCCAGGTGCGGCGTATGCTTGCCGCGTCTGCCGCCGAAGCGCATCCTGTCCGGCGAATTCAGCGACAACGCAAGCTGCGAACGCTTTGCAAGATCCTGCAGGCGCTCTCGCCACTGCTCGAACATAGCCGCATCATCACCCGGATAAAACCCGCTGGCGACAAGTTCATCCTGCCCCTCGACCGGCTCAAAGAGCATGACTGCTTCATCCTGCAGTTGATCGACCGCGTTCTGCAGCCGCTCGCGCGCTTCATCCGTGCCGTTGCCCAGCCGTTCGATCCACCCCTCGACATGCTCGATCGCCACGAACTGTTCTGCAGACAGCCGCCTGGCAAGCGCTGCGAGCATCGCATCGTTCGATTGAGCAAGCCGATCGAACCGCAGTTTGTTGAACGTGTTGCAGAACATCAGCCGCACGAGCGCAAAGCCCCAGTTGAACTCATCGGGCAGTTCCGTGATCGCAGCGCAGCGATACTGCTCCGGCGTGCGCCCGAGTGCGAGGTCATCCGCCCTGCCGCCAGCAGTCGATGCGATGTGCTCGTAGATCGCCTGCGCATGGGCAATGTCATCCTGCGCAAAGCTGGAAAAGGCAATGTCCTCCTCCAGTATCGGCGCAAGGCCCGTCCAGTCGGAATCGTGATGGCCGAGCACAAGCTTGTCGTCAGCAGCAGCGAGCAGGAGTTGGCAGTTGTCAGTCATCGGTTGTCAGTTCTCGGTGGTCGGTTGTTGGTTGTTGGTTCTCAGTTGTCAGTTGTCAGTCGCTGGTTGTGATGCTTATGCGGGTGTGGCTGGATCGACGTGCCGAACACGGGCGATCAACGCGGCAAGAATGCGCTTCACACGCACGATTTCATTCATGAGTTCTGCCTCATCCTCTTCGCTCGTGAGTCTCAGGTCAGCGGCGAGTATCAGGTGGTACTCAACCTCACATGCAGAACCCATCGCAATCTGAAGGAACCGGGCCATGTCCCGGCCTCCATCCCGCCCGCACGCCTCAGCGATGTTCGCCGGCACCGATGCAGCAGATCGTCGAATCTGTGATGTCAGGCCGAATCGCTCATCGTCGGGAAACATCGAAGTCACATCGTATACCCTCAGAACGAACTGGTGCGATCGCGCCCACACATCCAGCTTGCGGAAGTCCTGCATGCTGCCATTCCTTTTTCGTTATCGGTTATGAGTTGTCGGTTGTCAGTTCTCAGACCGACCACCGCTTACCGACAACTGAAAACCGACGACTGACAACCCACAACCAGCCCTCTAAAACGTCTCCTTCAAATCATCTTTCTCATACTCGCTCAGATCGCGTTCGGCGCGGAGCTTCTCCCACTTGTCGCGCACGTCTTTGCTGTAGCCGCGCGCCAGGCGGTAGCTCTGATCGGTGTACCGCCAGATCAGATCATCATCATCCGTGCGCGCAATCTCCGCGATCGGTATCGCCCAGATGTGGTGCAGCGACGCCGCATCGGGCAGCTCTGATGACGACTTCGCATTCGCGATCGCTTCCGCAGCCGAGCGCGCCGTGATGATAACTGATGATATATACTGGTCGCCCGCATTCTGCTGCGTGAAGATCTGATACTCGCGTGGCGACGACACCGGCTGTTCCGCAGCGCCTGCATTCTCACGCAACCCGCCAACGTACTCGCGCGGCGCCGCCCAGATGTGCTCGCACTTCTGATCCTGCCCATAGTGCTCACGCGCCAGCAGCAGCGCCATCTCCGGGTCGGGCGCATCCAGCCAGCCGGCATAGATGAACGGCCCATCGCGCTTCAACTGCGTGAAGATCACATACCCCGTCAGATCACCCTCCGCTGCAATCGCAAGCTCGGCCTCGGTGATGCTCGTATCGACTTCCTGGCGACGTTTCGACATGCCGAAAGCATAGCGGCAGGGTGAGCGGGTGAGCGGGTCAGGGGGTGAGAGGGTGAGAGGTCAGAGGTCAGAGGTCAGAGGTCGGAGGTCAGACAACTGACGACAATCGTCCCGCCGGTCTGTCTTTTGCCTTCTTCACTGAG
>CAZVXI010000130.1:0-9066 GCA_964631295.1 uncultured Isosphaeraceae bacterium
AGCATCAGCCAGTTGCCATCTGCTGTCTTCATCATCCTGCTGCGCTCCGTTCTGCCTGCGTTTCTCGCTCTCGTGCGCTTCTTGCGACGCCTCATTCCCGCGCCAGAAGCGTTGTCGGCTGGATCAGTTGGGCAGATGAGCGAGATTGTCCGAATCGTCCAACGCTTGCACTCACTCACGTCACATTCTCTCACCCTCTCATCCGAATGTATCAGCGCGCTGCGGCTTTGCCTTGCGCTGCGACGGCCTGCATCGCGTTGGCGACGGCTTCCGGGTCACCGAGGTAACGCCGATCAACCGGGTTGAGATCATCATCAAGCGTGTACACGAGCGGCAGTCCTGTTGGGATATTCATCTCGGTAATGTCTTCATCGGAAACCTGATCAAGGTGTTTGACGAGGGCGCGCAGTGAGTTGCCGTGCGCAGCGATGAGCACACGCTGGCCTGCGCGAATCTGTGGGGCGATGAACTGATTCCAGTATGGCACAACGCGGGCGACGGTGTCTTTGAGTGATTCGGCCGCAGGGCGCTGCTCGGCCGGGACGCTGCGGTACCGTGCATCACGAAACATTTCCGCGGCCTGCTGTGCATCGAGTGCCGGGGGTTGGATCGCATAGCCGCGCCGCCATTTGTGTACCTGCTCCTCGCCGTGTTTCGCAGCAGTCTCAGCCTTGTTGAGCCCGGCGAGCGCACCGTAATGGCGCTCATTGAGTTGCCAGGCCCGCACGACCGGCAGCCACATCATGTCGAGTTCATCAAGGGCGATCCAGAGTGTGCGAATCGCTCGTTTGAGGACGGATGTGTATGCGATATCGAATGTGAGCCGTTCGTCGCGCAGGGCTGTCGCGGCATCACGAGCTTCGTCGCGCCCCTTGTCGGAGAGATCAACATCGACCCAGCCAGTAAAGCGATTCTCGAGGTTCCACTGGCTCTGACCGTGGCGAAGGAGAACGAGCGTTTTTGTAGCCATGCGGCCATCGTAGGTGGCGAATGATGCAGAGACGAAGCGTTGCCCGTTGGATGCACTCGCTGTGATTGTGCGATAGCATGGGTGTTGGGAACTCAAACTCGATGGAGGACACACACGATGCCGCCAGCCAGCACCACCACATCAAACCCGACGAAGAAACGCAGGACACGGACGACCCGCACACGTGCAGCCACGACGACCCGCAGCCGATCGACGAATACTGCGGGCCGCGGGAAGCGCTCGCCGGTTGTGCCTGAAGATCTCAAGGAGTTTCGTTTCGTCGGGTCGCCGCAGGTATCGCCCGATGGTGCACAGATTGTTTTCGTGCGCAAACACGTCGGCGAGAAGAATGAGTACGTGACGAACCTGTGGATGGTCGACACGCGCGGCGGGCGCGAGCCGGTGCAGTTCACCAACGGCGGGAAGGATGGCAGCCCGCGCTGGTCGCCCGATGGCGCGCGCATTGCCTTTCATTCCGGGCGCGATAAACCCAAACAGCAAGTGTATTGCATCAGGACAGATGGCGGTGAGGCGACGGCGCTGACACACCTGCCTGAGGGAAGCATCCGCGATCTGCGATGGTCGCCTGACGGGAAGACGATTGCGATTGCCTTCCGCGAGACAGCCATCGAATGGACCAGCGATGCAGCAGAGAAGCGCAAGGAGCTTGGTCTGTCTGATCCGCCGCGTGTCATCGACGACTGGTGGTATCGGCTGGATGGTGATGGCTACTTCGATGCGCAGCGCTATGGCTTGTATCTCGTCGATGCCGACACTGGTGAGCATCGTTGCGTGTACACCAAGGACCGCATGGGCCACTTCGATTTCGACTTCTCGCCTGATTCCAAACGCATCGTGATCAGCGCGAACCGCGACCGCAAGGCGATGATCAGTGCACTGAAGACGAGCATCGAGATTCTCGACGTGAAGACTGGCAAAGTGAAACAGCTCGATGGCCCGCCGGACGGACCAAAGAGCGCTGTTCGCTGGTCGCCCGATGGCAAGTGGATCGCTTACGCAGGGCGCGAAGGCAAGGACGACACGTACAGCACAGAGAACCTCGAATTGTGGGTGTGTGATCCGGCAACCGGCAAGGCGAAATCGCTGACGGCATCAACCGACTACTGCCTGCTGGCCGCTGCACTGACAGACTCGGCGGAAGTCGCATTCGCGCCGACGTTCCAGTGGGCACCGGACAGCAAGCGCATCTATGTGAAGCTTGGCTGGCACGGGGAGACGCATGTTGCTGCGGTACCGGTGCGCGGCGGCGAAGTTACACTGCTCACGAGCGGCACATACGACCATGACATCGGTAATGTATCAGATGATGGCAAGACACTTGCGATGCTGCGCAGTGAGCCGACCGTCCTGCCCGAGGTCCACCGGGGCGATGTCACAGCAAACAGGATCACAACTGCCCCGCTTTCGCATTTCAATCACGAATATCTCAACGCGCGCACGATCGCGCGGGTTACTTCGCACTGGGTCACAACTGCCGATGGAACGAAGGCGCAGGTGTGGGTGATGATGCCACCCGACTTCAAGCGGGGCTCGAAGAAGAAGTATCCCGGTGTGCTCGAGATTCACGGCGGGCCACACGCGCAATACGGCGTCGGGTTCTTCCACGAGTTCCAGGTACTCGCATCAGCCGGCTATGCCGTCGTCTACTCCAACCCGCGCGGCAGCAAGGGCTACGGACGCGACCACTGCGCTGCCATTCGAGGCGCATGGGGTACGGCTGACTGGGTTGATGTGCAGGCCGTGCGCGACTTCATGCGCGAGCATCCCAACATTGATGCGAAGCGCATGGGCGTGATGGGTGGCAGTTACGGCGGGTACATGACGAACTGGACCATCGGCAACTGCACCGACTTTGCGGGCGCCATCACCGATCGCTGCGTCTCAAACCTGGTGAGTATGGGCGGCAACAGCGACTTCATTGATGCACCCGATCACTACTTCCCCGGCAACTTCTGGGACAAGCCGGAGAAACGCTGGGAGCAAAGCCCGATTCGCCACATGGGCAAGGCCAGGACACCAACCCTGATCATTCACAGCGAAGGCGATTTGCGATGCAATATCGAACAGGCAGAGCAGGTGTTTGCTGCACTCAAGCTCAATAACGTCCCGACGCGCCTGGTACGTTACCCGCGCAGTACGAGCCACGGCATGAGTCGTGGCGGCCCGCCGGACATGCGTCTGCATCGACTTCATCAGATTCTGAACTGGTGGGCGAAGTATCTTCGAAAGTGATTGCTTATGCATGTTGTGCAGATGCCGATCCCGGGTGTGCTGAAACTCCAGCCGCGGCGATTCGATGATCATCGCGGGAGATTCTGCGAAACATGGAATCGCCGCGCGTTCGCGCAGTCGGGGATCGACACTGACTTTGTGCAGGACAACTGGTCTGTCTCACGCTGCGCGAACACCATTCGCGGCTTGCACTTGCAGATTGGCGATGCTGCGCAGGCGAAACTCGTGCGACCAGTTCGACGCAGCATTATCGACGTCGTTGTTGATCTTCGACCTGACTCGCCAACGTACGGCAAGTGGCTGTCGATCCCACTCGATACTGGACAGGGCGATCAACTGTTCGTTCCTGCTGGTCTCGCACATGGATTCCGAACGCTCGATTCAGGAACAGAAATCCAGTACAAGGTGAGCAGCTATTACGCGCCCGATGCAGAGCGCGGGATCCATTGGAAGGATGCCGACCTTGCCATTGACTGGGGTGTGCACGAAGACGACGCCATGCTCTCCGAGCGCGACGAGCAACTGACTGACTTCAGAACCCTGCTCAGGGAACTCAGCCAGCCGATGCCGGATGCACCTGGGCCTGTTCAGACCGATGCCTCTTGGGTCGCCCAGTAACCGCCTCGTGCATGGTCGAACACGGCGGGAACACCGCGGACTGTCTCATCAACTTTACCATCTGCAAATACCGTCTTCCCCATAACCCATGTGCGCACCGGCCAACCGGTGAGCGTCACGCCATGCCACGGGCTCCAGCGGCACTTTGTCGACTGCTCATCATTCTGGATTGTGTGTGTTCGCTCAAGATCAACAAGCACCAGATCCGCATCGTATCCCTCTGCAATCCGGCCCTTGTTCACAATGTCCCACACACGGGCCGGCGCATCGCACATCCATGAGACGACCTGCTCGAGCGTGCAGCGACCGTTGTGAACTTCATTGAGCAGCAGCGCAAGCGAGTTCTCCACAGCGGGCACGCCTGAAGGTGAGTGCGGATAGGGCTGATCCTTCTCTTCGAGTGTGTGCGGAGCATGATCGGTGGCGATGACCTGTATGCGGCCGTCGCTGAGCGCCTGCCACAAGCCATCGCAGTCTTCACGCGACTTGACCGATGGGTTCATCTGCACAAGCGGGCCGAGCCGCGCGTAGTCATCCGTCGAGAAGAACAGGTGATGCGGACACGCTTCGGCCGTGATCAGCCCGTGATGCTCTCGCAGCAGTTTGGTCTCCGCCGCGGTCGACACATGCAGCACATGAAAGCGATGATGGTGGCGTCGCGCGAGATCAATCGCACGCTTCGTCGCGATGACTGCCGCCTCGACATTCCGAACTCGGGAGTGATCGGCATACTGTGATCCACCACCGATTGCTGCGGCATTCGTCCGCACGGTCGCCTCGTGCTCGCAGTGGGCGGTGATTGGCAGCGTCGTCTCTGCGAATATCCGCTCGAGGTCCTGCTGATCATCAACGAGAAGATTCCCCGTGCTCGATCCGATGAATATCTTGATGCCCGGCGTCGTAGATGCATCGACCGATTTCAGCTCACCAACATTGTCCGGCGTGGCCCCGATATAAAAACCGAAGTTTACGACGCACTTGGAGCGGCCGAGTGCGATCTTGTCTCGCAGCGCTGTCCGTGAGATTGTCGCCGGGTTGGTGTTCGGCATTTCACAGATAGTCGTGACCCCTCCCCTGGCTGCTGCGCACGTGCCGGTGTGCAGATCCTCCTTGTGGGTCAGGCCCGGGTCACGGAAGTGTACGTGGTGGTCAATCACGCCAGGCAGCAGATGCAGTCCAGTCGCGTCAATCACTTCTTCTGCAGTGCTCGAATCCGGCGCATCAATGCTGGCGATCCGCTCGCCATCGATCAGCACATTGCTTCGAATGGTCTCATCCGGCAGAACACAGGTTGCGTTTCGTATCAGTGTGCGACTCATGACAACTCCCATTCACGCAGGCGTGGCAGCAACATCGAGCGATACATCCAGTTGTGTCCCCGGTTCAACATCAATCGGATCAGTTCCCTTGCGAAACACGCGCGCAGCTCCACCCTTCAGAGTCATCGCATCACCATTGATCACAAGGAAACTGCCTTCCCACAGGCCGATGACCGACGTGTCATTCATCTCATGAAACTCGCGCAGGCGATCGTCGCGCGTCTCGCCGCAATGCTGGATCATCGAACCATCGACAAGCTTCACGAGAGTCTCCCCATGGTAATAGTGTGCATTCACCTGGAAAGGAACGAGATTGAACGATTCGAAACTCGCCGGCTGCACGATCGGCATGTCGTTTGTCGTCATCATCGTCGGGCAGGCGACATTCGTCCCTGCGCTGACGCCCATGTAGGGAAGATCACCAGCCAGCACGCGTTCGCGAACAGGTTCGATCAATCCGAATCGCTGCAGGTCATGCATGAGTCGAAACGTATTGCCTCCACCGACATAAATTGCCTCAGCGTGCTCGACGGCCTGCACAGGATCATCAAACGCGTGAATGCCACGCAACTCATACCCGGCATTGAAGTTGAGTTCGATGAGCTTCTCAACGTATCCATCATGGTCCGCAATCGCATATGGTACAAAGAGAATCTCATTGATGTTGCCGAACATCTCGCGCATCAGGCGTTGCATTGTTGCCTGGCGCTCTTTGGTACGGATTCCACCACTTCCCAGCAGCAGTCGTCTCATGGTCTGCACTCCTTGGCAGAATGTCGTTTGACGAATCTCACTCTCATGACTGCTGCACCAGCGCACGGATCGCTTCATGCACATGCCCGTTGCTTGCGATTCCGTTCCCGGTGAAGGCCGATGCAACACCGGCAAAGTCCGTGCACATCCCTCCCGCTTCAGCCATGATCGGCAACATCGGTGCGATATCCCAGGGATTCAGTTCCGGCTCTATCACAGCCTCCGCACGACCGGTCGCTACAAGCAGATGCGCATAGCAGTCCGACCAGCCTCGTGTCGCGCCCGCTCGAGCGACGACTTCGAGCCAGATGTCAGCGCACTGTTGCTCGATGAAGTAATCCCATGCCGTCGCAAGAACCATCGCATCCGAAAGATCATGCACATCGGACACCAGCGCGCGAACCACCTCTGCGCGCTCGCCGGGAAGCGAATGCCATGCACCGCCACCCCGCGCCGCCCAGACCGTTTCATCAAGGGCGGGCATGTGAATCACCCCCACCTCGACCATATCCGCACTCTGATTCTCCACCGCGACAAGTGTGCCATACAGCGGCACACCATGCACAAATGACTTGGTCCCGTCGATCGGATCAATGATCCACCGCCAGCCGGTCGTCCCCACCTTGTCGTCGTGCTCCTCACCGAGAATCGCATCTCCCGGGAACGCATCTGCAATGTCTGCACGCAGCACGAGTTCTGTCTCACGATCCGCTGCCGTCACGACGGACCCGTCGCGCTTCGTCTCTACTGCGAGCTTCGGGTCAGCGAAGTACTCGAGCGTCTTCTCACCCGCACGATGCGCTGCTGCCAGCGCCACTTCCAGTCGCAGTGCAGTTTCCCGATCGACGCTGACCGCGCGCTCGCCTGATGTCGCCTCGCTCTGCATGCGAGCATGATACGGGCGCACAGGCGTCACGGCTGCCAACACACCCCGAAGCCACTGGCCCAGAATCCCGGCGATTCCCTGGCGAACCACACCATCTGCACCCGCTCGATCGGTGCGGCACAAGAAACCCCCGCCTGCTGCGTCCCGACGCTCACATCTGCGAAACCTCTTCCAAGACAAGCTCGACCAAACCCCAACCACAGGAGTTCCACATGAATACGCAAACTCGGACCATGAACTGGGCCGATCTCGGCATTGGCCTCTACGACCGTCTCACCGAACGCAATGCAGAAATCACCTATGATTTCGACAACTTCCGCATGCGTATCCCAAGTGCCACCGGCGATGAAACAAGCTACGCAGAGTGGAATCTCAACGGCAAGCTCACGATTACAACACGTGATAAAGTCAACGCCCCAAAGTGATTCTGGTCGGACGTCTCACAGGTGCGATCAACGGGCATCGCATCTCCGTGATTGCGAACGGCCGCAAGATTCGAATACATGCTTCCCCACGACTGTCAACCATACGGGCTATGCGTGCCTCCCACCGCACATTCTGTCGACTCTCTGACGACACGGGCGAACATTCGCACATCGGCATTCCAGTCACTTTGTGCCTCTGGCACATTCCCGTCCGCACAGTCGTGATCTGACAGTCCTGCGGAGTCACCTCCGCGAGAAGAACCCCTGTGTGTTGGGGTCCCTTCAGCAGCGGCGTCGGTTTTTTCGAGAGACCGGCCGGCGTCGCTGCATTTTCCTCGAAGATGAGCCGGCACGCCCACTCGAAAAGTCCCGGCGAAGGTCGCGGCACGCGCCGGTGCTTCGTCTGCACGAATAGATTTGAGAACTTTACCAGGACGCTGTCACGCTTTGGCGTTGGCCAGCGCCGCTACTTCTGGGAGGCCTCGATTGCGGCGTCGCCACGACTCCCCCGCGGCAGTGCAATGCCTTCCATTGCGTCGATCCCGCACGCCGCCGGTTGCAGACTCCCACACAGTGAGCCGCCCGCGCATCGAGTCCCGCGCACTTCGCCTGCTCCAACCCACACCTGCCCGCCGAGCACGATCAACTCTTCCTCGGCGAGTTCACCACCCCCCGCGACGCCCTGCGCGAAGCACGCAAGTTCTACGACACCGCAACCACCTGCCCGCACTGCATCGGCGATGCCCAATGATCCCGGCAAGCAACGGACATGACTGCCGCGACACCCCGCGCACGCACATCCCGGCATCGTGCCCACTGCAAAAATCTCAGATTTTTTCCCGGCCCCGGCGGTCGAATCCCATCGCGCAGCATCGAGCAGATACCCGGCGCGCAGGTCTCTCTTGCACTTCGACTTACCCAGTATTGTCCGCAAAATGCAACACCGCCTTCGAGCGCAAAGCATTTCGCACCATCTGTTTGCATCTCGCAAGACCGCTCTTGCACGCGCCCGCCCAAGTCTTAGCATCTGCTCGACCAGGTGGGGCTTTTCGCATGGAACGGAACGGTCTGCTGTCGAGTGCTCGAAGGGGATCAACGGACTCCAAATGGTCGCGCGGTGTTGACTTGGACCTTGGCACCGCGCGGCCGCTAGTTATTTTTCTTTGGGAACGATGTTGCAGATGTTCAGATGGACGCTCAATCAGTTTGGTTTCACAGGATGCTTCATGTCCGTTGCTGTCTGGGTGATCGGGACTCAGTTTCTTGCGTACCCAGTGTCAGCTGCACCAGCAAGTGGAGTTCCGTCGTCACCCACGGCTCCTCCAAAGCTGTACAAACAGTCGGCGCATGGGACGAGCATTAAGGATCTCTTTGATATCACAGCGGAGTCAGTCCTCAATCTGACCAATGTCGATGAAAACGGCTCTGGAGACATTGGAGTCTGGGTTGACGGGGAATCCGGGGCGCCCGACGCTTCGGGCAGTTGGACTGCTGCGGATGATCTCTTTCTCGACTCGGATTCCGAGCCGTTCGTGACTGGACCCGACCCGGTCTATGTGGGCGTGATCAGCCACAGTGCATCGCTTGTCGCAGGGACCCTGTCCGCCCCATCCGAGGATCCGGTGCATGTCACGGGGATCGTCATGTCGACGACGATTCAATACATCAACTATGAGATCGAGCCGGTAACGACCGAATTCGTCTTCGTCGTGTCGCGGCACGAGACAGTCGCTGAAGCCGAGGACATGGTTGACGGTGTCCGCAACGCGGAAGAGTATGATCCGGATGAGCCAATCGCCCAGTGCATTGACCCGGAATGGATCGGGAATGGCGGTATTGAGT
>CAZVXI010000131.1:0-9012 GCA_964631295.1 uncultured Isosphaeraceae bacterium
GAAGCCGCCGGCATCCTCGAGCAGATGGGCGATCAGCCCGCAGCCGATGCACTCGCGGAGATGGAGGGGCCGCTTGCGGTTTCCGTCATTGAGGATCTGATCTCCGAAGAGAAGATCGAATACGCAGCACACCTGCTTGAAATCATGGCACCGGACGACGCGGCCGACCTGCTGCAGTCGCTCGACAATGCTGCGCAGGAGCACGTGCTCACAGCGCTCTCGCCTCGATCTGCCGTCCGGCTCCGACAACTGGCAGCGTACGACGAGGAATCTGCCGGCGGGATGATGACGACCGACTTCGTCGCAGTGCGTGAGACGATGACTGTCGCGCAGGCGATCGAGAAAGTCCGCTCACATCAGTTGCCAACCGGCCTGCATCATTTGCTCGTTGTCGACTCAAAACGCCGCCTCGTTGGCGTGCTCAGTTTGCGGTCGCTGCTCATCAGTCGGCCCGATGAGCGCATCGAGAGCGTCATGAGCCGTTCAGTGCAGGCAGTGCGCGCCACGATGGACCGCGAGGAAGTCGCAGGGCACTTTGACCGCTACGACTATTACATGCTTGCTGTGGTTGACGATGATGACCGGCTGCTTGGGATCGTGACAGTGGACGATGTCATCGACACGATCCGCGCGGAGCAGACCGAAGACGTTCAGAAGACCGTCGGGGCTGGACGTGGCGAGGCAGTGTATTCCACGCTGCAGCAGAAGCTGCGCGGCCGCTTTCCATGGCTGTTTGTCAATCTCTTTACCACCGGTATCGCAGCATTGATTGTCCTTCAGTTCGAAGGATTGATTGCCCAACTCGCGCTGCTTGCGGTACTCATGCCGATCATCGCGGCGCAGGCTGGCAACGCAGGACATCAGTCGCTGGCGGTCACCTTGCGAGGCATTGTGCTGGATGAAGTTCGCCGTGAGCGCGTCTGGCCGCTCGTGTTTCGCGAAGCGCTCGTCGGACTCGTCACAGGCCTCGCGCTTGGCATATTCCTGTTCGCGCTGCTCGCTGTGCTCGGCACAACGGACCTCCTTCCGGGCGCGAACTGGAGACTCGGCGTGGTCGTGGCGCTTGCGATGGCGCTCTCGACAGCAGCAGGCACGCTCGCAGGCGCGGGCATCCCTCTGCTGATGCGACGGTTCGGCATCGACCCCGCCACCGCGTCGGCGATCTTTCTCATCATGGTCACCGATGCCGTCGCATTCGCCACGTTCCTCGGCTCGGCAAGCATCTCTGCACATTGGATCGGCATCACAGACACCATCGGCGTCGGTTGACTACACTGGCCATATGCCGACCGGCGACGCACCAGACACACATCCTGATGAATCGCAAGGCCCCGAACCCTCGATCTGGTCGGACGTTGCTCCAGAACCAACGACACTGATCGCATTCTGGCCACACCAGGAACCGCCGACCCAGATGGAGATCGTCCTTGCGATGCGCGGGTACCTTTCCGAGCATCCCATGGCCCAGCGTGCCGCCGAGCAACATGCCGCGATCGGCGATATCGAAGTGCTCGACGAACTGGAGACCGATGACGAAACCGTGCGCTGGAACGTCCTCGTGCAGACTCCATTCCCCGGGCTGGAGCGCGAGATCATCGTCTGGTGCGAGCCATCGCGCCCGGTACCGCCCGGCGACTTGAACTCACCGGAAGCAGAGGCGAGCCCATGGGTCGTCTGTTTCGAGACGCTGCTTGATGAGCGAGATCCGCTCTCCAGTTACATCGAGTTGATGCGGCTGATTTCCGATGCCGTGTCGGATGCACCTGCAGTGCTTGATGCGAATACATCGATGACGCACGACCGGGCCGGGCTCGACACACTCTTCGACACGCCCGACGTGGAGCCGCCGGCTGAGGTGCTCTGGGTCGTGCATGTGGTTTCACTCGATGAACCGGGTGAGTCAGCAGAGTCGACGACGGGCGACCCGGACGATGCACTCAACGAGACACTCTGGATCCACACGCACGGGCTGCGCCGCTGCGGTCGGCCGGAACTCGAGATGCTTGCTGTCAATAATGCGCTTGTGAACCCAGCAGCAGAGTTGCTCAATGGCATGGCGGAGCTCTCGCTGACATTCCAACTGCCACCACCCGGCGACCCGTTCGAAGTCGGCCAGAACCTCGTCGTGACATTCCAGCCATGGCAGGTTGCTGCTGCTCACCTGCCCGACACGTTACCCGGCTCACTGGAGGACCGACGCCAACTCATCGCCGAGATGCTCCCCGAAGGCGAAGATCCTGATGACATTGATGCACATGGCGGCGTTTCTGCGGTCGCTTGTGCGCAGCACCCTGTCGGGCCGAACGGCGACATCTGGGTCTTTCCGCAGCAGGCTCTTGTGCAACTTGCCCGCGATGAGACCGTCATCTTCCGAACGCCGCGCGCCACACGCAGGCAGCAGGTACTCGCGCAGCGTGAATGGCCCCAGTTCGCGACGGCACTAGCAACCGTGCGTGGCTGCGCGCTCGGTGCCAGCGACGATGCGCCGCGATTCCTGCTCAAGGCAGGGTTCGACTTTGAAGACGAAGCCAACGACGCAACGCGGGAACACTTGTGGTTTGATGTGCGCGCCATCGAGAGGGATGTCGCCCAGACGCAACTGCTCAATAATCCGCACTACATCACATCAATGAAGCGCGGCGACGATGTCCGCGTACAGCGCGAGATCGTCTCCGACTGGATTGTCAGCACGACGATCGGCGACTTCGGGCCAGGCAGCATCGCCGACATGTGGCAGGCGATCGACTCACTCAAGAGTGCTGCGACAGAAAACGGGCAGACCAGCGAATGACTCAATCGCTTCCCAGAGACGATTTGACGACGCTGATCGAAGTGCCCACCACGTTTGAGGCCGAGGCAATCGCAGCAATGCTTGCTGAGGAAGATATTGACGCAATGATCATCGCTCCATCGGCGCTCGATGTCGCCATCTCTGCAGGGCGTCGATCCACGGCCGCGATTGTTCGGGTTCGAACCACCGATCTCGACCGTGCGCGGACTGCCATTCATGACGCACGGCAAACGGTGGATGACATCGACTGGGATGCAATGGATGTTGACGATGAAACACGCATCCCGTCACATGCGAAAGCCAGTCGTGTGATGATGTGGATCGGCTTTGCCATAGCCGTCGCGCTTATCGCGATCGTGCTGGTGGTCGCAGTCATCATGCTGTTCGCCGGGTGACTACCCGCTATTGCGTCTGCGCCGCATCCATCTGTTGCCACATGAACTGAGCCACGCTCAATCGCCCGAGCGATGTATACGACTGAGGCTCGCCATGCAACTCGACAAGTACCTGCCCGTTGCGCACAGCCAGCACGACTGTCTGCCGGGAGTTCTGTCCGATGAGCAGCACACGTGACTCGGGTTGATCGCTCACGATGCAATCAGCGCGTGGCGCATCGAGTTGCGAAGCAGCCCCACTGCTCGTCGCGAACGAAATCAACACGAGCGCGAGCGTGAAAATCGTTGCGCTCGATGCAATCGCCTTCATCCATGTTGGGACAGACAGGCGGAAGATCAGCACGACCCACACCGCAGCACAGACCATTGCGAGCGCATCGATCCCCGCGACGGATTGCAGGTTCACGATCCACAACTCTGCATTGGCCGGGTCGAGCGGAATCTCGCGGATCATTGCGTGTCGCGTCGGGGAGATCACCCATCCAACCAATGCAGCCGCATTGAGCAGCCCCGCCGATGCGCCAATGTACGACATCACCACCGCAAACTGGCTCGGTCGCGGCCCGCCCTTGCGGGGAGGATCAGCAGCTGCAAGCGAACCGGCGGGGATTGCAATCAGAATAAAGCCGAGCATCAGCCACATCGGGTTCGCGAGCCCGAGTTCGAATACCATCCGAGGAGTCTTGAGCAGCACAATGACGCCCGAGGAGAAGGCAGCATCCGGTGAGATCGACAATCCGGGCACGCGCATCGTCGCAGCGAAGCCCAGTGAATAGCCGATGTGCCCGATCAGCCAAATCGTAATCAGCACCCCGACGGTCGCAACAACGCCGATGCTCACGCGGAGGGCTGTCTCCGGCGTGGTCTCATTCGATCCAACCGGTTTGGAACCGGGCTGCCGAACAACAAGCACTTTCGTCTTTGACGAGTCACTCCGAGGCTGGTTGGTTCGCACGAGTGTGGTCAAGGTGGTATCCGCGGGGCTTGGTCTGGACGCTCAGCCGAAATCGACGAATCAGCAGCGTACCAGATCGGAAGGATATCCAGCAGCAGTCGACACGAAGCGACATACTTCTGCAGGATGCCCGGCTGCGTGGAATCCGGGCGGGTGGACGATGATTTTCGGACATTGCCCGAGAATACAAAAACGGCGCCGGAGCCCGGGGGCTTCCAGCGCCGGTTCATCGCATCGGAGTTGTGAGCACCGCTGAGTGGTTATTCGCGGTCGCGCGGGTGCAACCGTGCGATCGTTGCAGCGAGTTTGTTCACCCGATCGTTGAGCCGCCGAATCGCCTCGGCAAGTTGATCGATCCGCGGATCAGTCTGCAACCGGGCATCAGGACGACGGTCGGCGGCGCGATCGGTCTGTGGGGGCGCATCATTACCGCGATCCCTCTTGATCTGCCGATCCCGACGCGGCCTGGGACGGTCGGCGGTGTGACCGCGATCCTGTTCGCGAAGCCGTTCGGCCTGCTGACGAGCGAGGTTGGCCGCGACCTCCGCAAGTTCGCGCTCACGATGGGCCATGTGCTCATCCAACTCGCGTTCTCGCTGCTCCAGTTCACGCTCCATGTTTCTCGCGCGCTCGGCAAGCTCCCGCTCACGATGGGCCATGTGCTCATCCAACTCGGGTTCCCGATCGTGAAGCACGCGCTCGAGTTCGCGACGATGTTCTTCAATCGCGCGCTCGCGTTCGTGCAATGCTCGATCATGTTCCTGACGTGCATGCTCGGCATGGATGTCATGTTCGCGGACTTCTCGATTGTGAGCCGCAAGGTGGCGTTCAAGCTGGTCCATCGCGCGTTCGGCGAGATCGTCCATCCCAGCCGCGCGCAGATGTTCGATCGCCTGCCGCGCATGCCGGACACGCGTAGCAAAGTCATTTTCACGATCCTGCTGTCGGTCCGTCTGGTGCTCTCGCGCGATATGAATCTGCAATTCATCGCGCAGGTGTCGAGCGCGCTGCTCGACCGCTCGCGCATCTTCGACTTTGCCGTGCGCGTGGAGTTCCTGCGCGTGACGAAGCAAGCGATCAACTTCGCGATGCAGTTCGTGCGCAGCGCCGGAGAGTGCGCGCGCTTCCTGGCGTTTCGCTGCAGCCAGTTCGCGCGATTCGGTCCGATCCTGCTTCGCCCCCAGCACGGCAGCCCCTGGCGTTGGCAGTGCGGTCAACAGCAGTGTCCCCGCAAGACTTGCAACCGGGATCGTTCTCATCAAACTCATGTGTACTTCCTTCCTCCCCCGGCGGCGTGTGGATGTCACGCATTGTACCGCGCGATGGCACAACTTGGCGGCTTCCTGCAAAAGAGCGGCAACGTACGGGTCTCGTTTGCGCTTCGACGGTTTACGCGGGGCTTGGCACGGTTTCGAGCACTTGCTGCATGATTCGGCGACTTGTGGCAGTATCGCCAGCATGCATGTATGTCTTGCTGATGATGCGGTGGGCTGTGACCGGCAACACGTTGGAGACGATATCTTCGGGAATGCAGTAATCCCGGCCGTGGATGAGTGCGGTCGCGCGGGCGGCCTGCGAGATCGCCAGCGTGCCGCGCGGGCTGATACCCACCTGCAGGTCTTCGTTGTCCCGTGTCGCGCCCGCAAGCGTCACAACATAGTTGATGAGTGCCTGATCCATCCTGACTGCATCGACCTTTTCCTGAAGCGTCAGAAGTTGTTCGCCTGTCATCACCGGCTGGAGGTTCACCAGTGCATTGCGCGCAGGTTGCTTCTCAACGATGCGCGATTCATCATCAGGTGCAGGATACCCGAGCGACACGCGCATTAAGAAACGGTCAAGCTGGTTCTCGGGCAGGAAGTACGTCCCTTCAAACTCGTAGGGGTTCTGCGTCGCCACGACCATGAACGGGCGAGGCAGCGCGTGCGTGACTCCCTCGATTGATACGCTTGTTTCGCTCATCGCTTCCAGCAACGCAGACTGCGTGCGAGGCGTCGTGCGGTTGATTTCATCGGCAAGCACGATGTTGTGAAACACCGGGCCGGGCTTGAACTCAAACTCATTCCGCTGCCTGTCGTAGATCGTCAGGCCGATGATATCGGTCGGCATGAGATCAGGCGTACACTGGATGCGCGCGAACGAACAATCGAGCGACTTGGCCAGCGCATTCGCGAGCACGGTCTTCCCCACCCCCGGCACGTCTTCAATCAACACGTGCCCGCGCGCGAGCAGACATACAATGATGCGATCCACCGCAGCGGTGTTGCCCATGTAGACCGAGGTGATGTTGTCTCGCAAACGTTGGATGAGCACGTCGCTCATGAGTGCAGGTCGCTCCTGTGTGGCTTCAGAGGGGTCGCGGAGTATAGCAGCCCGAAATTCGATACCATAGTCTGCTGGTTCTGCGGCCCGATGATGCGGTCGAGCGTATCGATGTACGTCCGGGGGGAGCGGAGGCTCCACGTGGAGGAGCGGATTCTTCCAGAGCGACTGGCCCATGCAACCGTCGTCGTCACGGTCAAGTGTCGTCGATGCGGCTATGACGTGCGCGGCCAGCGTGTGGACGGCAGGTGCCCGGAATGTGGTGAGCCAGTCTATCCCTCGGTCATCGCGCGGCTCGACCCCGATGCCAGCCGATTGCCGGTCCTGCGCGATCCGCAGCGTGTTGGCAGCGGGTTGACATGGATCGTGGCGAGTGTGCTGGCGGCGATCATGCTCAGTCGCATCCGGCCGATGGCGCTGTGGATCGATTCGCTCGACCCGACCAGCACGGACAGGCTTGCATCACTCGTGCCGCCAGCGTTCTTCCTCGCCGCGCCGCTCGCTCTGCTCGGCGCGCTGTGGGGGATTCACCAACTCATGCCTGCCAACAACAGCGACGAAGCACACCATGCGAGCAATGCTGCCGTCCGGCGCGATCTCGGCCTGATGCGCGTTGGCATCATCGCATCGGCGATCGGTGTCACGATCATCACCTGGCCGGGATTGCGCGTCGGCACCTCAACGCCGGACATGATTTTGCTGTTGATCACACATGTCGCAGTCTCGGCGGCAGCCATTCTCACACTCATCGGTCTGCATCGCGTCCTGCGCGCCGTCGGGCGGCGCAGCCGCAGCTATCGCCGCGCGCGCGGAAATCGGCAGGGTGTCAACGCGCTTGTCGCTGCGATTCTCTCCGTCCTGTTCGGGAGGATGTTCGAGTTCATCACACCCGCAGTGCCGCTGTTCGGTGCAGCCTGGCGCGAATGGCGCAGTATCGGGGCGGCCATTGTCACGATCGGCTATGTGATGCTGGTCATCGGCCTCGTGTATCTGCTCGTGAATGTCCTCTGGATACGCAGGGCGCTGCGCGAAGCACCGCCCACACTTGATGAGATCCTCATGCCTCCCCTGCCCGCCGACACGACAATCATCGGACCCGATGATGACCCTGCGGATGAACAGTTCTCTGTTCGAATCAAAGGGGAAGATGACTGAACGTGGCAGAGCCGCATGGCTCTCATGACTTTCCACTCCGAACTCCAGACGTCAAGCCAACTTATGCGCGCCATACAAAAACACTTCACAAAGACATCCATCGCCGGCATCGTTGCACTGCTTCCCATCGGCGGCGTGGTGCTCACCGTGTACTACATTGAGACAGGCATCAGCAACTCGTGGCTCGCGCGCCAGCCGTACTACTTTCCCGGACTTGGGATCATCGCTGCGGCGGTGCTGATCTATCTGATCGGGCTCGGCGTATCCAACGTGCTCGGCAAATGGGCGATCAACCGCCTCGACAAACTGCTTGACAACCTCCCGGCACTCGGCGCGCTGTACCAGACGATCAAGCAGATTCTCGGCTACGGCGAAGGGCCCAACGCGCTGTTCATCCGCGTGGTCATGGTGCGAGCCCGCGACATGCCCGGTGAGGAACTCGGCTTCGTGACGCAGGAGATCGTCGATGATTCCGGCACGCGCAAGGCAGTTGTGTTTCTTCCATTTGCCCCCACGCCGACCAACGGCCGCCTGCTATTGCTGGATGAGGATGCGATGCGGCCTGTGAACATGAGCGTGAACGAGGCGTTCAAGACATCCATCGCGCTGGGCAAGACCGACGAGATGATCGCAGCGCAGCGCGCAGGTTCACCATGACGCGACACGGTCGCCATGTTGCGGCACGCGAAGCGGCAATCCCTTATCCGGCACCTGCCGAATCGGCAGCCGGAAGCGCCATTCCCTGGCTGAAATCCTCGTTTTCTGCCGGCATGGAGGTTGCGACAATACCCTCGGGCGCGGCGTGCGATCTCGCCCGATGAAAGGTATGAACCATGCAGATGGACCGATTCACGACACTTGCCCAGAACGTGCTTGCCGTCGCGCAGACACTTGCCGTCCAACGCTCATCGAGCGAACTGTCGCCGCTGCACGTGCTTGTGGCGATGCTGGAAGATCAGAACGGCATCGCGCATTCGATCATCTCCAAGGCCGGCGTGAACGCCCGACAGGTGCAGCAGGTTGCGGAGGCGGAACTTGATCGCCAGCCGACCGTCAGTTCTTCATCCGGCGTCCATGAGCCGCGCCCATCCGCAGCACTCATGCAGGCGCTTGCTGAAGCGGACAAACGTGCCGGGCAGATGAAAGATGCGTTCATCTCCACCGAACATCTGCTGCTCGCACTCGCGGAAGTCAAGTCCGACGCGAAGGAAGCGCTCGACATCCACGGGCTGAATACGGAAGCGCTCACGCAGGCGATCGAATCGGTCCGCCGCGCATCCGGCGTCGAGCATATCAACGACCGCGAGGCAGAATCGAACTACGAAGCACTCAGCAAGTACGGCATCGACCTGATCGAAAAAGCTCAGCAGGGCAAGCTCGACCCGGTCATCGGC
>CAZVXI010000132.1:0-8914 GCA_964631295.1 uncultured Isosphaeraceae bacterium
GGGAAGGAGGTGACCAAACTTTTGCGGGCTAAACTTCTTCAGTGGGACGTCCCACCACACCGTTGTTCTCGCACGTACCATCGGGCATGCAGCACACGCCAAAGCACGAGAATGATCCACAGTCGACCTCCTCACCGCGCCAAATCAGACCGGCACCTTCGCACAGCGAATGCGTCGTAGCCACACAGGTGCCCTGATCCGGATTGCAGCAGGCTCCGATGCAGATATCCGGGCCGCAGGCAGTATCATCACCGAAGTAGTTGGAAAGCGGCAGTGCATCGCACTGGGCTTCGGTCAACACTTCACACACCTGATTGCCGAAACTCTGCTCGTAGCAGCACGCGCCGGTCGGCGGATCGCATGCACCGGGGCCGCATATCGAATCATCGCCGAGGTACAGCGAGTTCGACTCGTTGGCGCACTGCGCTTGCGTGAAGCCGTTCTCGCAGATCTGTGTACCATCGCCCGGGTCGTAGCAGCAGGCACCCGTCGGGACCGGGCAGTCAACATCGTCGCAGAGGACACCATCGCCCTGGAAATCGCCGCCCTGAGCGACACAGTCGGTGTTGAGAATGTCATCGCCGATGCAGACGCCATCGACACAACACGCGCCAACATCTTCCGGGCACTCGGTGGGTTGATATGTGAGACGAATGTTCCAATCGCCCGACGGCTGGAAGATGCCCATGTCAGAAAATCGATACCAGCCACCCGCGATCGCACAAGGGCCACAACCCGGCCGAGCAAACAGCCAGTTCATTGTCGGTTCGTTGCCAACGCTGCCAATCCCCTGCTCGTCGTAGGTCGTTGGGAACGCGTTGAAACTGGGAACCGGGCCGACACACTCAGCGGGAAGAGTGATGCCAAAACCGCAATCCTGGTCCTGGGTTGGTTCCAGATGGTGTTCGAGAACCCGCGCTCCGACCGAGACGATGTTGTCCGGCAGATCTTCCTGCGTGAGAATGATCTCATCACCCGACTCACCAAGTTGAATGAAGACGTTGGCCGCAGGATTCACCGGATCCACGACAATGTCCGGCAACTGGCCGCCAAGATCGGCGCCGATGCTCGGCTCCGGGAAGTTCTCCAGCAGTCCGCCACCATCAGGCGTTCCACGCCAGATCCACAAGTCCCACACGACCGTGATCGTCGTCGAGGGGTTTTCGCTGCCAGCCGACCAGATCATCTCGACAGATTTCAGCGTGATTGGATACTCGGCCGGGTCAATTTCGAAAGATGCCGCCGCGATTTCCTGTTCGACCAAGCCAGCCTGCACAATCAACTCGACATTCGTGCCGTCCCACGGAACATCCGAGTGCGTCACCGGAACCGGTGGGCACAAGCCTCCACCGCGCGCGACGTTCATACCTGCCCCGCGACGGCGCGGATGAAACGGGATAATCTTCGTCTTCAGCTTCGGACGTGCACCCGAGCTGACTTCGTACTCCTCGGCCTCATTCTCATTGGTCGAGGAGCCGGCGGTTTGCCCGTCCGAATCACCGTCTGGAGTCGGCATGGCGACCACAATGTCATCGACGATACCCAATATCGGCGCGGATGCAGTGCTTCCACTCGATGCCGCGCTCGTCCACGTGATCGACGTTGCGCACAGCAGAGAACCAACCGCGAGCCGGCGCCATGCAGCCCGACTCGATCGATGAGAAGCCCCCTCAGAGCGATCGGAAGATGACCGACATTCGATTGTTTTTGTTTTTTTCATTGTGACTCCAAACAAGACGGCCGCGCATCAGCGCCGGTGCTGACCTGAGCAACTTCTCGGACCTCAACGTGTGACATGCCCCCGGATGAGGTCGCGTCTCAGTGTCCTAAACCCTTACCTTACTTTGATCCGATCATCGACCGAATCACCTCTTCACGAAGCACATACGGAATCCTGCGGATAACGGATGCCGTTGACAACAAAAAAACGACAAACTCGCTTCCATATCCCCGAAATGCCATTGCTTGTGGACAAAAACCACGTGTCACATCGTTTTCGACTGCCATCCGCCCGGTTCCGAGCTCACCCGTGGGCTCATACTCCAACATGCCTCAAGAAAGGCATCAAGGCCAGTACGAGTTGCACTCGACAACGTGAGCACGTTCTCGGCGTTGTCCGAGGCACCATTGAGTTCCAGGGCGACGCGCTGCGTTTCACCGTCTGTCGCAAGGTCTGACTTGCTCAGCACGATGAGTTCCGGCTTTGCCGCGAGCGTGTCGGAATAGTCAGACAACTCCTGACGGATCGCCCGGTAGTTGTCGACAGGCGTCGTCCCGTCGCTCGGGCTGACTTCGACCAGATGAGCAAGCACACTCGTCCGCTCGATATGGCGCAGGAAGTCGTGCCCGAGCCCCGCTCCTTCTGCAGCGCCTTCAATGAGGCCGGGAATATCCGCAAACAGCAGCCGCCGGTCGCCATCGAGTTGAGCCATGCCCAGGTTCGGCGAGAGTGTCGTGAACGGGTAATCGGCAATTCGTGGCCGAGCCTGCGATAACACCGACAGCAGCGTGGACTTTCCCGCGTTTGGTTTGCCGATGAGGCCGACATCCGCGAGGAGTTTCAGTTCCAGCCGAAGCGTGCGTTCTTCCCATGGTTCACCCGCAGTCGCCTCGCGCGGCGTCTGTCGGGTCGCGCTCTTGAAGTGCTCGTTGCCGAATCCGCCAGCACCCCCCCGTGCAACGACCAGCCGCTCTCCCTGCTCGCAGAGGTCTGCTATCTGCATGTCCGTCTCATGGTCGAATACGAGCGTGCCCGGCGGGACGTTGATCAGGCAATCTGCACCGCTCGCTCCATGCCGCGATTTGCCCATGCCATGCTGCCCGTTCTCCGCGCGGTAATGTGGCCTTGGCGTCAACGGCAAAAGCGTGTCAAGCGAGGGATCGACGACAAGGACGACGTCGCCACCTCGACCACCATCACCACCGTCCGGGCCGCCTTTCGGCACGTACTTCTCCCGCCGAAGACTGACACACCCTGCGCCACCCTTCCCGGAACGAACAAATATGGTGGCTCGATCGATCATACGTGATCTGCAAAATGAGAAAACGCGGCCCGCCTTGCAGACCGCGCCTCATTTCATGAATCGCCCAAATCAGTTGCGGCCCGAGCCAGCAGCATCGAACGCCTGCATGGATGCGTCCGCAGGGACGATATCCACATGGCGACCGCGGAACCGAACCGTTCCGTCTGCCAGAGAATACAAGGTGTCATCGCGACCGCGCCGAACGAGATGGCCGGGCTTGAATCGTGTTCCACACTGACGGACGAGGATCGCGCCAGGCCGCGCGACTTCCCCGCCGAACAGTTTAATGCCGCGGTACTGTGGATTCGAGTCGCGGCCGTTGCGGCTTGAACCCTGTCCCTTTTTATGAGCCATGACAAAGTCTCCTTGCGGGTGCAAAGGCAACCCGTCGAGAACAATCTGCTTTGAAACGAAGAGCGGAGTTTACTCGCGACTCAGCGGAGAATCCAGCGATCTTCCACAACCTGGGCTGGATCACTGCCGCGCGCCATCGGATCACCTGGGACGAGATAGTCGCGTTGCAGGGTCTTGCGCATCAGAACGATGTCACCGGAGATCGGGTTCCGCACCCGAGCCGTCTCGCCGCTGATTCCGGCTACGAATACACTCATCTCGGTCACTTCCAAGGAGGTTGCCCGCCAGACGACCAGCCCTTCCTTGGCATTCTCTTCGCTCTGGTAGAGGTCGCCGATCAGATCGAGTTCCAGCAAGTCGTTGCCGAGTAGTTCCTGGATGTCCAGCATGACTCGTCGGGGCACTTCGTCACCGGACACTGCAATGCCGCCAAAATCGCTGAAGAGCGTGAACTCGGGTGCCCAGATGCGATCCTTCCCGGTGTCGTTGGTCACCATGTAGGTGAGGTACCAGTACGCATCGCCCGTGGATTCATCGATGTAGAGCCGCAGGTCGCCCATGTCGAAATCCAGTTCCCACCGATAGGGAACCGGCGAGGGCTTGGGGTACGTCTCGGCGATGGCTTGGCAAGCGATGATGATCGCCAAGGCGGCTGTGATTATGGTCGCTGCTGCAGATCGCATCCGCAAATCTCCGTGAACGGGGCCAATCTAGTATCCTATCCATTTCAGCGACTGGCGCAAAGAGGTCGAAACCGCCTCGTGGGAATCGACCGATCGTGGCCAACTGCTGGAATCAGGGCGATCATTCTACACGAATCCTATGCCAGCATACCATGATCCCTGCTGATCTGCCCCACATTTGACGCCACCATGAGCATCTCGCAGATCAACCCGGCCTCCCTCCCACCGCCCGGCGACGCTGATTCGATCATCCAGATTCCGCCTCGGCGCCAGTTGGAAGGCCTCGCAGCCATGCTGCCTGGAGATCGTCGCGATCGGTCACGGGCCCGGCGTTTTGTCGCCTATGCCCAAGCCAACGCCGTCCCGCTTGATCTGCTCTTCGGCGTGGTTGATCGGCGTGGTCGCATCACACTTGCCTCCCTCGCGGTGCCATCCTCAGGGCGGACAGCGATGCTCTTTCATACCTGTCCGCGATCCTCCGATGAAGTCGCTCCGATCGGGCGGTTGATCAACCATGTGTGCCACGAGACATCTCGCCGGAACGTCGCCATCGCTCAGGTGCTCGTCGAACGCGGAGCCCAGCTCGAACGATCCGCGCTTGAATCCGGAGGGTTCCATAAGCTGGCCGATCTCTCCTATCTCGAACGACCTTGCAGCGGTCAGCCACTGCAGGACATTGCAACTCCGAACTGGCCGGGTGAACACACCTTCGAGCCGTATTCGGATGCGCATCGCGAGGACTGGATCACCGCGCTCGATGCAAGCTATGTCGATACGTTGGACTGCTCGGGACTGCTGGGCCTGCGGCAAACCGCGGACATTCTCGACGGACACCTTGGCACAGGGCGATTCGATCCATCGCTGTGGCAACTGCTGCGAATCGATGGTCGACCTGTCGGCGTGATCATGTTCAATCCCGCCTCCACGGGCGACACAATCGAGCTCGTGTATACCGGCCTCGCTGCGGAGGCTCGCGGGCAGGGAATCGGGCGCCTGCTGCTGCACATGGGACTTCAGTTGCTGCGTGGCCGAGATGAACGATCGATCACGCTTGCGGTTGATGAAGCCAACCAACCTGCGCTTCGACTCTACGAGTCGTTCGGATTCCGACGCGTTCTGCGTCGACTTGCGATGATTCGACCCCTCGATCAACGTGACGGTGTCGAACGCAACTGACAGCCAGTCGTCCACCGCGCGACTTGTAATGCGCACGCTGCAGTGCGCATCCGTCAGCTGTTCAGGCGTTCTTTCGAGGATTCAACGAGTTGTCCACCGGTTTTCATGTGCATGTTCAGGATGCGCAAAAAAACTTTTCGCGCTGAATCGCCGATGAAATCGCCCATCCGGGCTATTTTCTCGCGCAACCCGCTTTCAACGTCTTGTCGCCGTGTGACCACGCCCTTATCTTCTTCGCCCACGTCGGTCACGGATGGCTGGCGCGGATCGCCCGGACATGAATGGGCGCGTCACGTAACTCTTCGTTCATCGAGTTTCTTGATGACCAGGGCGGTTGTTCCACCTTGGCGCGATCGACTCGTCTGCACTGCGTGGCTCGCTTCTGCGACTTGTCCGGCATGATCGGGGTGGGGAACGGACTCCAGAGACAAAGTTGAAATCACACCAACCCAGGTGCGTGCTTTCCGTGCGCATGCATGTGCGTGCAGCATTGCGCAGTCGGTGCGCACGCGGGGACGGTGTCGGGGCCATGTCGTTTGCACGCATGGCAGGATTCACGGGAACGGACCGTTCCACTGGAGGCAGCACGTGCCAACGCGCGAAGCTCGATCAACACAAAGTCACGACGCCAGCAACGGATCGACAACGGGTCGCGGTGCAATCAGCAAGACAATCCGACAGGACCTGCTCAATCGCATCGGCGAACGCAAGTTCGACAAGTGGTTCAGCCAGACGGATTTCGCGGTGCGCGGCAAGACGCTGCACGTCTCAGCGCGCAGCGGATTCATCGCCACCTGGATTGACCGCAACTTTGGAGATGAACTCCGCACAAGCGTGCGAGCCCACCTCGGGGGCAGCGCAGCAGTGAACATTGCAGTCTTCGAGGACGATGCCGCGACCGATGAGGAATCGAAATCACACACGCCTCCGCCGGAGAAACATGCGTCTGCGCGAAAGCGCAAGCGCTCCGAAGCAGGCATCTTACTCAAGCGATTCGACGATTTTGTGGTTGGCCCGTCCAATCAACTGGCGATGGCCACATCCCAGCAACTCGCCTCTGATCCTGATGCGAGCCTGATCTCGCCACTGTTCGTGCACGGCGAGTGCGGGGTTGGCAAGACACACCTGCTCCAGAGTATCTGCGCTCGATTCGTCGAGATCACCAAACGGCCGGATCGCGTGCGATACATGACCGGCGAACAGTTTACCAACGAGTTCATCACAGCGATCAAAGGCAGCGGGCTTGATGCGTTCCGTCGAAAGACGCGCAAACTCGAGTTGCTGGTTGTCGATGATGTCCACTTTCTCGGCGGAAAAATGCGCACGCAAAGCGAGTTCCTGCACACGCTCGATGCAATCGACCTCGCTGGAGCGAAGGTCGTGCTCGCATCGGATTCTCATCCGAGACACGTTGGCAGCTTTCGGCAGGCACTCATCAGCCGGTTCCTGTCGGGGATGGTCGTCCAGATTGATCGCCCTCAGCGAGAGATGCGCAAACAACTGATTGATGTGTTCTCGAAACGGCGCGGGATCAAGGTCAACGAGGCCGCCGCCGAACTGATTGCAGGTCATTGCGTGGGCTCCGTTCGAGAGCTTGAAGGCACGGTCATCAAGCTCTCGGCGCTGCAGAATCTGACAAGCGCCGGTGCTGAGAGTTCCGAGGTTGGCGTCGTCATTGCCCGCCAGTTGTTTGAGGACCACGGCTGGCATCCATCCTCCCCGGTGCGGATGAGCACAATCACCGAAGTGATCTGCGAGCGGCTAGCCGTCGATCGCGGAGATCTGCTAGGATCGCGTCGGCATCGGCGTGTCGTACTCGCTCGGGCACTCGTCGCTCATCTCGGCCGGGAACTCACAACGCACAGTTACCCGGAAATCGCCCAATCGCTCGGCCGGACGTACCACTCGACGGTCCATACAGCCGCGCAACGGCTTCGGCGGCAACTCGATGCCGATGAGTCGATCGACCTCGCGAACGGAGAACGGACGATTCGACTGCGTGAACTTGTGGATCAGTTGCGGCACGAGATTATCAAAGCATCGGCGGGCAGGTAGAGACCGCCCGGTTGCGGTAGAATCCCACCATGCTCCACGCAGCAAATAACCTGCGAGCCGTGATCGCGCTTCTCGCGACAGTTGCCGTCGCGCTGCCAGCTTCCGCACAGGATGACGAGGGCTACTTCGAGCCAGCAGCGCGCCAGATTCGAATGGCGGTACAGGGCCAGCGCGATGGATCGCACCTTCAACGGCTGTTCGGTCTGCGGAGGTTGTCCGATCCGACGCTTGACACGCTCTACCAGCAATTGATCCGGCACCGCGAATGGCAGGTGCAGGTGCATGCAATCCTCGGACTCGCCGAGAACTCGGAATCGCGCCAGATCGATACCTGGCTCTTGCGGCAACTCAAGCCGGACGCGCAGGATGCGGCCATTGCCACCGCACTTGATCTTGAGATGATGCCTGAGTCGGCAATCCGGGAACTGCTCCAGTGGGATGGGCTGCAGCCGATGTCGAAACTTCTGCTCATCGCAGAACTGTGGCTGTCGAACAGCCAACTGCCCACAGAACTGCTGCAGCCGCTGACCGAACATCCCGATCTTCGTATCGCCGGCCTTGCGTGTGCGCTACTCAAACAGGCAGGCGATGCTCAGCTCTTCGACGGCTACGCGGAGCGTATTGCGAGACTCTCGCGCCGTGGACGACACGACATCTACTCATGGCTCTTTGAAGTTGCCCGGCAGTATGAACTGACATCGCTCGGAGACTGGATTATTGGTGTGCTTGCAGACACCGGTGAGAACCTCGGCGAACGGGTCCGTCACAGTGCACTTTACTCGGCACTCGAACTTGCGCCACCGGAGGCCGAGATGCCGATGAAACGCGAGTTTGCGCGAGAGATGCGCTATTCCGCGCGGGTACGGCTGATGCAGATGCTGCTCACAACTCACCCTGCCGAACCAGTTTGGGCCTATGACGCACTCGATGAGGATAATGAAGCTGTCCTGCACGCAATGCGCGAAGTTGGCATCGCACAAGTCAACCAAAGCGATGAAGTGCGTGCGATCAAAGCGCTTATTGATCTTGACCATCCGCGATCAATCCAGTGGGCGATCGAATACGCAACAAAGCGATTGACTGACCCCCAGGCGATCGATGTCTTCGAACACATTCTCGATCGTTCGACGACCTCGGAAAATGTCCCACCGGGGCTCGTCGTCGCGGCAGCAATAGAACTGTACAAGCGCAACACCGAGCCTGTTCTTACACGACTTCTCGCGGCTGAGGACGACTCGGCACAGCAGGAGTTGTTGCTGCTTGCGATGCTGGATGTTCATGACGAACCCGCATCGGCCGCAGCGGGCAAGCTGCGAAGGATCGGTGCTGGCCGAGCAGATGCGCTGGCGCTGCTTCTGATCGCGTCAGGACCCGGTAAACTTGATGAAGCGGACATGAATCGCCTCGGACTGATTGCCGCCGGCGGCGGGCGTGTCGCCGAGAGTTTGCAAGCGCAGGCAGCATGGCTGTATCTCAAACGCACAAACCAGATCGAGCCTGCCCTCGCGCGGGCGTTCGACTGACCATGAACGGAGCGAACGTGACCACCGTGACCAACTTCATCCCGCTCAGCCATCCCGACATCACCGATCGCGAAGTTCAAGCGGTGGTTGACACGCTTCG
>CAZVXI010000133.1:0-8824 GCA_964631295.1 uncultured Isosphaeraceae bacterium
AATTCTCCGTTCGGCACGTCGCCCGAGACGTTTACTGAGTCGGGCTGGTACACGTTCCAAGTCACGTTCACGCCATCCGTGACCCCAGACACCGTGGATGTGCTGTTCGAGGTGGTTGACGACAGCGGCGGTACCTTCTTCTCCGCGACGACGCAAAGCAACCCCGCTCAGTACACGCTCTCGACGGCGGGCGGTGACCGCTATGGCTGGCTCACCTACGTGGAAACCGTCGGCGGTTTGCCGGTCGATTCGACCTTCGTGACCCAGATCCCCGCGCCGGCAACGCTGGCTTTGCTCGGCCTCGGCGCGCTGGCGGGGCGTCGCCGTCGTCGCACGGCGTGACGCTGGCCCGATATCCAAAGCAACCTACGCCCCGCGGCTCAAAGCCGCGGGGTTGTTTTGCGCCGACGCAACAACTGTCTCTGCAAGTCCGCGGATGGAGCCGCGTGTGGATACACGGGAACGATGCTCACCTGCCGCGGTTGTCGATGATGGCGATGGTGTAGCCGCCCTCGTATTCGTTGCCATCCTCGCTGGTGAAGTGGACCCAGTCGCTGGCCTCTTCAGGGGTGAGCGAGACGGTATCGCCCTGTGTGTGGGCCGAGAGCAACTCTGCAGTGGGATTGCTGAGCAAGACACCTTCGATGCGGTGCTTTGACCAGGATGTCGGTCGAATCCAGAGATGTTCCACGCCACCATCTGCGAGGGGCGCGGCCCATTTGACCGCCCAGCGATCGCGCTGGTCCTTCGGGCCGGTGGCCCAGAGCACGCGCGCGGAATCGAGCATTGCCTGCGCCCCGGCAATCGCCTCGGCGAGTTCTGCATCGTCCTCGATGCTGGGCAGGCGCGTGATGCGCGCGCCATCAACATCGCGATAGGGCGACCGCCGCGAGGCTGCTGCACGATTCGTGTCAGGGCCGGGCGCCGGGGGAGCGGTGTTCGCCTGATCGCAGCCTGCCAGCAGCGCAGAGGTGAGCAGTGGCAGCACGAGGCATCGGTACATGTGCGTGCGGGTTGTCATCATTTGTCGAGCGGCCTCACTCCGGGGAACAGTTGCTGCATAGCTGCATCGTCGAGTTTGCCGCCGACCTTGACCTTTGCCGGCGAGGGCGCATCTGGCGCGGACGCTGAATCATGGCGGCTTGGGCGATCCTTCGCGCCAGGTTCGTGCGGTTCGTCACCATCCGATGGTGAAGGCGGCGTGGGCTCGACCCGCACGATGCTCGCTTCATACGCGCGCACCATCGCGGTGGCTTCAGCGAGCGTGTCGGATGGAACCGGGTGGCTGCGCGAGGGTGCCGAGCGCGGCGGAGATGTGCCCGGCGGCGGGGCTTTCGGCGCAGGTCGGGGCTGTTCAACATCGGCAGGCGATGCCGAGGCGATTTCAAGCCATGGTGTGTTTGCAAGATCAAACTCGATGATCCACTGCTGCACCTGCTCGGGTGTGAGCCGATGCGGCCGGCGCGTCGGGGTGGATTTTGCATCCGGCGAGGTCGTGTAATCGCTGAGCAGTTGTTCGAGGAACCGCGAGGAATCCACGACGGGGCATCGCCTGACGCGCGCTGCCTTGCGCAGCCGGCGGTCGGATGAGACAACCTTGAGCTGCTTTGGCTGCGGAGCATCGGCAATGCGGTGTTCGATGACATCGTCCGCCTCGCGGCCCGGCCCTGCATACTGAACGGTGATCTGCCCGGTCGGCCTCTGGAGCCCGGCCTTGCGTGGGCCACCATCGCAGATGAGCCAACTGTGTTCGTGGCGATATCGACTGTTTGACAGCAGGCCGATAAGCCCGGCCAGTTCGATATGGGCCAGTTCCTTGGGCAGGACGCCGACCGTCTGAAGCACGTTGTAGGCATCGACCAGGAGAGGCATGGTTGCACCGATCGAATCGTATGGCGAAAACGTGGCAGGGGAAGGGTGTGCGGATCGCCATGCAGATGATCGAGGCCTACAATCGCCGGTTCTGTGTGAGTTCACCGCTGATTCGGCCGATTTCTCATTGATTCGAAGGATCGAGTCGGGGTCGGACTTGCATCGATGATGCTGATTGAGTCTAATACGCGGCTCATTTTTTGCCGCAGGCACAGGGACCAAAGGACCAAGTTACATGGCGATCCGTATCAAATCGCGAAGCGGCGAATCGGTGCATCAGATGCTCCGTCGCTTCAAGAAACTGTGTGAGAAGGAAGGGCTGACGAAGGACGTCAAGCGTCGTCAGTACTTCGAGAAGCCGTCCGAGCGTCGTCGCCGCGCCGCTCGCAAGAGCGCCCAGCGGGTGACGCGTCCGGTGCGATGATTCGTCGGCGTGATCGACTCAGCCGCCACGGATCGGACCGTGGCGACAACACCCGGCTCGGCCGGGAACAACAGAAATGTCTACCAGAGAATGACTTGCATCACGCAAGCACGCCCAAGGCCCGACGGCCAGCCGTCTGAGCCATCGCTCTCTGTGATTCAACCCGACCCGGGGAAAGCGCAACACCTACGCCCGACGCAGTTGAGCGGGCCTTGGAGGATCTGAAGTGAATCTCGTGACACTCGCCGACTTTTCGTCCATCTTCTCCGACGCGCCGGTCTGGGTGATCGCCCCGATCGGGGCACTGCTGGCCCTGACGATGGCGTTCGTCTTCAGCCGATCGGTGATGAGCCATTCCGAGGGCGATGAGAACATGGTCGAGATCGCCGAGGCCGTCCGCAGGGGTGCGATGGCGTACCTCACGCGGCAGTACAAGGTCGTGGCGGCCGTGTTCGTGGTGCTGGTGGGCATCCTGCTGGCGATGGGCTTTGCCGGGATCCAGCCCATGATGACGGCGTTGGGTGTGCCCATCGCAGGGCTCTTCTCCGGGCTGTGCGGCTGGTTCGGCATGAAGATGGCGACCAATGCCTCGGCCCGCACGACGTTTGCAGCCAAGCAGTCACTCAACGACGGCCTGCGTGTTGCCTTCCGTGCCGGCGCGGTGATGGGCCTCGTCGTCGTTGGCTTCGCGCTGCTGGATGTGTCTGTCTGGTTCGCGGTCTGGAACCTCATCAGCCCCGAGGGCATGAACCTCGTGGCGATCACCAGTGTCATGCTCAGCTACGGCATGGGTGCTTCCACGCAGGCGCTCTTCGCGCGTGTGGGCGGGGGCATCTATACCAAGGCGGCGGACGTCGGCGCGGACCTCGTGGGCAAGGTTGAAGCGGGCATCCCCGAAGACGACCCGCGCAACCCGGCCACCATCGCAGACAACGTCGGCGATAACGTCGGCGATGTCGCGGGCATGGGCGCGGACCTCTACGAAAGCTACTACGGCTCGATGCTTGCCTCGATGGCGCTCGGCGCTGCCGCTGCGTTCGGGATGTCATCACTCGCGCAGGGCTCTCAGGAGATGATCGCGATGAAACTCGCGGTCGCGCCGATGGCGCTCGCAGGGCTTGGCATCATCTGCGCGGTGATCGGCGTGTTTGTGGTTCGCGCGAAGGAAGATGCATCGTTCAGCCAACTGCTGCGGAGCCTGCACTCCGGCGTGTGGGCTGCATCCGGGCTGATCGCGCTGGGCGCGCTCGGCTTGTTCTGGTTCCTCTTCAAGGAAGTGGATTCTGTCAACGGGTTCGGCTTGTGGGGTTCGATTGTCTCCGGCCTGTCAGCAGGGCTGGTGATCGCGTGGGGGACGGAATATTACACGAGCTACGAACACAAACCCACGCAGGACATCGCAGAACAGGCGCAGACCGGCCCGGCAACGGTCATCATCGCAGGCACTGCAGCGGGCATGATCTCGACGTGGATTCCGATCATCACCGTGGTCGTTGGCATTCTGTGTGCGTTCAGTTTCGCAGGAGGATCAGACAACTTCCTGCTGGGTCTGTACGGCGTGGGCATCGCGGCGGTCGGCATGTTGTCGACGCTGGGCATCACGCTCGCCACCGATGCGTACGGCCCGATTGCAGACAACGCGGGCGGCAACGCAGAGATGACAGGCCAGCCGCCGTTCGTGCGAGAGCGCACGGACATGCTCGATTCGCTGGGCAACACGACCGCTGCGACGGGCAAGGGTTTTGCGATCGGCTCGGCAGCCTTGACGGCGCTCGCGCTGCTTGCTGCGTATGTGCTGGTTGTATCCAACAGTCTGGAAAGAATGACCACGCCAAGCGAAGCTGATGCGCAGGCGATTGTTGATGAGACCGGCGGCAGCGTGCAGGGGCTGTTCTCGGCGCGATACCTCGGGTATGGTGAGTTTGCAGTTGTGGATGCGAACGGCAACCGCTTTGGCGGGCTGTATCAGGGTTCGCAGCGCGTGCTGGCAGACCTCAACAATGAGTTCAAGGGCAAGGTGATTGAGGGCGGACTCGAGTATCAGTGGGTTCAGGATGACAACATGTTCGAGGTGAGTTTGTCGATCGATCATGGCGATCACGCGCATGATGAGACGTTCCATCTCGTGCCGACCGATCGCGCGACGATCAAGCAGGTTCTGACGTTCTACGATGTCACGCTGATGAACCCGCGTGTGCTGGGTGGCGTGTTTGTCGGTGTATTGCTTGCGTTTGTGTTCTGCGCGTTCACGATGAGTGCGGTGGGCCGGGCTGCGTATCGCATGATGAATGAATGCCGCCGACAGTTCGGGATCATGAAGGAACAGTTCAAGAAGGACGGCATGAGCGATTCGGACATTGCCGACCCGATGAAATGGCCGACCAAGGTGATGGTCAACGGCAAGCAGTTCCCGGATTATGCAGAGTGTGTGGACATCTCCACCGCGGGCGCGCAGCGGGAGATGGTTGTGCCATCGCTGCTGGCGATCATCGTGCCGATCATTGCCGGGCTTCTGCTGGGGGTGGGCGGCGTGATGGGCATGCTCGTCGGAGGGCTGACGAGCGGGTTTGCGGTGGCGATCTTCATGGCCAACGCAGGCGGCGCGTGGGACAACGCCAAGAAGTACATTGAAAAGGGCCACTTCGGCGGCAAGGGGTCGGACGCCCACAAGGCAGGCGTGGTGGGTGATACGGTCGGCGACCCGTTCAAGGATACATCCGGTCCGTCGCTGAACATTCTCATCAAACTCATCGCAATTGTTTCCGTTGTGTTTGCGGGTTTGATCGTGAAGTACTCGCCTGCGATCGCAGCAGCGCTGCATCTGTCGTAATACATGCCCGCGACTCGACATTGCGGGCGCAGGTGTCATCATGTGATGAGGCCTGGAGGAGCAGAAGATGACCGAAGCCCCACGCATGTCGAGCCGAGCGGCGGCAGGAGCCGGTGAGCCAATCGACACTCGCGCATTTGCCATCGAGGCTGCACGTTTGCTGCAGGACACCAAGTGCACCGAGATCAAACTGATCGAGGTTCGCGGACTGAGCAGTGTGTGCGATTACATTCTGATCGCCTCGGGCACGAGTGATCGGCAGATGCGCACGGTGAGGCGAGATCTGGAAGACCTCGGCGATCAATACGGGCACCATGCGTTTCGCGCCGACAGCGATAAGGATTCAACGTGGATCATCGTTGACTTTGTTGATCTGGTTGTGAATCTCTTCGAGCCGAACCTGCGCGCGTATTACGATATCGAGGCGCTGTGGTCGGATGGGCAGCAGGTCGGGTGGGAGCGCGGCGAGGGCGAGCGGCCGATGCCTCGACTTGTGCGCGATGATGATGATGATGATTCGGAGTTGGGCGAAGAGAGCTGAAGCTGCGATCGCCGGTCACTGTTTTCGAGCTGCCCTATGATCTGTCATGTTGCGTGAATACCTGTACGCCAAGATTCACCGTTGCGTTGTGACTCGGTGCGACCCGGATTACATGGGGTCGATCACGATTGATCCGATGCTGCTGGAAGCGACGGGGATGGCTGTGAATGAGAAGGTGCTCATTGCCGACTGCGATAACGGCAATCGATTCGAGACGTACATCTTTGAAGGTGAACGCGGCTCGGGCGACATCGGCGTGAACGGTGCGGCGGCGAATATCACCGGCATCGGCCACCACCTTCTGGTGATGTCATTCTGCCAGTTGACGCCCGAGCAGGCACAGCAGCATCGGCCCAAGGTCGTCATCTGCAATGTGGACAATACGATCGCAGAGCACATCAAGTATCCGCCGAGCAGCACGCCCCAGCCGCTGGCTGACGTGTCCGCATGAGGCGATTTTTCGACATCTCTCGACGAGCCGGCGGTGCGATCATGTAATGTGATTCAATGTGACTTTCTTGTATCGATCTGAAAGGCAAACTTTATGCGATGTTTCTGCAGGTGCCAGTCCGGCAAAACGAACTTGAGTGCGACGGTACTCAGCGGCGTGCTGTTGCTGTTTGTGCTGTTGCCGATTGTGCAGTCGGGCAAGAACCACAATGGCGGAACGAAGACGCCTCACCACGGGCAGGTGCGCGAAGCGATCACCGGTGAGCCACACAGTGAGCAGTACGCGGAGAAGGCGGCGCAGGCCGTCGATGCAGACAGTGAAGCTGAGACTGGCGACGAGACGGTCATCATCGATGAGTCGTATCTCGAAGATGACCCAGCCGACGGGGGAGATTCCAGGTGAATCGCACCGTGAATGATTTTGTGTACGTGGGTTTCAATCGCCAGGTGATTGCGCTTGATCGATACACGGGTGAGATTATCTGGGACTGGAAAGCTCCCAAGAGCGGCTTCACATCGCTGCTGCTGGATGGCGACCGGTTGATCGTGTCGGTGAACGGGTATATGTACTGCCTCGAGCCGCTGCATGGCGATGTGGTGTGGACGAACGAACTCAAGGGTTACGGCGTGGGCATTGCAACGATGGCAAGCGCTGCCGGGTCGACTGGTGCAGCAGGTGGGGCGGCGCAGGCCCAGCAGCAGGCAGCGGCGGCGGCGGGCGCTGCTGCCGCGAGTTCCGCAGCGGCGGGCGCGGCCGCGAGCGGGTGATGTCACACAGGCACCCGGTACCCGCACGTGACCATCGGGTATTCACCGTGGCTGTGAACCGGCGCGACCACGACAGCCGCGCATGGCGGCGGGATCATCAGGTGCGTGCAGCCCGGCCAACGAATCGACTACGATTGCCCACAATGTACGCAGCCACGATTGATGATGTCCGGGAGGCGGCGGAGCGCATCAGGCCTTATGCGCATCGCACGCCGGTGATGACCTGCTCGACCATCGACGAACTGGCAGGCAGGAAGGTGTTCTTCAAGTGCGAGAACTTTCAGCGTGTGGGCGCGTTCAAGTTCCGCGGCGCGTGCAATGCGATCATGAAGCTGCCCGATCACGCGGCAGAGCGTGGCATTGTCACACACAGTTCAGGGAATCACGCGCAGGCGGTGGCGCTTGCGTGCAAGCTGCGTGGCGTGGATGCGCACATCATCATGCCTCGCAATGCATCGAAGGTGAAGCGGGCCGCGGTTGAAGGGTACGGTGCCCGCATCTACGACTGTGATCCAAACCAGCATGCGCGCGAGTCGACCGCTGCTGCGATCATGGAACAGACAGGTTCCACGCTGATCCCGCCGTACGACCACCCGGACATCATCGCAGGGCAGGGTACAGCAGCGATGGAACTGCTCGAATCCCAGCCGGAACTTGATGCGATCATTGCGCCGGTCGGTGGGGGGGGATTGATGTCCGGCACCTGTGTTGCGGCGTCGGGTCTGGCGCCGAGAGTCCGCTTGTTCGGCAGCGAACCGACTGCCGCCGATGATGCGGCGCGGTCGATGGATCTCGGCAAGCGGCAGCCGGCGGTTGAGAATCCCGAAACGATTGCCGACGGGCTGCTCACAGGCCTGGGTGAGTTGACCTGGCCGATCATTCGCGATCATGCCGAGCGCATCTGGACAGTGGATGAGCCGCAGATTGTCGAGACGATGCGGCTTGTGTGGTCGCGGATGAAGATCATCATCGAGCCGAGCTGTGCAGTGCCGATCGCTGCGGTGCTCAGTGACGGCTTCGGAACATTGCGCGGCATCAAGCGCATCGGTGTGATCATCTCCGGCGGGAATGTCGATCTCGATCATCTGCCGTGGTGAGGGTGCCAACATCTCTCTGCGCGCTCAGGTGGTGCGGGCTGTTTACTTCTCGCGTTCGGAGCGTTTGCGCTGGAGTTCAGCATTGATGAAGCCCTCGAGCGCGCCATCGAGGACAGTCTGCGGGTTGCCGACTTCGTGCCCCGTGCGATGGTCTTTCACGCGGTTGTCGTAAATGACATAGCTGCGAATCTGCGAGCCCCAGCCGCGGTCGACTTTGCCGCCGGTCGCTTCGTCGAGTTCTGCTTCGCGGCGTTCGTCTTCGATCTGTTCGAGCTTTGCCTGCAGGATGGACATCGCCTGCTTGCGGTTCTGGAGCTGCGCCTTATGGGTGGATGACACCACCATAATGCCTGTGGGCTTGTGCACAATGCGCACGGCTGAGGCGACTTTGTTCACGTTCTGCCCGCCCGGGCCGGACGATCTGGCGTAGGTTGTCAGTTCGATGTCATTTTCATCGATTTCGACATCGGTTTCTTCGAACTCGGGTGTGACATCGACAGTTGCAAAGCTCGTCTGCCGCTTTCCCTGCGCATTGAATGGGCTGACACGGGCGAGTCGATGGGTGCCACGTTCGCATGCCATGTAGCCGAACGCATAGGTTCCCTTGACGTGATAGGTGACTTCGCTCACGCCGACTTCGGTGCCGTGCGTTCTGGAGATCTCCTCGACTTTCCAGCCCTGATTTTCCCAGTAGTAGAGGTACATGCGTTCGAGCATGGATGCCCAGTCGTCTGCCTCTGTGCCGCCATCGCCGGACTGAATGGCCACGAAGCAGTCGCGGTGATCGTGTTTGCCCGAGAGCAGTGACTGAAGTTCAATCTTCTCCATATGGCGTGAGAGTT
>CAZVXI010000134.1:0-8820 GCA_964631295.1 uncultured Isosphaeraceae bacterium
CCCGCGCGCGTGCGCGCATCGTAGACGTTGCGCGGCATGGTGCGGCTGCCTATATCGATGCACGCGCACGCGAGGGTCGGCGTTCGCGATCAAATGGCGCAGCAAAGCGCATGATTGGCTTGAGAACATCTGGCCGAAGCTCATACACGCGACGCCGGCCGACACGCTTCTGTGTCACCAGCCCCGCCGACCGCAGCATCCGCAAATGGAACGAGAGTGTCGGCAGGGAGCAGTCGAAATGTGCGGCCAGTTCACCCTGGCTTTGTTCGCGCTTTCGAAGCAGTTCGAGAATTCGCCGCCGGGTGGCGTCGGCCACAGCACGGAACACATCAGCATCTGCGTAGGGCCTGCTCATTACTTGCCTCCACAATCAAAACACGCTCCCGAAGAGCCAACAACGGATCGGGCAGCATCGACGATCCACCTTCTCGCCGGGAGATCATCAGCATGACAGGCGAGATCACGAGCAGAATGCCGAGCCGCGCTTCAACTGCGTGCCCCTCGATACGTCAGTTCCGCACGCAGCACGTTCCCGTTTCGCCGGCCAAACGCACTCCACGAGCCCGCGCACATCGACGAGCCCGCGCACATCGACAAGCGTACGAACGACTTCGTTCGATTCCCTATCATATTTCGAGTTTTAGCTAAAACTTGTAAATAGTCAATAGGACGTATCACAAATCGACGAGACGCCATGTTGGTGATTGGACCTGAGGCGTCAATCGATGAAACGCCATGTTGCTGTGTGGTTGCGCGGTGCGCTTGAACCCGCTGGTGAGCCCTCCGGCTTGCGTGTGCGCCATCAGATGATCTGCGTCCTTGACGTATGTGTGCGCGTTTGCGGGCGATATGTCGAGGCACTCCGCACGGCAGCGGGACCGCATGAACGTGCCGACGTGTCGGTGCGCGATGGTGTATCAACTGGCTCGGCAATGCGGTTTGACGCCAAGCGACCGGTTGTCGAGCCGCACCTACAGTCTCGTTATGGCATATGTGAACGAGAACTTCCTCAAGTTGAAGGCTGGCTATCTGTTTCCCGAGATCAACCGGCGGATGCGGGCCTTCCAGGAAGCCAATCCATCGGCCGCGGCGAGGGTGATCAAATGCGGTATTGGCGATGTCACCGAACCACTGCCCGAATCCGTGCGGCAGGCGATGCATGCCGCCATTGACGACCTCGGCGAGCGTGAGACATTCCACGGATACGGTCCGCCGACGGGTTACGCGTTTCTGCGCGATGCAATTGCCGAGCACGACTTCGCAGCGCACGGGCTCGATATTGCGACGGACGAAATATTCATTTCTGATGGATCGAAAGGTGACTGCGGCGCGGTGCTTGACCTGTTCACATTCGGCCGCGAACACGGTACGACGAATCGCATCGGCATCACTGACCCTGTCTATCCGGTCTATGTCGACACGAATGTGATGGTCGGCCACACTGGTGAAGCCGACGACAGCGGTGCGTACGGCGGGCTGGTGTACATGCCTTGCACGCCGGAAAACAGCTTCACGCCGGAGCTTCCACTGCGTGGTGATCCGCTCGATCTGATCTACCTCTGTTATCCCAACAACCCGACGGGTGCCATGATCACGCGTGATGATCTTGCTGCGTGGGTCGAGTACGCGCTCGCCAACGATGCGATCATCTTGTATGACGTTGCGTACCAGGCATTCATTCGCGATGCAGCACTCCCGCGCTCGATCTACGAGTTCGAAGGTGCACGCCGATGCGCGATGGAGTTCCACAGCTTCTCCAAGAACGGCGGCTTCACAGGTGTACGCTGCGGATACACCGTGTGCCCGAAGGAACTCGCTGGTCGAGGGCGTGATGGCACACGCATTGAACTGCATCCGCTTTGGGCGCGGCGATGGGCAACGAAGTCCAACGGCGTGAGCTACCCGGTTCAGCGCGGCGCCGCAGCGATGTACTCCGATGCCGGGCGGGCAGAGTCGAAGGTGCTGGTCGATCACTACATGACCAACGCATCGATCCTGCGGCAAGGCTGTGTTGATCTCGGCCTCGATGTATTCGGCGGCAAGCACGCGCCCTATGTTTGGGTGCGCTGTCCGGAGGGAGTCACGAGTTGGGGGATGTTCGATCTCATGCTCGAGCAGGCTCATGTCGTCATCACGCCGGGTGTGGGCTTCGGCAGTTGTGGCGAAGGGTTCTTCCGAATCTCCGCATTCAACACGCGGGAGAACGTCGCCGAGGTCGTCAAACGCATGAAATCGCTGACGCTTCAGCCTGCGTGATACTGCTCTTGTGTGATTCATGAAGAACCTCGGAGAATCGCATCATGCGCAAAGCTGGCACCGATGAATCCAACGTGCAGATGTCCGACGTCATTTGCGATTTCTGTCATCGCGAGTGGACGGACGACGTTGCAATGGTTGAGGGACATCAGGGAAGTTGCATTTGTGGGAACTGCCTGACACTCGCATACACTGCGGTGGTCATGCACAACTCAGATGATCTCACGGGTGACTACTCGTGTGTGCTCTGCCTGGAGGGCGATGATGACCGCGCTGCGCTCGGTCGGGAAGGCGAACCTGGCTGGCGCAGTCCGATTCATGAGGATGCAGCCGTGTGTCGGCGATGCATCAAACAGGCAGCGGGCGCGCTGCACAAGAGCCGAGATTACCCGTGGGCCAAGCCGGATCGCGAATGAACCGATCAGATGCAGGCGTGACGGACACGCCAACACCACGATTTCGCGAAACTCGTTCTGTCCTCACTCAGCGTTTCCGCAACGTCATTGAATGGAAGGGGCGCCCTTCGCGGGTGAACTTGCGTTCGTAGTTCGTGCCGACCAGTTCGCCAGCGCCGGCTGACTCGGGCGCGGCGAATGGTTCGCGAGCGAACAAGCCCGCAGCGCGTTGGGCGTGCTGCTCGTACCACGCCCAGAGATCATCATGATCGGTGACGAGTCGCAACTCGCCATCGTCAGCGAGCACGCGATGAAACTGCTGCAGCGTGTCATCCTGCACGACTCGGCGTTTGTGGTGGCGAGCTTTCGGCCAGGGATCAGAAAAATACAGGTGAACCACCTGCGCGACGCCAGCACCGCACCAGTACCGGATGAACTCGGTCGCATCATCGAGCAGCAGCCGCACGTTTGTCAGATCGCGCCTGCGCATCCGGTCGGCGGCATACCTGCAGAACTCGCCCGCCCACTCGATTCCCAGAAAGTTCACGTCTGGCTTCAGCGGTGCCTGTTGCACGAGAAATGTGCCTTTCCCTGAGCCGATCTCGATCTCCAGCGGTCGGTCAGATTGCTCGAACCACGTGCGCGGATCGAGCGGGCCGGCCTCCATAGCGGGCGGCGGCAGATCATCGTGCGTCAACAGGTAGCCGGTCGTATCCAGTTGGCGGCCCTGGGCCAGTCCGAAACTCATGGACGCCATTGTAGTGGATTGCCCGTGATGTTCCGTGATGTTCCGCGATAGGAGTTGCCTGACGGGCGGCACGCGTCAGAATCGAATAGAAATGGCCCGAGTTCCAGAAATCAGTCTTGCCAATAAGTCGCAACTGCTGTTCGGCGTCGCAGCGGTGATCATCATCACATGCGTGCTGGCGATCCCGTGGATTCGCACGGGCGAGATGGTCAGCGAGTATCAGCTCGAACTGTCGCGGCAGATTGCCGGTGCATGGCTGACAGATCGCATCGAGTTGTCCGGCAGGTCGCCTGTGGGACAGACGCCGCGCCCGATTGCCGAACTCTTCGATGAGGAGCAAGAGACGTCCGGCGCAATGCGGATGACGTTCGTCCGCATCAGCGAAATTGATGCAGACAACGAGGAGCACCGGTTCCCCGCGGATGCGATGGCGCGTTTCGAGAGTGATGCCAGCGAGAGGGAGTTCACCGCGACCGAGCAGTTCGGCGGGAAGGCGGTGTTCCGCTACGCCCGGCCGCTGCGCGAGTCTGACATGCGCGCCCTGCGCGATTCGTCAGTGACATCGTTCACCGGTCGCATCTTCGAGCCCGGCGTTGTCAACCCGCTGCGGGCAATGCTGATCGTGGATGTGACCAGCGAGTTTGCCGACCGTCAGTTGCTCGTGAACCGCATGTTCATCGCGATTGCAGGACTTGTCGGCTCGCTGTTGGCGATTCTTGTGTTTTACTTCATCCTCACGAAACTGATTCTCCGGCCGGTGCGCAAGTTGCGAGATACGGTCGATCGGATTCAGGAAGGGAACATGAAGATTCGCTCTGAGATTCAGACGGGCGATGAGTTTCAGCAACTTTCCGAAGCATTCAACGAGATGCTCGATCGGCTCGTTTCCACACAGGACAAACTGCGATCAATGAACGAATCGCTCGACCTGAAGGTGAGCGAACTGGCTGAAGCGAACGTCGGGCTGTACGACCTGAACAAGTACAAGAGTGAGTTCGTTGCAAATGTGAGCCATGAACTGCGAACGCCGCTCAACTCGATCATCGGATTCGCGGAACTACTGGAGGAGGTCGCGCGCACCGAGCCCACGCCGGATGAAAAGCGACTGCGCTATCTCGGCAACATTCTCACGTCGGGTCGTCGGCTGCTCGAGATGATCAATGAACTGCTGGACATGGCCAAGATCGAGGCCGGCCGCATGGAAGTTCTGATCGATTCGACAAGCGTCGCTGATCTGATCGAGGGGCTCGTCGGGATCATGGGTCCACAGGCAACGCAGAAACACATCGAGATTACGACGCACGTTGCAGAGAACACGCCGATGGTTGAGACTGATCCGGGCAAGTTGCAGCAGATTGTCTACAACTTTCTGTCCAACGCGATCAAGTTCTCCCCCGAGGGAGGAAGCGTGGCGATCACAGCGGAGCGCATCGGGCGTCAGGATCAGCGCGGCGCGGTGCGCATCAGTGTGCGCGACAGCGGCCCGGGAATCCCCGAAGATATGCGCGACGCCATCTTCGAAAAGTTCCGCCAGATCGAGCAGTCGCATACACGCCAGCACGCGGGCACGGGGCTCGGGCTTGCCATCTGCCGGGAGCTCGCCGAGATGCTTGGCGCGACCGTGTCGTACACTTCCCAGTCGGGTGCCGGGGCGACGTTCTTTGTTGATCTGCCGGTCGAGTATCGCACGGCGGAACCCAAGCCACTCATGGCGTCGTGACCTTGTCCCATCAGCCGATCATCTGCGGGATGACATCGTCAGCCTCGCTGAACCGACGTCGGACGAGCGCTGCATCAAAGCGGTCCGGCACGGTGATGCGCTCGGAATGGTTGAGCCAGAATCGCAGGACGGCTTCGGCGACGCGCGAGGGTTCATCGCTGCCGCTCGCCGACCAGTGGTTGTAGTCGACCCAGGCGAGTGTCATCGATGTTTTTTTCTCCGCACCTGCATCGTCACGCCAATTCATCTCGAACAGCCATCCTGCGGCCTGATCAGTCTCTGAAATGACGTGAATTTCAAGCATGTCCTGGTTGATCTGGCTGCCACCAGTGCGTCTCGGCCGGGTATAGCATAGTCCTGATAAGTGAGCAGGTCGGGCGACTCGCACACTCCGATTGGAATCACGATACGCAAGACGATGGCATTCCTGTTTGAGATCATCCGACTTGGTCTGAAGAACCTTCGCCTGCATATGCTGCGCTCGATCCTGACGAGCCTGGGCATTATCTTCGGCGTGGCAGCGGTGATCGTGATGGTGTCGATCGGGGAAGGCAAGAAGCAGGCGGCGCTGCGTGAGATTCAGGCGCTCGGTGCGACGAACATCATTGTTCGGTCGGTCCCGCCGCCTCAGTCGACATCGTTCGGCGGCGAGCAGAACTCTTTTGTGGCGAGTTATGGCCTCCTTCGCGAGGACCTGCGCCGTGTGGAACACTTCATCACGGATGCTGCGTGGATTGTCCCGCTCAAGTCAGTCGGCGATGAAGTCTCGCGTGGTGCGAACCGGATGCTGAGCCAGGCGTTTGGAACAACGCCAGACCTGCTCGAAGTCGCAAACCTCGAGATCGCCCGTGGGCGGTATCTCTCCCAGCAGGACATGGATACGCGCGCCCCCGTCGCGGTCATCGGAGCCGAGGTGGCAGACAAGTTTTTCGCGTTGGAAGATCCGGTCGGCGAAGAGTTTCGCATCTCGCAGGACATCTTCCGCGTGGTCGGTGTTCTTAAGCCAGTCGGGCTTGCGGGCGGCGCTGGTTCAGCGCTTGTCGGGCGCGACCTCAACAAGGACATTCACATTCCACTGACGACTGCGTCCATGCGGTTTGGCGACATTGTCCAGCGCCGGACGTCAGGGTCATTCAGTGGCGAAGAGGTGCAGGTTTCAGAGATTTACGTCGCAGCTCAAACCAACGAGCAGGTCACCGCGACGGCGGAACGCGTGCGGCGGATTATCGACCAGACGCATGCAGACGAACGCGATGCGCAGCTCATCGTGCCGTGGGAACTGCTCAAGCAGGCTGAGCGTGAGACGCGGACGATGAACATCATGCTCACCGCAATTGCTGCGATCAGTCTGCTCGTCGGCGGCATCGGCATCATGAACATCATGCTCGCATCGGTGACGGAGCGCACGAAGGAAATCGGCATCCGCCGCGCGGTCGGTGCAACGCGGCAGCACATTACTGCTCAGTTCCTCGTTGAGACAGGCGCGCTCAGCGCGGTGGGTGGATTGCTCGGCATTGCGCTTGGCGTCGGACTGTCGGTCGGGATAGATGCGGTCCTGCCGCTGCTTGCGCGTGCTCAGATGCTTGGCCAGGCGGTGACCGAATCATCCACGTTCGAGACACAGGTCACCACATGGTCCATTGTGGTTTCGTTCATCGTGGCGACCGGTGTCGGGCTGATCTTCGGCATCTATCCGGCGATCGTCGCATCACGCCAGGATCCGATTGTCGCGCTTCGCCACGACTGATCATCACACGATTGCGAATCGGCGACCTCAGACAGCGAGCCAGCCGAATATCCCCGCGGTAATCAGGCCGTACGCAATGCCGTCGAGTATGTCCATTGCGACAGCGCGTGCCGGCTTGCCGAACCAGATCGCATTCGGGATGAACGCGAAACAGTAAGCGAGGATCGCAGCGGCTCCGGAAATCTGGAATACATCGAGATATGACGAGTCGGCATCCGTTCCGAGCGAGGTGATGTAGCCGATGAACGTGCTTGCGATCAGAAAGAACAGGAACGTGAGCGCCATGTTGCGGCCCATGTTCGGCGGGCCGGGCCAGACAGTCATGATGCCGTTCGGCCCGTCGAGATAGCGTTGTTTGACTGTCTCATCTTTGAAATCAGCCGGCTCGCAGTATGGGAACATGTACTGGCCCGGCTTGATTTTGTTCGTGCGGATGTGGTTCATCACGCCATCTTCATCGGGCAGTTTGTTCCAGTCTGGCTTGTGGTGCGGCAGGACAGTCCATGCCACGGAACTCGCGATGAACCCGGCGACCGCGGCGAGGACAATCGGAAGCCACAGTGCGATCAGATCACTCATTGCCAGTCCTTCCCAAGGGTGAACCCAGCGGGGAACTCCAGTCGGGCACTATGCGCGGAGCGGCTCAGGCCGTCAAGTGGCCGTGTGTGGGTGTCGGCATGGGGCATCAGGTTTGCAAAGCCTGCCGGTTGGTGTACCGTGCAACGACTGGCAGTGGGGCCAGAGGTGTGGGTATGACACACGAAACATCGAAGGCGGCCGATTCCGACGGGGGCGCGTCGGCCTCAACCGCCGCTTCATCTGGCAAGGGACGCGAGAGCCCCGCAGCTGTCGAGCGCGCTCGCGACCGGTCCCGCACGATGGACCGCATCATCACGGCGGTGGGCATCGTCCTCGCCGAGCAGGGCTTCCAGAAGCTGGGCATCAACGCGATCGCACGGCAGGCCGGCGTCGACAAGGTGCTGATTTACCGCTACTTCGATGGCCTCGCGGGCCTGATGGATGCCTACGCCAAGGAGGTCAACTTCTGGCCGATGGCGGAGGAACTCGCCGGCTACGACGATGAGCACCTTCGCACACTGCCCCTGCGCGAGCAGATCATCGAGATGATGAAGAACCTGGCCCGATCCCTGCACCGACGGCCTGCAACGCAACAGGTGATCGCGTGGGAACTGGTCGAACGCAACGAACTGACGGCCTCGCTCGAGCAGGCGCGCTGGGCGGTCCTGCGCGAGTTCGTCCGCCGCTACATCCGCGAGGACGACCAGCAGGCCAACCCGCGGCTGATTTCGGTGATCAACTTCGCTGCATCCGCAGTGATGCTGCTGGTCGCGCGCGGGCAGAAGGGGCCGATCTTCGAAGTGGCCGACCTGAGCAATGACGCTGCCTGGCAGGAACTCGACGCGGCGATCACCAACATCGTGCATGGTGTGGTCGACGGCTGAGGCGCGATGCTGACCGGGTCTCGCTCGCGACTCGTTTCGCTCACGCTGATGTTCGCCTCGCTATGCGCGCCGCCTTCGGGAGCGCCCGGTGATCGCTGCGACGCCGAGGAGCGCCAGCGCGCCGGGCGCGGGAACTTCGAGGAAGCTGAAGTAGAGGTTGTCGATGAATACGGTACCAGCATCTCTCACAACACGCACTTCATCGAACGTGATGTCGGTCAGAACGCCGCCAAACTGCCCGTTAAATCCACTCACAGGAACATTCTCCGTCCAACCGACGAACTCACCTTCGAGATAGAACTCATATCGCAGAGCACCGGGAAACAATACACCAATGACATTGAACGGCTGATCGAACTGCATGACGATTGTCGTCGAAAATCCATCAAGCCCCCAGTCATCAACAAACGACGAGGCATCATCGATCATATAAAAGCCATTGGTAAACTCGACGCCGAGGTCCGCGTACTCATCATCAATGACCGTTCCGT
>CAZVXI010000135.1:0-8756 GCA_964631295.1 uncultured Isosphaeraceae bacterium
GCCCGTGCCAGCTGGCTGGTCTGGCAACAGCGGGGGAATGAGGCCAAAGCGCTGTATGATCTGCTCAGTCCGGGCATGCGGGCCGTGCTGGTAGCACGGCTGGGGCTGCAAGCCAGTCAGCGCGGCGTTGGGCAGTTGATTCGGCGTGTGCCGGAACATTTGCGCGATGATCCGGGCCTGCTCTATGACCGGATGAAATGGCGGTATGATCGCAAAAAATATGATGGGGTGCGAGAAATACTCGACCAGGCACCGGCGCAACTTCCCTTTGCCGAGAAATGGTGGCCGATGCGGGCACGGCTGACCAAGCGTCCGCCGAGGCGCCAGAAGCGGGCGGTATCACGGAGAGCCCCTCTGACGACCGGGCCGAGAAGCCCAGAGTTACCGAGAACGAGCCAAAGCGACCTGACAACGTCAAGCCGGCCGGCCCGATGCTCGACAAGCCCGAGCAGGTGTCGCTCTCCGGCCCTCGCGTGGTTCGCGTGGAGAAGCCTGATGTGATCGACGCGCCGCGTCGTGGGCCGCGCCATCGAGGCGGGCCAGCACCCGGTGGGGGCGGCGGAGTCAGTGTCCCCCGGGGCGGCTACGGACAGGGATCGCAGCCAGGCGGCGGCGGTGGCGGTGGTGGCGGTGGCGGTGGTGATGCACGCCGTGGCGGCAGCACACGTCGCAATCGGCGTCGAACCGCATCCGGCAAGGAAGACGCGGGCGGACGCACCGGGCGGCAGGAAGGCGGCGATCGTGGTGCCAACTGGCGCCAGCAGGACCTGCTCGAACGCGCTCAGCGACTCAACCGCTCAGGCGGCTTCTTCAAGTCTCATCGGCGCGACAACATCAAACGCGCCACGGCAGGTCATCGCGCCTCCGTGCCCGCACGCGACGGCGGCCCGGTCAAGATCGAAGAACCGATCACGATCAAGTCGCTCTCTGCCGCGTCCGGCGTGCGCGTCAACGACATCATCAGTCAGATCGTTCGCTCCGGAGGCGATCTTGTCGGCCCCGCTTCGGTGATCAATGCTGAACAGGCGACGCTCGTTATGACTGAGTTCAACGTCGAACTCGATGTGACCGAGCAGGTGACGGCCGAACAGCAGATCGAACAGCAGTTCCAGCAGCGGGATATGGTCGACGAGCGGCCGCGGCCACCAGTCGTGACGATTCTCGGCCATGTCGACCATGGCAAGACATCGCTGCTGGACAAGATTCGCAACGCCAACGTTGCCGAAGGCGAAGCAGGCGGCATCACGCAGGCAACCAGCGCGTTCCAGGTGCCGGTGCAGGTGGGTGATGATGAACACCAGATCACGTTCATCGATACGCCGGGCCACGAAGCATTCACAGAGATGCGCTCTCGCGGCGCGCAGATGACGGACATCGTCGTGCTGGTTGTTGCTGCCGATGACGGCGTCATGCCGCAGACGGTCGAGTCAATCAACCACGCGAAAGCCGCGGGTGTGCCGATCATCGTCGCACTCAACAAAATTGACAAAGCCGAGGCCACGGATGCCAATATCCAGCGGATTCTCGGCGAGCTTGCCGAGCACGAACTCAACCCGACCGATTGGGGCGGCAACACCGAGGTTGTCCGCATCAGCGCGCTGCAAGGCGAGGGCATCGATGACCTGCTTGAAGTGCTTGATCTTCAGGCACAGTTGCTGGAACTCACCGCAGATTTTGGCGGCGCTGCTGAGGGATCGGTCATCGAAGCGCAGCTTGAGGAAGGCCGTGGCGCAGTCGCGCGCATCCTCATCCAGCAGGGCAAACTCAACAAGGGTGACGTGATTGTTGTCGGACGAGCGTACGGCCGCGTCCGCGACATCATGAACGACCGTGGCAAGCGCATCAATGAGGCCGGGCCATCGACGCCGATCGCGATTTCAGGCATCAATGAAGTGCCCGATGCTGGTGATCGCTGTTATGTGGTCAAGAACATCCGCGAGGCCGAGGCCGCGGCGCGTGAGCGCGTGGGCCATGAACGTGAGCGCGACCTCGCCACCGAGAAGGTTACGCTGGACAATATCTTCCAGAAGCTCAGCGAGAGCGGCCGCAAGGAACTGCCGCTGATCGTGAAGGGCGATGTGCAGGGTTCCATCGAAACGCTCAAAGCGACACTCGCCAAGATCCGCAACGAAGAAGTCGAAGTCACCATCAAGCACTCAGCGGTTGGTGCGATCAACGAATCGGACGTGCAGCTCGCTGAAGCATCAGGGGCAATCGTCATCGGCTTCAATGTGTCGGCGACGAGCAAGGCACGCCGGATGGCTGAGGATCGTCGTGTCGATCTCCGCTATTACGACGTCATCTACGACCTGACGGACGATGTGACCAAAGCCGCGGAAGGCCTGCTCGAGCCGGAGGTCCGCCTCGAGGTGCTCGGCCACGCCGAGGTACGCGAGGTGTTCAAGGTCGGCAAGGTCGGCATGGTTGCAGGCTGTTACGTGACGGACGGCACCATCGAACGCAACGCACTCATCCGTGTGACGCGCGATGGCATCGTCGTCGAGAAGGATCGCAAGCTCGAACAACTCAAGCGTTTCAAGGACGATGCAAAGGAAGTGAAGTCCGGCCAGGAGTGCGGCATGAAGATTGCCGGGTACGACGATATCAAAGTCGGCGATGTGCTCGAATGTTACAAGACCAGGGAGGTTCGCCGGTCGCTCACCGACTGACGACCTGCTTCGCCGATGAGCCAACGACCTGACCAGGTTGCCTCCGTGTTGCAGCGCGCCGTTCAGCACGCGATCACCAACGATGTGAGTGATCCACGTGTGCGCGGGCTGATCTCCGTGACGGAAGTGCGCCTGAGCCCCGACGGCAGCGAGGCAACCGTGCTGATTTCAATTCACCCCGAGGAACACGCCGAGCTTGCCATGCACGGCATCCGCCACGCGACGCGCCACATTCGCGGTTCTGTTGCAAGGCAGGTTGCCATGCGTCGTGTGCCGCGACTGACGTTCAAACAGGATCGTTCGATCAAAGTGCAGGCACAAGTGCTTCGCTCAATCCACAACGCAACGGGCGGCGACGATGATGACTCGCACACGGGTACCCCGGAGGAGAGCCCCTCGTGAAGAACACCGCACAACACGCCGAACAACTGACATCGCTGATTTCGACCATCACTCCACCGGAGAACCCGCCGACCATTGCAGATGACCCGATGCATGTGCTGGTGGAATCGATGCTGCTGTGGGAAGCGCCGACCGACAAGGCGACGCAGGCGATTGAGAAGCTGATGCAGGAAACCGTCGACTACAACGACCTTCGTGTGACGATGGAGCATGAGTTCATCGACCTGCTCGGTGCACGCTACCCACGGATCGAGAATCGCTCCGCGCGCCTGCGGGCGGTGTTGCGCGACATTTATCTGCGTGAACATCGCATGTCGCTCGACAGCCTGCGGGACACGGGTAAACGGGAGGTTCGCAAGTACATTGAAACGCTCAAAGGCATCCCGCCGTTCGCGGCCGCTCGTGTGCTGCTGCTTTCATTCGAGACACACACGATCCCGGTGGACAGCCGGCTTGCATCAGCACTTGCCTCTGCGGGTGCGAGCAGAGAAGGCCTTGATGAAACTGACCTCTCCTCGTGGTTGTCGCGGCAGATCAAGGCCAGCGACGGTGTGGCAACCCATTTCGCGCTGCAGCATTGGGTTGATGCAGGCGGAGGCAAATCCCGTCGATCTCGGAAGAAGTCGCCCGGCAGCTCACGCTCCAGCCGGACGAAAGAGCAGAGCACGAAATCTGAATCCAGCACCCAGACGGGCGCGTGAGCGCATCTGGTGAAGCATGTGTGCTTTGCCCATGCCCTGCCCGAATGCGGGTCGCTCGCGCCTACCATCGACCACAATGCCTGATGATTGCCGCTCTCGTCTGATCTGCCGCCCGATTGCAGCTTTGTGTATTGGTGCTGCGATGATGGTCGTCGGCACGAGCGGTTGTTCATCCGGAGCGGGCGAATCAGAGTTCAATCCACGCAGCGCCGCAGGGGCGGGCGCCTGGATCGAGCAGCAGGCATCACTCGAACTTGCTCGCAGCACACCGCCGGCCGATGTGCCTGTGCCGCCGGGCGTTGCATCGTTCACGCTCCGTGAGTCGCCGCTGGCGTCGAGCACGGCGAACGCGCCGCTCGACGAAACGCTCGCGTATCTTGCTTCGTCTCTCGATTGGCCGCCTGGCGACCCGCCGGAAGATCGCGGCCCACTCACAACGCAGCAGCGTGATGAAGCGCTCAAGTTGTACGCGCGCGGGCGCGATGCGCTGATGGCCAGCCGCTATTACGAAGCCGCCACCGCCCTTGGCGCGGCGCTCGATCGTGACCCGCGTGGCGTCCCGATCATGCAGTTGCTTGCCCGCACGTACACAAATCTGCGCGGCCGGGACAAGGCTGTTGATATGTGGCGCCTGATCGTGCATATCGAGCCGGATCATCCGGAAGCCAACTTTGAACTTGCTCTGGCAGCGGCTGATCAACAGGACTCTGCCACATCGATTGGCATCATCGCACGCGCCCGGCTCAATGGTGTGCAGTTTTCGCACGACCCGGCCGCCCCACTGCTCGCAGATTTTGCCATGGTGTACGGGCTGCGACAGATGGGCTACGACCGAGCGGCTGTCGAGGTTGGTGAATCGTTGATCAACTCGACCACACGCTCGACCAAGCGCTATCGCAACCGGCTTACCTCGGTGTTGCAGCAACTCGGCGAAGTGCAGACGCACATCGGCGATGCGCTCAGCCGGTTGGGCCAGCCTGAACGTGCGATTGCTGTATACGCCGCTGCTGCGGAGCGCCCGTTGCCCGATCCGGGTGCGCTCTTCCCGCGCGTGATACATATAAATGCACGGCTCGGCCGATTTCACAGTGCTCAGTTTGAGCTGCTCAGCGCGATCCGCAGCAGTGAACCTCACCTGCCGATTCGCCTGATTCTGCTCGCTGAATATCTGCGCGATCTTGGCCGATCGACGGACACGCTCGTGCGGGCTGTCCGGGAACATGCAGGAACAAGCGACAATGCTGCGGCGCTCACGCGCATCGAGGCGCGGCTCGTGCGACCACTCGACGGTGCGGCGCGCATTGAAGCGGCCATGCGCCGGATCGATCGTGACACGAACCGAGATCTCTGGCGAACGCTCGCTGCAGATCAGATCGCTTTGCTTGCTGAAGCCGACCCGCAGCGCGCTATTTTGCGTGCGGCTCGGTTCATGCGCGACGTACCTGACGATGCCGAGTCGTTTGCACTTGTGCTGGCGGCAAACCTGCCTGACCCTGCAGCGGGTGCGGACATTGCGAAATCTGCATCTGGCTCCGACGCGCCGGCGATGTTGCGGTTATTGCAAGCACGATTGTTGATGTCGATGGACGCCTACGGCGAGGCGTGGCGGGTGCTTGATAACGCTGCCGATGATTCAATGAACGCGGTTGTCCTGCGAACGCAGATGGAAATCGCTGCACGGCTCAACGAACCACAGTTGCTGGAAGAACTGACGATCGCTGCGGCTGTTCATGATGATGTACGAACATGGATGGCTCGGTCCGCTGCATGGCGAACGATTGGCGAGTTGGCCCGCGCGCAGCATGCGGCTGATCGTGCAGTCGACCGGGCGAACGAGGCGGATCGCGTGGAGGCCCGCATCGAACAGGCCGGGGTGCACCTCGCCTTTGCTGCCGCGCCGAGCACCTCGACTGAGAAGCGCCGCCAGCATGCTGAGGATGCCGCCGCCATACTGGAGCGCGTCATCGAGATGCATCCAACTGCATTGCGCGCTGCGGAACTGCTCACATCGTTGTATGGCCCGAACGGGCTGCTGCAGAGTGCCGAGCGCTATCGCGAAGTCGCCCGCCGCGTGTTCGAGCACGGCCGCAGCACCGCAAGTTTCCTCCGCCTGGCAGCGCTCGAGAATCTCAATCGACAGCGAACGCAGCAGGCGCTGGAACTTGCACTCACGCTTGCCGAGTACGACGCGACTGATGCTGAAGCGCTTGATGTTGCGGTGCGGTCTTATGCAGCACTCAATCGCCTCGATGAAGGAATTCGCTGGATCGATACGCAACTCACGAAGCGCCCGGGCAATCCTGCGCTGCTGGAGCGTCGAATCCAACTGCTCGTTGCTGCCGAGCGGCTGCCGGAGGCAGTCACGTGGTTGCAGGCACAGAGAACTGAACAGCCGGGCAATGTCGCGCTCGCGCGGCTGCTCGAGCAGGCTGCTCGTCAGCATGGGGCGGCCGATCTCGCATCGGATCTTGCGCTTGAGCGATTGTCGCAGCGGCCGGAAGGAATACGCCGGCATTTGGAACTCGCTGCTCATCATACAAGCCGGGGCGAGGTGCGAGGTGCGATCTCCGAGATTGATGCTGTCCTCGCGACTGCTGCGATTGCTCAGCGCCAGCAGATGATCAATGCTGTTGGTGTGCTCGACCGTTGTCGCACCGAATGGAGGCCGCAACTTGATGAACAAACTCAGCAGGCATTGAGTGATGCGCTCCGCCGTGCTGCCGAACAAGCGATCGATCACGATCCGACCATGCCACTTCAGATCTACGGCATGGTGTTGCGCGACATGGCCGAGCGAGAGCAGATCGGAGCATCATTTGAACGCATTGCGGCCCGGGCTGTTGCCAATGCCCCGGGCGCCGGGCGGCCTGGTGCGCGCGAGTCGCTTGTCTGGCGCGACCTCGCTCAGGCGCTCGTTGAAGCTGGCCACAGCAATGCAGCCGCGAAAGTCATTCGTGTCCGCCTGATGTCCGACCCGTTGCCCGACCCTGTCGCAACGACCATTCTTGCTCGCATCGCCGTTGCGGTTGATGCATCCATTGGCGGCCGAGCTGATGCAACGCGTTCGCTGCTTGAGCAACTCCACGCGGCCGAGCGCGCGCCTGTGTGGAACTCTGCGGAGAATCCGACGTTTGCCCAGTCGTGTTACGAAGCCAGCCTGATGTACTCGCTCACGGGTGATGATCAGGGCATGATCATGCTGCTCCAAGCTGCCGTTGAAGCCGGCTCAACCAATGCGATGGCGTTCAACAATCTCGGGTATTACCTGCTGGAGAATGTGCACACGCCTGCGGAGGAGGCCGAGGCTGAGCAACTGCTCGTCGCAGCATATCGCCAGGAACCCGCTGACCCCAACATCGCAGACTCGCTTGGCTATTTGCGGTATCTGCAGGGCTTTCTGGAAGACTTCATCAACACCGATCCATCAGCAAGTGAGGATGAACTCCGCCTGCCCGGCGCGCTCACGCTCATTGAACAGTCAATCGCTGCCGGCGAAGCTGAGGATGGCATCCCGAGTGCCGAGGTCTACGAACACTATGGCGATGCGCTCTGGCGTACCGAACAGCATGATCAAGCGGCTGACGCATGGCAGCGGGCCTATGATCTGCTTGCTGATACTCAGCGAACCCAGACAATCATCCGGAACTATGAACTCGTGCAGAGCCGCGTGTGGGGCATTCGTGTGTTCGACCCCGAGCAGCGCCAACAGGAACAGACAGAGCCTGATCGCCAGCGGGTCCGGGCGAAAATCGAGGCCGCTCGCAAGAGTGCATCGCCGAGTATCGCCCCGACGTTTGCAGAGCGGCGAGCCCAGCGGGTCGCATCGGATGAGCCCGAGCCGGCTGACGGCGATTGATCGATCGACTCATTGACAGACCGTCGACTGTACTCAACACTGTCCGCGAACACAATTCGCGGCTATCAGGAGATCAACGCACCATGGCTGGTCACAGCAAGTGGGCAAACATCAAACATCGCAAAGCACGCCAGGACGCAGCCAAGGGCAAAACATGGTCCAAGTGCTCCAAAGCGATCATTGTCGCTGCAAAAAACGGCGGAGGCGACCCTGAAACCAACCTCACCCTTCGCTATGCGATCGACGAGGCCAAGGCTGCCAACATGCCCAAAGACACCATCGAGAAAGCCGTCAAAAAAGGTGCCGGCGAACTCGAGGATGGCACCAGCTACGAAGAACTCCGATACGAGGGCTACGGTGCCAGCGGCGTCGCAATCATCGTCGATTGCCTCACCGACAACGTGAACCGCACCGCACCCGAAATGCGCAAGATCTTCGAAAAAGGCGGCGGCAATCTCGGCAAACCCGGGGCCGTCGCGTTCGGCTTCTCACAAAAAGGCCTCATCGCCATCGAGCAGGCCAACGCCACCGAAGATCAACTCATGGAAATTGCACTCGACGCCGGTGCTCAAGACGTCCAGCTTTCCGACGATGTCTGGGAAGTCACGACCGAACCGGCCGATTTCATCGCCGTCAAAGAAGCTATCAGTGCTGCCGGGATCGAAACTGCCTCAGCCGAAATCACCATGATTCCTGCCAACACCGTCGCCTGTGATGAACCCGCTGCGACCAAACTTATGCGACTCATCGACATGCTCGATGAACACGATGATGTGCAGAACGTCTATCACAATGCTGATATCTCCGATGACGTGATGGCCAAACTCGCCTGACCTCACTCATCCGCCCCGTGCATTCGCGGCGAATCCTCGCGCCCATCATGGGTCTGATCTTCGCCAGCATATACCGCAGAGCACTCGTGAAGGATCGGAATAACACCGACGCGTCACTCACGAACGCATCCCTGCAGTCCGCATGAGTCTCACCTGCTTCCTTTTGCCATCTGCACACGCCTGAGCCCACCAACCGGACGGCACGCGCAGTCCGCCCGAGCCGGGGATCACATGCCTGATTATTTAGTTGTCACGCTCATTCCGGAGCGCGCGGTTGTCGTATTGTATTGTCGTT
>CAZVXI010000136.1:0-8651 GCA_964631295.1 uncultured Isosphaeraceae bacterium
GACCTCGGCCGCCGCCGAGATCCGATCGGGCGCCATCAACCCGCGATCTCCGACCTGGATCCGTTTGTCTCGCTGCACGCGACGGCGGATCATGCGCTGCTGCTCGACTGCCGTTCATGTGCGTTTGATCACATCGCGATGCCCCCGGCCGACACAGCCGTCATCCTTCTCGTGAACACAGGCGTGCGACATGATCTCGCGGACGGGGCATACGCAGATCGTCGTCGAACATGCGAGCAGGCAGCGAAGATCATCGGCGTGCGCGCCCTGCGTGATGCAACGCTGGCGATGCTTGACAATGAGCGACTGAATCCGGAACAGAAACAGCGTGCGTCGCATGTGATTACCGAAAACACGCGCGTCCTGCTATTCGCATCAGCATGTCAACAGGGTGATTTGCGCACGGTCGGCGATCTTATGTTCGCCAGCCATGAATCGCTGCGATCAATGTATGAAGTGAGTTGTCCGGAGCTTGATGTCATCGTCGAAGCGGCCCATGCTCTGCGAGCGTCCGACGGAACGGTCTATGGCGCGCGCATGACCGGCGGCGGCTTTGGCGGGTGCGCAATCATTCTCGCGCGTGCGGATTCAGCAGACACAGTGCGATCGGTGATCTCCGATGCATACAGCAATGCGTTCGGTCGCGGTGTTGCGATCGAAGCGGCCGTCGCATCCGGCGGCGCGAAGTTGCTTCCCGTCGCTGATCAGGAATCGTCTTCCACTTCGTAACGAGGTTTGGATCGGCCGCCACGGCGCGGCTCGACGCCGAGACGCGTGCCCTCGCCGCTCGCGTCTTCCTCGTCCGATCGGAACCGTGGCAGTTTCTGCGCGATTCTTCGCTTGCCGGTGTGAACCTCGTGGATGATGGTGACCGCTTCATCAATGTCATCTGTGAGGTAGAACAGATCGAAGTCGTCCGGGCTGATCGTGTGGAACTGCTCGTCGAGCGTTTTGCGGAACCATGCAATGAGCTCTTTCCAGAACTCGGTGCCGATGAGCACGACCGGGAACGGCGCGATCTTGAGTGTCTGCATCAGTGTGAGCGACTCGAAGAACTCATCCATCGTGCCGAACCCGCCCGGGAAGATGATGAACCCCTTGGCGTGTTTGACGAACATGACTTTGCGGATGAAGAAGTAGCGGAAGTCAAGCTCGACGTTCTGGTACGGGTTTGGCATCTGCTCCATGGGCAGTGCAATGTTGAGGCCGATGGAAGTGCCGTCGGCTTCGTGGGCTCCCTTGTTGGCTGCTTCCATGATGCCCGGGCCGCCGCCTGTAATGACAGCAAAGTCCTTTTCAACGAGCGCCCGGCCGCACTCGACGGCTTTGAGGTAGAACGGGTCGCTGGCCGGCGTGCGGGCCGACCCGAAGACGGACACAGCCGGGCCCACGCGCGCGAGGGTCTCAATCGCCTCGACAAACTCACTCATGATGCGGAACACGCGCCACGATTCGTGCCTCAGAAGTTCCTTGGTGCTCAGTTCATCGTGGGTGTTGTTGTCGGTCATGGTGCGTCCGTTATAGGCGTTTGATGAGCAATCGTCTGAAAACCGCGCGTGGTGCGCGTGGCGGTTTGTCGTTGTAACCACGTGTCCAATCGGCAGTTACGTCCGATACATTGAATCAGTATTTCGATTCTGCTACAGTTGGGGCGATCATGAGCAATGCAGGCACCTCTCGTCGCGGACGCCGTACGGCTGGCGACCCCGTCGAGATTACCACCTTCCCTCAGGCCGTTCGATATCTCTACGACCGCACCAACGTGGAGCGGATGCGCCTGGTCCGCGTGGATACCTCCTTATTCAAGCTCGACCGCATGCGGTCCCTGCTGGAGGCCATCGGCAATCCACAGGAGCAGGTCCGTATGGTGCATGTCGCAGGAACAGTCGGCAAAGGGTCGACCGTCTCCATGATCGGCTCCATGCTGCGCGGCTGCAACTACGCAGTGGGGGAGTACACCAGCCCGCATCTTGTCGACCTGCGTGAGCGCATCCGCATCAACGATGAAATGATCTCGCGCAGCGATTTCACGGACCTCGCCCGGATGGTCGCGGACGCTGGCGAACATGCGGGCCTTGAGGATGTGACGTTCTTCGAGATGATGACCGCAATCGCTTACAAGCACTTCGCGGATCAGGCGGTTGATCTCGCAGTCATCGAAGTCGGACTTGGCGGGCGGCTGGATTCGACCAACGTCATTACGCCTGAAGTCTCAGTTGTCACGAAAATCGATTACGACCACACGCAACTGCTTGGCCGAACGCTCCAGGAGATCGCTCGAGAGAAGGCGGGGATCTTCAAGCGTGGTGTGCCAGCATTCACGGTGGAGCAGGATCCTGTTGTTGAGGAAGTATTCCGCGAAGTGGCAGAGAAAGCCGAAGCGCCGTTGCGAATCATCAACAAAGACATTGAGTTCAGTTCGCGGTTTGGCATGTCTCCGGATATTGGCCCACACATGCGTATATGCCTGCTGACGGAGACAAGTCAGTTCATGCACCTGCCCGTGCCGATGCCCGGCGAGCACCAGGCGGGCAACTGCGCGCTGGCCCTCGCGGTGGTTGATGCGCTCAAGGGTGTCGGCTTCGTGATCGACGAAGTTCAGATGCTCGACGGGTTGTCAGCCACCAAAGTTCCCGGCCGGATGGAACTCGTGTGGGATCAGCCGCGCATCCTGATTGACGGTGCCCACAATGCTGCATCGATCAGCGCTCTGGTCCGCTGCGTGGGCGCATACGTGCCGTACGACTCGATGGTGTGTGTCTTCGGCTGTTGTGAGGACAAGAACATCCGCGCGATGCTTGAGAACATTGCGCTTGGGGGCGACAAGGTCATCTTCACGCGCGCCAAAGGCAACCCGCGGGCCGCTGATCCGGAAGACCTCCAGCGCGAGTTCGCTGATGTGAGCGGCAAGATGAGCCAGGTCGCTCCGACTCTGCCCGAGGCCCTTGATCTCGCATCACGCGCGGTCGGCCGGGACGATCTCATCTGCGTGACGGGCTCGTTCTACCTCGCCGGGCAGACGCGCAAGTACCTTGAAGAACTCGAGAAGAAGCGTAGCTCGGCTCACTGATATTCTCCGAATCCTGCTGGCCCGCCAGCCGCGGTGTGCCGATGACCCTTGCTGGACCGCGAGTCGATCCTTCGCACGGCTCGGCTATGATTGCCATCTTTCATGAACGCACCTGCTGCACCCATCGCGATGACACGCTCGCCGCTTCGCCTTGCTGCGAATCGAAGGTAGCCCTGCGCGCAGCGACGCAATGACCTCAACCATCCACACCAGGCTCGCTGACGCGGGCCTTGCTGTCTTTCAGAACGAACTTTGCGAGAACACGACCGATGACAGAAAAGACGACAAGCCCATCCGCGACGGCCACCAGCGCAGATGATGCACCGGCGCATCGTTACACAGCCTCATTGGCGAACACGATCGAACCACACTGGCAAGAGGCATGGGATCAAGCCGGTGCATTTGAGGCCATCAGTCCGCAGCACATTGATTTCGACCCGGGCAAGCCCAAGTACTATGTGCTCGACATGTTCCCATACCCATCCGGAGCAGGGCTGCACGTCGGGCATCCGGAAGGTTACACCGCAACCGATATCGTCGCACGGTTCAAACGGCTCACCGGCCACAATGTACTGCACCCGATGGGGTGGGACGCGTTCGGCCTGCCCGCGGAGCAGTATGCGATTCAGACAGGTGTGCATCCTGCCAGAACCACGCGCGAAGCGATTGATAACTTCCGCAGGCAGTTGAAGCGGTTCGGCTTCAGCTACGACTGGACGCGCGAGTTCGCGACCATCGATGAAGATTACTACCGCTGGACACAATGGATATGGCTTCAGGCCTACAACGCGTGGTACGACCATGCACAGCAGCGCGCCCGCCCGATCGAAGAGTTGATACTCGAGCTGGAGAACGGCAACGCGTACGTCGGACCGGCAGGTGATCTCGTACAGCCCGGTGTGGCTGGGAAGACCGAAGCGTTCGGCGGCGAACCGATTGGTTGCCGGAAGTGGCATGAACTCGACGAAGCAGACCGCCGCGAGTTCCTGGATAACCAGCGACTGGCGTATCTGGATAAGCAAGTCGTCAACTGGTGCCCGAAACTGGGGACGGCACTGGCCAATGAAGAAGTCATCGACGGCCGCAGTGAACGCGGCGGGTTTCCGGTGCATCGCAAGCCGTTGCGACAGTGGATGTTCCGCATCACCGCGTTCGCGGATCGTTTGTTGTCCGGCCTTGCTGGCCTGCAATGGCCCGAATCCACCCGAACGATGCAGGCGCAGTGGATCGGGCGAAGTGAGGGTGCGGAGATTGATTTCGACGTGGAGCACGGCGACGGCATGTCGCTGCGCGTGTTCACAACCCGCCCTGACACGATCTTCGGCGCAACGTTCATGGTCGTGGCGCCGGAGCATCCGCTGATTGACGATGTGTTGAGCAACCCTCGTCCGGAGACTGAGATTGATGCTGTGCGCGACTACGTGAAACAGGCGGTCGATCGGTCAGAGGTTGAGCGCATGGCAGACACGCGCGACAAGACGGGCGTGTTCACCGGTGCGTATGCGATCAACCCGGCGAGCGGGATGCGCATTGCGATCTGGGTTGCTGACTACGTATTGATCAGTTATGGCACGGGCGCCATCATGGCCGTGCCCGCGCATGATGATCGCGACTACGAGTTCGCAAAGAAGTTCGATCTTCCGATCATTGATGTTGTCTATCAACCGGTGCATCATGCCATCCACGAATGCTGTCGGCGAATCATCGATCATGAGAAGGATTTGGGCGACACGGATGAGATTGCGCGTGTGCTGACGGATTTCGTCGGCCTGGCGATGAATCAGAATCGCACCGACTGGGATGCGATGTGGCAGCAGGTGTGTGACCCGCGGGCAGGCGATGATGAAGACGCTGAGATGGCAGATTTGCTCGGGCTGCGCGGTTCGGTGTCGATCATCTGGGAGGATTCGATTCGCCCGCTGATTTCGTCTGACGCGCGCGCGTTTGTTGAGGCGGCGGCGCGGTATCACCTGGCGTCGCAGTTGTCCGCATCGATCTCGGATGATGGCACTGCCATCAACTCGCACAATGACAGCGTTTCGATCGACGGGCTGGAGACCGAGGCCGCCAAGAAGCGCATTATTGACTGGTTTGAGCAGGAAGGTGTTGGGCAGCACAAGGTCACGTATAAGCTGCGCGACTGGTTGTTCAGCAGGCAGCGCTACTGGGGGGAGCCGTTCCCGATCGTGTTCGATGAGAAGGGCAACCACTATCCAGTGAGTGAAGCGAACCTGCCTGTCGTGCTGCCGGACATGGCCGACTACACGCCGGTTGAATCAGATGATCCACAGCCGCTGCTTGCCAAGGCCGGACATTGGGTGCAGACCACTGCGGGCGAGGCTGGTGTTGATCCTGATGTGCTGCCACCCGACACGCCTGTTCGCCGCGAGACGAACACGATGCCTGGCTGGGCTGGCTCTTGCTGGTATCACCTGCGCTATTGTGATCGCGACAACGAACAACGCTTTGTGGGTATCGATGCAGAACGCTACTGGTTGGGTGATCACACGGGCAATGGAGGCGGCGTTGACCTGTATATTGGCGGTGCCGAGCATGCGGTGCTGCACCTGCTCTACGCGCGGTTCTGGCACAAATTGCTGCATGATCTCGGGCATGTGTCAACCGATGAGCCGTACCGCCGGTTGTTTCACCAGGGGCTGATTCAGTCGCATGCGTTTCAGGACTCGACCGGCCGCACCGTGCCGATCGACGAAGTGGAGCAACGTGATGGGAGTTATCACCTGATCGAAACGGGCGAAGAAGTCACGCAGATTGTCGCCAAGATGAGCAAGACGCTCAAGAATGTTGTGAACCCGGATGAGGTGATTGCAGAGTTCGGTGCGGACACGTTCCGCCTGTATGAGATGTACATGGGGCCACTTGAGGCAGCAAAGCCGTGGAACACGCGCGACATTGTCGGGCCGTTCCGATTCCTGCAGCGAGTCTGGCGTCTGGCGGTTGATCAAGACACGGGCGATCTGAGGATTCGGGCCGCGGCCGATGCCGATGCGCACGTCGAGAAGCAACTGCATCGCATGATTGCGAAGGTTGGCGATGATATTGATCGACTGTCGTTCAATACCGCAATCGCTGCGATGATCGAGTTCACGAACACGGCAACGTCGAGCGGCGGGTTGACGGCCGACCAGTTGCAGCGGTTTTTGATTGTGCTCTCCCCGTTCGCGCCGCACATTGCTGAGGAACTCTGGCATCGGGCCGGGAATGACGGACTGGTGATGTGCCAGTCCTGGCCTGGGTTTGATGACGCGATGCTGCATGATGATGAGATCGAACTGCCGGTGCAGATCATGGGTAAGGTGCGTGGGAGGATCATGGTGCCTGCGGACGCTGATCAGCAGGCAATCGAGCAGATGGCGATGAATGACGATCACGTCAGCGAGATGCTGGAGGGCAAGACGATCCGCAAGGTCATCGTTGTGCCGGGCAAGATCATCAATATCGTGGCGAACTGACCGCAGGACACGCCGAGTTCCGGGCAGCCTGGCACCGGACTTTTCTGCTTCGCCGATGGCGATTTGTCTCATAGAATATCGGTATGACCGCATCACCTGAGTCCTGGCGGGAGTTGGTACGCTTCGATGATCCGCATATCGCGCGGACGGTGGCGGTGTCAATCGCAGCGATGGAGTTTCCTGTGCGATCCGTCGCGGCGCGGTCTGATGCGGTGATCGACTGGTCGGCCGTCGAGGATTCCGATGATGGAGAGTCGGCAGAAACTTCGGCAGCCTCGCTCGACGACATGGCTGCGGCAGGCCCGATTGCGGTGCAGGTACGTGAAGGGGACTGGGCCGATCTGAACGACATTCTGCCTGAGTTGATCGATGAGCAGGTGGATTTTGACGCGTATTGCAGGCGTCGCGATCGTTCAGTCGGAAGGGCTCAGCGAGCATTTCTGTTTGTGCTGATCGCGATCGTGGCGGTCCTCGCGACGATCGGCGCGATCCGTCTGTGATCGGCTGTTGCCCGCCGCCGACACCCAGTACAATCCCGTCCTCATGCGGGAAGACATTGATCGCATCCTGATCACACGCGAGCAGATTGCCGACCGCATTGCGCAACTCGGCAGGTCGCTCACCGACGAGTTTGATGGGCTTAACGCGGATGAGGGCGAGGTGGTCATTCTGCCGATCCTCACCGGAAGCATTATTTTCGTCGCCGACCTGATTCGACAGCTCGCACTCAAGGTTCGGTTGGATGTTGTGACGGTCAGCAGTTACCCGGGCAAAGCGATGACCAGCCAGGGTGCGTCGATCATCGGCGAGATGCCGCAACGCATCGAAGGTCGGCACATCCTCGTCGTGGATGATATTCTCGATTCCGGCACGACATTGTCGCTGATCCGCAGTGAGTTACTCGCTGCCGGGGCAAAGTCCGTGCGGGCGTGTGTGCTTCTTCGCAAGATGCGAGAGGCGGCGATGGCGACCGAGTGCGAGCATGTCGGTTTCGACATCCCTGACGAGTTCGTCGTCGGTTATGGGCTCGATTACGATCATTACTACCGGAACTTCCCGGAGATCGGCATCCTCAAGCCGGAGGCGATTTGACTACGCGGGATCGCATATCGTCGTCGCACGAAAGTGCATCGTTCTCTGCCGGCGAAGTCGGTGTGGACGCCGCCGCAGATGAGTCGGCGATTGCCGTCCCGCGCGATCTTGTGTCCGATGACGAGATCATCATTCTCGTGCTCAGGCCGAGTTTGCTGTTTGTCGTGCTCGGCTCGCTGTGGGCGATCATCATCATCGGGCTGATCACGTTTTTGCTCGCCTACATCGCGAGGCTGCCATGGGTCGGCTGGTCAGATACATACGCCTTCGCGTTCGGCTTCGGTGCGATCGGCATCCGCCTGGCGTGGCAGGCACTGGAGTGGTACAGCCGGCTGTATGTGCTGACGGATCGGCGTGTGATCCGCAGGAAGGGGGTGCTCCGCGTGCAGGTGTTTGAAGCGCCCCTGAAGAACATTCAGCACACGACGATCCTCGCCTCCATGCGCGAACGCACGTTCTATCTTGGCTCGATCGGTTTCGCTACATCAGGCAGCGACGTGTTCGATGCCTTCTGGGTCATGATCCGCCAGCCGTATGATGTACACAAGACAGTCGTGAATGCCATTCGCCGATACGGCGGGCAGCAATAAGCAACGCGTGACAGCAGCAGCGGGGCAAAAGGAACACCAGCCGTCGTTGACGGCGGGTGTTCTCGGAGGATGGGAAAGGGTCTTCAGAAAGGCGATTGCCTCGCCATATGCAGAACGTTCAGGCGCGGCTGTTTATTCCCGTGGCAGAGAGAATTCCGACCACTTTTCGCGGATGCCTCACGACCAAAGCGACGCTCGCGGCAGAGCCGCTTTCCACGCGCCAGCGACAGTCCCTGGAGCGGTAAAATAGGCAGCAATGAATACCGGCCCCCAACGTCGTACTGCCGCATATCTGCCGATCCCGACCACTGCAGGTACAACCACGATCGACCTCGCAGAGTTACCCACATTCTCACAATTTCGTTGACGCTGCCTAGCCCGCACAGTAGAGCCACATCTGAAAATCGCGCCCATCGCCGGCCCCCG
>CAZVXI010000137.1:0-8542 GCA_964631295.1 uncultured Isosphaeraceae bacterium
TGATCAACCCGCACTCCCGATCAACTTCCGGGGCCGATAATCCGCTGGCATGTGCGAGCAGTTGCAGCGCGCCAAGCGTCCATAATCGGAACAATCGATCACCCGGAAGCAGTTCGGAGGCGGCTTCATCCACGGCCTCGTCAGTCCGAATGGCAAAGACAGCATCATCCGGCGCCCAGACCATCTGCATCGCCGTGTCTTCACTGATGCCTTTCTGCCAGTAGCCATCCGTTACCTCGGGCCAGAAGTCGCCGGAGATGTCGTCAATGACAATCGCCCCGTGTTGCGCAAGTAAGTTCGAAGCGCTGGCGAACACTGCGGTAGCCTGCTCGACGTTCACGATGGTCATCAACGTATTGCCGAGACACAGAACCATGTCGAAGGGACCGTCCAGCAATCTCATCTGCGATGCATCCGTGAAGTCTGCGATCACAGTCTGTACTGTCAAGCTTGCTTCAGTCGCACCGTGCTGCGTTGCCGCAACTGCATCTGCGTCCACGTCAACACCGATGCAAGTGTGCCCTGCCTTGACGAGCGGAAGCAGCACGCGACCAGATCCGCAGCCAAGATCAAGTACTCTCATTGGTGATTCACCGAGCATGGCGGCGATGCCAGCAATCTGCGCGTCAGATCGTTCAGGCTCAAACGGAGCGTGTTCACTCAGCCACGGCATGCAGCAAGCGTATGCGAGCGAGTAGATCAGAACCGCATGCGAACGCGAACTTCTGCAGCAACTTCGCGAACAAGTTGCTTCGCTTCAGCGAGTTGCTCTCTGGTCAGCGCCTCTTCACCGTAGCGAGCAGCGTAGAACAGTTCGGTCACGCGTCTGACGCGGCTGCGCAGCTCGGCCTGATCATCCGGCAAGGCCGATGCATACAGCAGCGGCGGCTGCCAGTGCGGCTTGGCGACTCCGCCGCGGTCCAGTACGTCGAGCAGATCGAGGTAAAAGCCCAGTTGCCGCAACAGTCGCTGGTACTGCCTGCCGTGAAAGTGACGCAGGCGAAAGAGTCGGCGAATCGCAATCGACCGTCGCATGAGTTTGACGAGCGCGATTACGGCAATAACGAGTGCAAGGCCGACGATTCCCATCCAGATATACCCTGCCGGACCGAGCCGGAAGAACCGGTTGACATCGCCAGCAAACTCACGAACTGATGCAACCATGTTGCTGAATCGCTCGGACCAGTTGAGATCAACCCGCGATGCCAACTCGTCCTGCCTCGAGGAGTCGTACTCGACAACGGTTCCGCTCCACGCACTGTCAAACCGTTCATAGAACCGTCGAAGCGTGTCAGTGAGGGTTGCATCCTGCCCGTGAATCGCATCAAGCGCGGCTGGGGGTGTCGGATCGAATGTTGACCACTCATATGGACCGGTACGCACCTCCACCCACGCATGCGCATTCGAGTCGAGGACAACATATCGATCAGTTCGCTCGTCGTATTCATACGCGAGGTAGCCGATCACCAGCCGCGCAGGTATGTCGACATTATGACACAGTGACACGAATGCAGACGCGAAGTACTCACAGTGCCCGCGTTTGGAATCAAGCAGGAACTGCACGGTTGGATCCATCGGCCTGCCATCCTCGATCTTCTGTACCTGATCACTCAGGTCGAGCGTGTACTCGAACTCCGGCGATTCGAGAAAGGCCTCAAAGATGGCTGATGCCGCTCGATACCAGCGATAGCGTCGGACTGAAGCATCCGGCGGATCTTCGCTGATGCCAGCCCGACGGAGCAAACGTCTGGCGAGTTGTGCGATGCGCGGATCAGCGAGCTTCTGGTGTGGAATCGGATCGATGAATGCGCCGCCAGTGAGAGCGTTGAGCGTCTCGGGGTCCGGGTTCGGTCGGCATCGGATTGTGTAACCTTCTCGACGCGGCTCGCTGTGTTCCAGAATCTGTGTCGCGGGCGTGTACTCCACCTTGCCCAACGACCGCATGGCGATGCCAGATGGTGCATACACATTGAAGATCACAGGGGACTTGTCGAGCGGCTGAACCTCAACTGTTATCTCATCTGCAACAGGAAGCAGACTCATGCCGAGTGACGTAAAGACGCGAGCCTCCGGCTCAACAACCCGCTTCGGCAAGTCAAGTGCCGCCCACTCGCCCGCTCCGTTGTACGACTCAAGCACGGCCCCGCGCAGGTAGACCGGTTCGAGGTTGCGTACAGGTTCACCGGCACGATCTCGCACGGAGAGGAACAGTGCCTGCCGACGTGAATCGGTGATGCGTGTTCCGCTCGTCAGGCTGACGCGATCGAGGAAGCCTGCCTGCCGCTCGCCGCTGAGCGACCCGAGTTGTGGAATCGTGTCCTTTCCGAACCCTCTCGGGAATATCAGGAAGACCCCAACCGCGAGCACGAGTCCGCATATGCCAACACCGGCTGAGAAGAGGCGAAACTGTACTCCGAATCGCCTGCCGACAACAGGCCGCATGCTCGGAACGAGGCGATAGTCCTGCGGGGCGGCCTGGCGTCGCTCCTCTCGCGCGAGTTCATTTGATGCAAACAGTTGATACAGCAGCACGACATACACGCCAAGAGCGATGTACAGGATCATCACCGCGCCGAAGAGCAGATCGGTCGAGAGCAGGCAACCGATGAGCATCAGCAGCACGCTGAGCACAAGCAACTGGCCCTGATCACGCGCTGTCTTTGGTTCGTAGAGCTTGATAAGCGTCATCCAGACTGCGAAACGTCCGAGCGCGCTGATCACATCCTGATGCGTGGCCTGCTCTTGAAGCACGACTTCGGGCACGATGCTCAACGTGACCGTGAGAACGAGAATGTTCGAGACCCACTTGGGAAGAAATCGACCACGCGGCCCTTCGGTGATGTACCAACTCAGCGCCGCCAGCACGCCCGCAACAACGAGCAGCGTCACGCTTCTCTGGGCGATGCACACACCAACGATGCTCAGCAGCACGAGCGCGAATGAAAGGATCGTGTACCGCCGAAGAAGCGTCATGCAGCCACCTCGCTCGCGGCAGCCACATCGTGAGATGGCACGGCAATCGGCGTATCAAGCGGATCGGGCACGTGCTTGACCTTTGTCGGATCCCAACCAAGCCTGCCGGTTGTGAGATCTTCCAGTTGCCCTGCGGTCAGGTGCCAGGCTTCTTCCACAACGATGTCCGGGTCCGCGCGGTCGGGATGCACGACGATGATCCCAGCCCGGTCCGACTGGAAGGCGCGGCGGACAGACGCTGGTTCTCTTGGACGATCAAGCTCGATCGCCGCAAGCGCCGCCATGAGCTTGCCAAGGTGCCAGTGACTGCGACGAACCGGCAACTCGGCCAGCCCAACTCCAAGAATGGAGAGCCCCACTTCATACCCCTGCGCGTCAGCTGCATACACAATCGACGCAGCAAGCGAGATCGCTCGCTCTTCGGCAAGGCGCTTCTCGATCGGAGTCGAATCGCTGATGCGAAGTTCTTCCGTCGGGCGAGTGAGGTTGATGATCACACGCAACTTCGGCGGACTTGGATCAGATCGATCAATGCTGACAAGTTCATCGACGCGCGCCGAGTGTTTCCAGGATATCTGCCTGAGTGAGTCGCCGTCGCGATACTCGCGCAGGCCGTAGAAGTTATCGCCCTTCCCGATGCGTTCGCTCACGCGCATCCCCATCGGGCCCGAGGCCGAAACTGATTGCAGCACATCGGGCCGAAGCCGATGTAGTTGCGGAAAAATCAATGTCGTGTGCGGCTGCGAGATCGTCACCGACTTCTTCACAAGGCCGAATGGAAACGACGTCCACACGCGCACCCTGTCAAACGCTACGCGGCCGCGCCGTATGGGCCAGAATACTGCCTCTGCGTGCGTACGTTCATGGCCCGCGACATGCATGGCCCACGCGTGGGCAGCGTTCATCGCAGATTGCCAGGGTCTTGCGCGTCGAACGCGCGGTCGACGTTTCTCCGGGAGCGCCTGGATCCTCGCCTGCTGCCTTCCCGGGTCAATCGGCACTTCTGCAAGATGCAGATTGAACAGCGGGATACGACGCCTGCGATTGACGAGTCGATATCTGACGACAAGCGGCTCGCCGACTGCACCGTGCTGCGGGTCAAGTCGACGGATTGCGACGGCCGACACCATCAGCCATGTGATCACCAGCGATAACCCAAGCCCGGCAATCAAGACGCCCAGCACCCCAAAGAGCAGGTTTCGCTGAGTGCTGATGGCAGCAACGGCGACCAGCACCGTGATCGTGATGTACACCACCACCGGTGAGTTCAGGTGATACCGACGCTTTCTTCCAGTCTTACCTGACATGGGCACTGTGTGCGGCTAACTCGGGATTCAACCCGCTAACGATAGCGCTCGTACTGGTCCATCAGTGGATCGGGTGCCTGCAGCGGCGAACTGGGCCCCGGAGCGATGGTCACAATCAGCGGTGTTTTCGACGGGCTGCCTGGAAGTGTCATCGTCGCACTGCCTGTCTGGTAGCCGGTGCGGAAAATCTCGATCATCCACTGTTCTTCCATCCAGCCAGCGCCAAACTCGCGGATCGGGATCGTGAAAGACCCATCTGGCCCGCTGCGGCCATCAGCCACGCGCTGGCGATTCAGCCGATTCGGATCCCGCCAGACGACGATCTTCACATCGCTCACGCCCTCATCATTCAGCCGGCTGTCGTCTGCCGAGACGAGGTACGCATCGGTTGTGATCCCGCGAACCACTTTGCCTCGAAGAACGTAGCCGCCACAACCCGAAAGAGCGATGACCAGCATCACGGAGATCAATGCGACGATGGGCCGGGCATATAGCATGGTGAAAGCGGCCATGGTGCCAACGCCAAAACGCGTCGGACTATTCCTGAGATTCGTCTTCCGAAGTGGGTTTTTCCTGACTTGCACCAGCCGGGTCTTCGCTTCCAGAGAGAGCGCTCTCGACATCTTCTTCGGCCTCCTTGGGTGCCTGTTTTTCCGGCTTGGGTGGGCGATAAGCAGGCTCCCGTTGCAATCCATCCACGGCTGGCAAGTCATCAACGCCGGCCATCCCAAATACGGTCAGGAACTCGCTCGTCGTGCCGTAGAGCATTGGGCGACCAAGTTCCTCAGCCCGCCCCGCGACACGCACCAGTCGTCGCTCCATCAGACCACGGAGCACCTCTCCGGCCGCGACACCGCGAATTGCCTCGATCTCAGCCCGCATGATCGGTTGCCGATAGGCAATGATCGCAAGCGTCTCCAAAGCCGCCTGCGACAGCTTGGCCTGCTGGCGATCCGCGTGCAGGCGCGTCAGCAGCGGCCCAAAGTCGGCATGCGTGAGCACCTGCCATCCCTTGGCGACCCGCTCAACGCGAAACGCTCTGCCGGTTTTCGCATATTCCGCGTTGAGCGATTCGACCGCTTCCTCGATCACCTTGCTCGCCGTCTTGGGCTTGAGCTCAAGCAATTCCGCGATCCGCTTATCCTGCAGTGGGCGATCTGTACTGACGAGCAGCGCTTCGATGCGGGCCGCCAACGGCAAGTCGCCGCACAGATCGCCTTCCGGCGTGTCCGACTCATCAATATCGACTTCGACCACGGGCTTCGTGTCCTGCTCGGATGGCGCGTCCTGCATCTGCTGTTCTGTCATGGTGATCCATGGTAGCCGAGCCGGCGACCTGCGCCAGCGGGCGACTCACTCCAGACAAATCCCGGCGGCACGCGTGTGAAATCACCGATTGGCGGAAATCGCTGCCTTCTTGGCCAGAGCCCGATCCTGGGCAAAGCGGACGTCATCCTGATCTTCGCCGGGCTTGGTTACGCGAGCATTCGCCTCGGCCAGCTCGGCATCCGCATCGGCCATCGACAAGTCTTCCGAGGGAATCGCCGCTTCGGTTAGAAGGGTGAGCGTGTTGTTGCGAACCTGGGCAAACCCGCCGTCAATCATGAAGTGCTGCCTGCTCCCCGATGCCGGGTCGATCCGCAGCACACCAGCTCCGAGGCGCGTCAGGACCGGCGACTCATCGCACATGACGCCCATCTGACCATCCCATGCTGGCATCGAGACGTACTGCACATCCTCATCAAAGACCGAGGCTGACGGGGTCACGATCGAACAGCGAAATGGGCGCGACACGGGCAAATCTCCTGACAGAGGTGCAACGACGACCGATCGTAGCGAGGACAGGTGCCCGATCAACCGGCAGGCAGAAGCGCACGCACCACTTGCACGATCAGGAATCCAAAGCACGCGATGGCGGCAATCAACGGCAGCCATCGTGGCAGTGCCCGGCCGGGCGCTTGCGGCTGGTGACCCTTGATACGCCAAAGCGCGAGGTTCACCACTGCGAAGACTCCAAGAATGATGCCAGCTGTGATTTTCGCGAGCGTTGCCACGGGCAGAAAAAGTGCGAGCACCAATATCACGCTCGACATCAGGATCGTCGCATTCACAGGGGTTCGTCGCGTGGGATGGACCCTTGCCAGCAGTGATTCCGGTGCCCGTCGCGACATCAATCCGTAGCACACGCGCGACGCCATCACAATCTGCACAAGCGCGCCGTTGACGCCCGCGAGGATGCTGACAACTTGTAGCCCCGTCGTGGAGAACCATCCGCTGCCGCGCACAAGTTCTGCAACAGGCGTCTGGCTGGCGGCCAACTGAGCCGGACCAACAGAAAGCACTGCAATCAGACTGACGACGACATAGATCAACGTCGTCACTGCGAGACTGATGAGTATGCCGCGTGGAAGCACGCGCTTCGGGTCGCGCACTTCTTCAGCCATGTTGACCATATCCTCAAACCCGATGAACGCGTAAAACGCGAGGAACATGGCTCCCAGAACACCGCCAACCTGTGCGCCCGACAACGGCACAAGATCTGCAAAGCTCTCCGGAGCGCTGACATCAGGCAGCGCCACCGCGCCTGCAAAGAGCAGCGCGCCGACTTCAATCACCGTGATGACTGCCACAAGCGCGACGGACTCGCCGACACCCCAGGCAGCAACAAACGCCATCACCGCAACGATGACGACAATGCCAATCCACTCCGGGAGCGCTGCCATATCCTGCACAAAGCCGACGGCTGCAACGCACAGTGTCGCAGAAGACACCACACCAGTCGCGATGACTGCAATCCCGACGGCAGTCGCGAGCCCAATCCGATTGAATCCACCCCGGACGTACGCCGCCTCTCCCGCTGCAACCGGAAACCTCGCTGCCAACTCGCCGTAACACAGCGCCGTCATCAGCGCCAGAACACCCGCAAGAAGCAGCGCACACGGTGCTGCAAGTGCTGCTTCATCCGCAACTTCACCAAGCAGCGCGTAGAAGCCTCCGCCGACCATCGTGCCCACGCCGTAGAACACGAGCATTGGCAAGCCAATCGATCGCTTGAGTTTGACGGGCGTTGTCATTGCACAGCCCTGTTCGTACTTATGGGCGTGCTGCCTGCTCAGCTATCTGCTGCGCAAGGTTCGCATTCGTGTACGCCGGGTCTTCTGTCACTTCGCGAACGATCAGCGGCTCAAGCCAGGCAGGCGCAGGCGAAGGTGTATCGACCGTTGGCACCTCCGCCTCTGCAATCACGAGATCAATCTGATCAAAGACATCGATCATCCACACAACATCACCAATCGTCAGCACATGTCTCGTCTTGGTGAGACGGCGCCCCTCGGTTTGCGGCCAGAAGTCGGCGAACTGCTCGTCGGTGAGTTCGCGTTCAATTTCTTCTCGTACGAGACCAGAACCGCGCTTCACGGTGTGCTTGCAGATGACACGTCCATCATCGAACGTCGAGCGACGAACACGTCCCACGTGCGCATCGTCGTCATCTGCTTGCAAATAACCCTGCTCGATCTTGATCACTTGCGCATTCGCCGGGAACCTTGGCACGCCACTGAGCAGGTACTTGCGTTCGATTTCAATCGGCACCGCGGGATCACTCATGGCAAATGGTATCTCCACGATTCGAGGCCAGCCAAATAACGAGAAAAGCCCGACTGAAGTCGGGCTTTTGTTGCAGCATATGCCGCGGGTGGAGTGATTGAAGGATCACTCGCAGGAGTTGCCCCAGTTGGAAAGTACGTCAAGAAGGTCTGAGAGTCCGACCATGAGGTCGTTGTCCACATCGCCGCCGGACGATCCGTCGGTACCCCAGTTGGAGAGGACATCGAGCAGATCAGACAGGCCGACAATGTTGTCCCCATCGGAGTCGCCGGGGCAGTTGCAGACATCCAGGCAGACAGCGCCTTCCGACCATGTTCCGCCAAGATCAACGCAGTTCGATTCCGTCAGGCTCTCGGCGCAGTTGCCGTTGGAGAAGCAGCACGCACCAGTCGGATCAACACAGAAGTCGATACATGTGCTGGCTGCACCGCCCCACTCGCCGTTCAGGCCCAGACACGTTACTTCATCGAGTTGCAGACATGCGCCAGTTTGCAGACAGCATGCACCCAGTGGATCAGGGCAGTCGGCTTCAGCGCAATCAGTGGTTGAGTCGTCCCAGACACCGCCCATCGCAGCGCAGTCTTCTTCGAGCAGACCGAGGCCACCGTTGTTCTCGCACGTACCATCGGGCATGCAGCACACGCCAAAGCACGAGA
>CAZVXI010000138.1:0-8499 GCA_964631295.1 uncultured Isosphaeraceae bacterium
ACGATCGCTGCCTGCACGGGGCCTGTGCTCGCGATGGAAGTCCCGCGTGAGGGCAAGCAGAGCGAGCACTTTGGCATCTTCGACTGGCCGCGCGTGTTCCGGCATGAGTACACGCACACAATGACACTCGCGCAGACCAACAACCGCATCCCGCACTGGCTGACGGAGGCGGCAGCGGTCGACATGGAACTGGCGCCGCGCACGTACCGCCGATGCACCATGCTCGCGCGCGCGTACATCGAAGGTACGCTGTTCAATCTTGATGAACTCAAGTGGGCATTCGTGCGGCCGCGCAGACGCGGCGATCGTTCCAAGGCCTACGCACAAAGCCACTGGATGCTTGAGTACATGGACGAAACATTCGGCGAGTCGGCGCTCGTGCAGTTGCTTGCAGCATACTTTGATGGTGATCGAGAAAGTGTCGCGATCCCGAGAGCGCTTGGCGTGAGTCGCGAGGAGTTCTTCAACGGGTTCCACACCTGGGCTGGTGAGCAGGTGAAACAGTGGGGGCTTGCGCCGGAGCCTGCAGTGGAAACACTGCTCGATGAAATCCGCTGGAACGATCCGGAACTGGCCCTGCAGATGGCTGCATCCACCACCGCCCGGCTGAATGTCATCGTCAAGACAATGACACGGCAGATTGGTGAGCCGCGCCGCATGCTGGAAGAGCCGTTGTCAGTCGATCAGTGGCCGCCGCTCGTGCGCCCGCCTGTGCAGATCACCGATGAGATGCTTGTCAACTGGCTTGCTCAGTACCCCGATCATCCGGATCTCTGGGAGTTGCGCATCCGCCGACATCTGGAACGGGATCCAATTCTCAATGACCAGACAATCGAGTGGCTGGAGAAGTATGCATCGTTGCGACCGGTGGATCCGTTCCCGCATAAAAAGCTGGCTCAGCACTGGCTCGCCAGTGATACGCCCCAGCGTGCGATCAAACATCTGGAATACCTCGACGTGCGCGAGGAGTACACGGCCGTGTATGCGATCGAACTCGCCCAACAATACCGCGCTGCCGATGAGATGGACAAAGCGATGGCCAAGGCAACCCGGGCGCTGCACATCAATCCGTATGATGCGCCGACGCGTGAACTCGCTGCTGCGATTGCCGTGCAATCGCGCGACCTGATGACTGCAAAGATGCACATCCAGGCGCTCACGCTGCTCGAGCCCGGTCGCCCGCAGCATCAACGTCGCCTTGACAGAATCAACGAGTTGCTGGGAACGACGCCGTGAGGCGCAGCCGAGCGCGATCCGCTGCGCATCGCGATTAAACGGTTGCGAGAAGGCAAGGCGAAGTGCCGTGTCAGGAAAGGTGTGCCCCGATCAGTCGACGTGCTTGAGGCCGCGGCGTTGATCGCGCAGACGACGCGACTTGCCGACACGGTCGCGCAGGTAGTAGAGTTTGGCCCGGCGGGCGTCGCCACGACGGACGACTTCAATCTGGGCGATGCGCGGCGAGTGCAGCGGGAAGACACGTTCCACGCCTTCATTCGCGACGATGCGACGGACGGTAATCATGCGGTTGATGCCGCTGCCGCGATCAGCAATCAGCACACCCTGATACACCTGGATGCGCTCTTTCTCACCTTCGACGATGCGGACATGCACGTTGAGCGTGTCGCCAACGGAGAATACAGGGAAGTCGCCGGAATCACGGAGTTGATCGGCGACGACTGATTCGATGACTTGCTGCTTGCCCATTGCGTTCTTTCCCGTGGGCCACTGGCCCGAGTAGTCCCGTCGAGTCTCAACCCTGTGTCGACACCGGTGACGAGTTTGGCGACATGCGATCGGCTCGGTGACGCATCGCAGGGGTCGCTGGTTTCCAATCTTCAGTTGTCCAGCAGATCAGGTCGCCGCTCGCGCGTGCGCTGAACCATCTGCTGCATCCGCCACTGGGCGACGGCTTCGTGATCGCCGCTCAGCAGCACGTCCGGCACGGCCCGGCCTTTCCAGACCTGCGGCCGCGTGTAGTGCGGGCAGTCGAGCAGTCGCCGAACTTCCGGCTCGTGATCGCCGCCAGTTGGTGCACCACGCGGAATCTCGCGTGGAGCGAATGAATCTTCTGCTGCCGAGTCGGCGTGGCCGAGGACGCCCGGCAGCAGTCGAACGATCGTGTCGATCAGCACCATTGCCGGCAACTCGCCTCCGGAGAGGACATAGTCGCCGATGCTGATCTGGAGTGGTTCGAGTTCGTCGATGACGCGCTCGTCCACACCTTCGTAATGCCCGGCGATGAGCATCAGCCGCTTCGCCGTCGCGAGGTACTCAACCGTTTGCTGGTCGAGCGGCGCGCCCTGTGGCGAGAGCAGGATCCGATGATCCGCCGGTTTGTCCGCCAGTTGTTCCACGGCTGTGACACAGTCGAACAGTGGCTGGCACATCATGACCATCCCTGGTCCGCCGCCAAATGGTCGATCATCGACCTTGGCATGCTTGTTGTCCGCGAACGGCCTGATGTCGTGAACGTGGTAGTTCGCGAGGTTGGCGTCCGCTGCTCGCCCGAGGATGCTCGCCGACAGGATCGACGGGAACATCTCCGGAAAGAGCGTGAGTATGTCGAATCGCACAGGCGACTCAGTTCGCCGATTCGAGCTTCTTGCCCGGCGTCGGATCGCAGTTCACCCGTCGCAGCAGCGTGGCCACTGTGCGGCTGGGCTGTGCACCGACACTCAGCCAGTAGTTGGCCCGATCGACGTCGATCTTGATTTGCTTGTCTTCGTTGGCCACCGGATCGAACCAGCCGAGGTTCTCGATGACGCGGCCATCACGCGGGGCCCGCTTGTCCATCGCGTTGATTCGGTAGAACGGGCGATGCGTGCGGCCCATGCGCTTCAAACGCAGTACAACCATTGAGGCAAACTCCTGCAAGCGCCGACCTGGTGCTGCGACGGCTCAGCCAGTCGCGACTGCAATGCCGGGGGCGTGAGACCATCTCAGGCCGTGCGGCACCGCTTCGGTCAGCGGGTGAATGAGAATCGAGGAGTGTAGCAGCATCGGCCGGTTGTTCAAGGTCCTGGCGAGCTGCAGCCCTACGGGATCCATGCTGCCACCTCGATGGCGGTCGTCGCGAGGGTCTGCCAGACCCACGCGAACAGCGACCCGGAGATCGGCATCAGCAGCACGAGCAGAATGATGAAGCCGTACATTGCTGCCTCAGGTCTTTCGAGCAGTTCGCGTGCCCGCCAGGAAAGCCCTGCAGCGACGCGCGACCCATCCAGCGGCGGGACGGGCAGCAAGTTGAACAGCAGCAGGATCAGGTTGAGCCCGCAGCCGATGTGCAGAATCTGGTAGCCGGCGTCTGCCCAGTCGGGCACGTTCGGCGAGTGGGGCATCACGGCGACGCGGATCCAGATGACCAGTCCGACGAAGGTGATGATCGCCAGCAGCAGGTTCATCGCAGGCCCGCCGAGCGCGACGAACACTTCGCCTCGCCGGCCGTCACGGAAGCGTGTCGGGTTCACGGGCATCATCCCCCACGCGATGCCGATGACCGCGAACACGAGCAGCGACATCGGCCCCATGTGCGTCATGGGGTTCCATGTCATGTGCCCGGTCAGTTGTGGTGTGGAATCGCCCTGCCGGAGGGCTGCCCAGCCGTGGCCCAGTTCATGCAGCGTGATCGAAAATAAGACCCAGAAGATCCACGCGACAAGGGCGGCTGCACCAAGCCCGTGATATACCTCGTGGACCCACCAGCCACTCATAAACTTACTGCTCGTACACGACGGTGATCAGCACATCCGAAGGAAGGAACTTCCGCTCAGCGCTGCTCTGATTGCCAATCGTCTGCGGGGCGATGTTCGCGGACATATGCACGACCCGAGCGTTCGACTCTTTGAGCCACTGGTTGATCTCACCCTCGGTGCCCTTGATGTCGGATTCGAGGGTCTTGAATATCTTCACCTGTTGCATTCGGCACACTCCTGCGGTTTCGGAACCCCTGCAATGAAGGTTGAGATAATAGCAACAGGCTGCCTGGCGTGTCCGCCGAGATTCATCGGCGGCGGTGAGTCACGATTCGCTCGTCTCGCGCGACGTGTCGCCGGGGATGAACAGCCGCCGGCTCGTCAACCACAGGGAGGGACGCATGACTGTTACGCGGCGCCAGCCTTCTCGCGATCCTTCGATGTCGAAGCTGCGACATCATCTGCAAAGCCGAGTTCAACGAGTCGCGCGAGCGGGCCATGTGGCTTGTGCTTCTCTTCATCAAGCCGCTTCATCGCAGCAGGGTTGGCGTACTTGTTGAAGAGCATTGCTTTGATCGTGCCCCACATCCCGCCGAAGCTGGCGAACGTGTGGTCAACGGCGGTTGCTTCATACCCGCTGTGAACCATGCACTGGCTGCAATCGGGGTTGCCCGATTCGTAGCCGTAGTTGTCCCAGTCGGTCTCGTTGATCAGTTCATCGAACGTATCGACGTAGCCCTCCTGCAGCAGGTAGCAGGGCTTCTGCCAGCCGAACAGGTTGTACGTCGGGTTGCCCCAGGGCGTGCAGTCGTAGTTCCGCGTGCCCATCAGGAACTCGAGAAACAGCGGGCTCTGGTTGAATCGCCAGCGATTGTCGCGATTCGAGAGAATCATCTCGAAGAGGTCGTTGGTCTCCCGGCGTTTGAGGAAGTTCTGCTGGTCGGGCGCTTTGTCGTACGCGTAGCCGGGGCTGACCATCATTCCCTCGACGCCAAGATCCATCATCTCGTCGAAGAACCCGCGGACCGCGTTCGGGTCTGCACCATCAAAGAGCGTGGTGTTGGTTGTCACACGAAAGCCGCGCTCGACGGCAAGCCGGATGCCCTCGATGGCCTTGTCGTATGTGCCTTCTCTGCAGACGGCAAAGTCGTGCTCCTCGCGCAGGCCATCCATGTGGATGGAAAAGGTGAGGTACTTGCTCGGCTCGAACCAGCCGGCTTCGAGCTTCTCCTTGAGCAGCAGCGCGTTCGTGCACAGGTAGATGTACTTGCGGCGTTTGATGAGTTCGGTGACGAGTTCGCGGATATGTGGATACAGCAGCGGCTCGCCGCCGGGGATTGAGACCATCGGTGCGCCGCACTCATCGACGGCCTTGAGGCAGTCATCCAGAGGCAGGTCCTGTTTGAGGATGTGGGCCGGGTACTGAATCTTCCCGCAGCCCGCGCACGCAAGATTGCAGCGGAACAGTGGCTCGAGCATCAAAACGAGCGGGTATCGCTTCCGACGGCGGAGCTTCTGCCCCAGCACGTAGGTCGCGACAGTCCACATCTGTGAAATTGGTACGCCCATAACTGGTGCAGATTCCGCGAAAAGTGTTGGAGGGAAATAAGATCGGTCATGAGGATAGCAGCTCGGCTGCATTGAGGCCGCAGGAATCGCGTTGCGCGCGAATGTGGGGGAAATGTCAGGAATGGCAGGCCCCGCTGGTTCCGAAGTCGTAATCCGGGTGAAAAGTGCGATCCTTCTCCACGCGGCCGTCGTACCAACCGGACTGATGACCGCGATTCCTTCGAAGCCATTCGGGCTGTTCTGCCCGCACCTGTCAATCCTGCTGCCCGCAGCGGGTGGGCGATGTACCATTGCCTCGGCACGTTCCAGTACGCAGGCCCGAGCGGCCGATGTGTCACCGGGACACAAGCCGCTGGAGGCATCGTTGGCTGATCGCACGGACGAACAACTTCTCGCTGACTATCTGGACGGGGACAGGACCGCCTTCCGCACGTTGATGGAACGGTACAGCCAGGAACTGGTGCACTTTCTCACCCGGTTCCTCGGTTCCCGGGCATCTGCTGAGGATGTCTTTCAGGAGACGTTCCTGCAGGTCCACCAGTCGGCTGAGACCTTCGACATGGCCCGCCGGTTCAAGCCGTGGTTGTTCACGATCGCTGCGAACAAGGCTCGTGATCATCATCGGCGCAACAACCGTCGGCAGTCGATGTCGCTCTCGGCAACCATCGGCGATGAGGGTGAAGGCCAGCGATATGTCGACCTGCTGGAGGCTGATCTGCCATCGCCGGATGATCCCCTTGCCGACGCGGAACGCAGCCGTCTTGTCCGCGGAGCAATCGACTCGATGCCCGTGCATCTGCGTGAGATTCTGTTGATGAGCTATTTCCAGCGAATGAGTTACAACCAGATTGCTGATTCTCTTGAGATCCCGCTCGGGACCGTGAAGAGCCGCCTGCACACAGCCGTTGCAACCTTCGCGCGAGCGTGGAAGGCCCAACGCACACAGAGTGAGTCTGCCTCATGAATGACCGACGCGAGCAATACCCTGATTTGTCAAGCAATGATCGTCGCGTCCTCGATGCGATGATCGACAACGGCTTCGACATTGATGCGCTCGAACCGCTGAGCGAAGCCGACCGGCAGCGCGCGCGGCGGGTGTCCACGCTGTTCGGCCTCATGAGCGATTATCCTGTCGACGATGCGGAGCCAGTGCTCATCGACGCAACGCTTGCGCGCATCGATCGGCATGAGCGAGAAATGGGCGAACGCCTGCGCTTCGATCAGCACCAGGAAGAGCAGTTCTCGCGGCGGCGGCGTATCCCGCTGCCGAACCTCATCTCAATCGCTGCGATGATCCTGATTGCGGTATCTGTCCTCTGGCCGATCCTCGGGAACATTCGGCGCGAGAGCATCCGCGCGCGGCAGATGAACAACCTGATGCTCGTGCAGACTGCGGTCAACAACTACGCAAGTGACTACAACGGCCGTGTGCCGACGGCGCGAGCCGGCTTCGCCGATTCGCTTTCCGATGTCATCAACCTGACGCCCGTCATCGCTGACGGCTACGCGCGGCTGGCAGATCCTGCGACCGATCGCCCGCTCGTGGGTCCGGAGAATGTTGAGCCGTGGGCCAGATCGAATCTCGTCCTGTTCTTGAATGATCAGCACCCGATCGCACGGGCGCTGCGCCAGCGTCGGCCGGTGTTCTCTCCGGTCAAGATCCATTTCGCCCCGGCGGACGCCCGGCGGAACATCTTCAGTGAAGATGGCGGCATCATGCTGCTGGACTCGCCGCAGCGCGATCCGGAGATGACCTACTGGCGTTTTCGTGATTTCATGTGGCTCGCCGAGGACATCACACCGCCCGCAGAGTGATCTCGCCCACATTGACTTGCCGCCCGGTGCTGCTACCCTGTGCGGCTTGTCTTTCGTTGATTCTCGAACCCTGATCTGACCGAGGCGAGGCCTGTGCGATGTCCAAGATGAAGCCAAACAAGGGACTGCTCAAGCGAATCCGTGTCACCAAGAGTGGCAAGGTGAAGTTCGGGCGTGCGTTCGGTCGGCACCTGCGGAGCGGCAAGAGCGGTCAGTTGATTTCGAGTTATCGCAAGCCGGCCTACGCGAAGGCATGCGATGCCAAGCGCATTCAACCGATGCTGCCGGGCATCCGCGTGCGGGGCGAGAAGTCGCAACGCGGCGCCAACGAGCGCTGATTCGGGAAGATCGAACTCGCCCGGCCTGCCGACAGCCGAGCGAGATCAGTTGATTGCGATGTCGGCGACAACAAGGCCCTGAGCGGGCACAAGCGTCTGGCAGATGGCTGACCAGGCCCCCGACTCGGATGAAAGGACAGTCACATGCCACGTGCACAAAAGGGCGCTGCCCGTACGCAGGCCCGCCGCCGCATCCTCCGTGAGGCTCGCGGCTACTGGGGAACCAAGTCACGCCACAAGCAACAGGCACAGGTCGCGCTGCTGCGCGCCGGCCAGTATGCATATCGCGATCGTCGCAATCGCCGCCGCGACTTCCGCCGTCTGTGGATCACGCGCATCACGGCCGCCTGCCGGATGCGCGGAACGCGATACAGCCGGTTTATCAACGGTCTGCAGAAGTCAGGCGTGTTGCTCAATCGCAAGATGCTCAGCCAGATCGCCATCGAAGATCCGAAGACCTTCGACGCGCTCGTTGAGATGGCTGAGAAGAGCACGACCGCGCAGGCAGCAAAGAGCTGACCAGCAGCGGATGAGTCGCGCGGCCAACCGCGTGCACCAGGCAGGCCGTCACATGCGCATGCCAATGCCGACATTCCTCCAGCAGATGGTGCGCAACTACAACACCACCGGCGCCATCTGGCCGTCCTCGCGCGCGCTCGCACGCGCTATGACGCGACCACTCCGCGAGTACGTCGGTCCGAAGCGCATCCTCGAAGTCGGGCCCGGCACCGGGGCGTTCAGCAGACAGATACTGACAACACTCGAATCGGGCGATGACTATCACCTTGTCGAGATCAGCAGACTGTTCTGCGAACGAATCGAGCGCGATGTGCTCAGCGATTTTCGTGCGGACCGGCCGAACATCCAGGTGCATCTTCATCAGGCGCCGATCGAACAGGCTGACATTGCAGGACCATTTGATTTCATCGTGTGCGGCCTGCCGTTCAACAACTTTCCCGTGCCGCTGGTTCGTTCAATCATGCGGCAACTGCTTGGGCTGCTTGATGAGGACGGCTGCATGACGTACTTTGAGTATGTCGGCATGAAGATGTGCAAGCGTGTGGTGCCAGGCAGGGCAAGCCAGC
>CAZVXI010000139.1:0-8498 GCA_964631295.1 uncultured Isosphaeraceae bacterium
GGGCCATCCGGATCCGAGGATCCCACCTCGGGTTGGCGTCGAGCCAGGCGAGTGCCTCGGGGCTGAAGCCTTCCAGGGCCATCTTCGGCAACTCCTGGAAGTAGTCCTTCCAGAAGGCCCGGATCCAGCCGTCGGTCAGGATGATGTCGGCGTCGAGGATCTGGCCGGTTATCGGGTTCACCCGGCTGGGGCCGATCGCCGTGCCGACGTCGTTGTTCAACCATCGGATGAAGTTATATCGAACATCCTCGGGGTCCTTCTCCATGTGGGCGCCGGAGGAGGCGTCCTGGTAGTAGACCTCGATCGCGTTGGAGATGCCGATTTTCTCGAACGCCTTGTTCCAGTAGAGCAGGCCCTCCCGGACCCATCGGCGGTATCGGATCGGCGTGGTGTGCTCGATGTAAAAGACAATCGGCTCCTTGGGCGGGCTCATGTTGAGCTTCGGGTCCCGCTTTTCAAGACGCCAGCGATTGATGTACCGCTTCCACTTCTTGTCTTCCTGATACTCGCCGAGGTCGCGGTAGACCGTTGTGAAGTACCCGATGCGCTCGTCCGCTTCGCGCGGCTTGTAGCCAGTGTTGCCTGGAATGCGGCTGATCGATACGTGATATCCGACGAACTGGCCGCCGGCGTTGGGCGCTTCGACACCGATTTCGATGTTCTCCGGGAACGCCTTGACCTTCGTCATGCGCGCAAGCCGTGCGTTCAACCCACCGATACCCGGTGCGTTGCGCAGGATGACCTGGTCGAGGTCGATCACCGGCTGGCCGCTCGGGCCGTCAGCAACGATGGGTACGTCAAAAACGACGCGGTCGGTGAACAGGCGGTCGACGCTGCTGCGTGATTCCGCCTCACCGGTCGAGCGGGTATTGAGCTCTGGGGAGATGAAGGCCACGCGGTCGCCGAACTTCTTCCAGTAGCCGTAGATGGCTGGTCCCTGGAGACCTGCAAACACACCGCCGCGCGACTGCGTGATGGCCATGTAATGCTTTTGCCCCTGGAAGCCGCGAGGCAGTTCGGCCAGCAGTTGCTGGTCCTTCTTGTTGTAGTAGACGTTGTACAACGACTGGCCGTCAGCCGTCGACGTCACGCGCTCGTACCCCTTCGAGATTTCCTCGAACGGCCTCTGCTGGGCAAGCGCACCGGTGGTCAGCGTGGCGGCGAGTACCGCGGCGCTGAGTGTGATGGATCGGACATGTCCTGGCATGCGAAAAACTCCTTCTTCGCGTTTGGTGAAACAACAGATTTTCACCGCCGAGCGCGACAAAACGCCGCGTTCCGGCGGGTTGGGCGATCTTTTTCTGGCGTCCTGCCATCTTTCTCACCCGGGAGGTGCATGCTGCTCAGCCGGAAGTGGCGTTTGCCTTGCGTCCGACAGCGGCGCAACCACATCGGCGGGAGCGGCTCCCCTCCTTCTCTAGCATACCCATCGAGCCGCCGGATGATGCAGGTTAGCCCCCGCCGCTCCGAATCCGCCGAAAGTTCGGGCTGCACCGGTCAGGAGGCGAAGGGCAGCCCTGAGACGAGGCGTGTGTGCTTGGCGGCTCCCGCAGAGAACATATTCAACGAACTGACGGGCGGCCCGCGAGCGTCGTCACTGGGTGGGCTGCCAACAGTGACGCGAGGGCTCTGGGGAGGAGCTGGCGCCGATCGCCGTTGTCCTCGGCCGTGGCCCGATCGCCACAGTCATGACAAGACGAATCCGAATGCTCACATGCCACTCGGTCGTTGAACGCGTCGTCGTCTCACAGCATCTGCAGCGTCCTCATCGACGGCGGAGTAAGAAAGCGGCGTGCTGAACTCGTTGTCTTTCTTTTTCAGGCGCTCTTACCTCACGCTCAGAGAAAGAACGCGATGTCAAAAGTGAAGAAAAGCCCACGGCGAAATGGCCGTGGGCTTCTGAGGAGCAGCGGCTCGAGGGCCGGAATGGATGGGTCAAATGTGGTCAGTTCATGATGAAGTGGTTCTGCCGTTTGATACCAAGCATGTGTGTCTTGATTGCACGCACGGCCGCATCGAACGGCTTGAACGCGCGGGCAAGCATGGCATCTTCGTTGCCGGTATCGAGGGCGCCGGCCTCCTTGAGCATTGCACGCACCACGCCCGTGACATGCACCTGGAACTGTTCCTGTGTCGTCATATCCGGCTGCATTTCGGCTGCACCTTGTTCGTAGCCATCCGCTTCGCGGCAGATGCGCGCCAAGGCGCGATTCACTTCAGAGACAGTACAGTACTTCAGGTTGTCGCGCATCATCTTGCCGCTGCGATCTGAAAATCGCCTGCCGAATACTTCACGACAAACCTTGACATACAAGTAGATTGTCGCAGTCTCGATGATTTCATTGGCAACTTCACCGGGAAATATCGCGCGGACATTGCCGCAGAACTGATGCATCGATCGTGCCGTCGCCTTGACCTTTCGATTATCAAGCATGAGTCGCATCAGGTCCCTCCTCGAATACTCACAGCAGTGCGGCGCATATCGGGTGTGTGTTACTCCAGCAGATTCGCCAGCAGATTGGCGAGATTGCCGTCCATTTCTCGCAGGCGTCGCAACTGCTCGATGGCCATACGCCGATCGCCAGCCATGATGTACGCAAGTCCGCGCGCGTAATACGCGTCGGCATAGCCCGGATCGAGTTCAATCGCCTTGTTGAATGCCATGATGGCCTCGGCATGGCGTCCGGCCGAGAGGGCCTTGTCACCTTCGGCATATGCAGCCGTTGCGAAACGGCGCTTGCTGTCTTTGACGACGACGGCGTTCCTTCCATTCTCGCCTGACGTGCCCGATGACGCATGATCGCTCGGAGTGTCACTCGTGCGTCGGGCCGACTCGGCGTGCATGTCAGATCGACGTGCCGTGCCTTGTGCAGGCCCGATGCGTGACGTGTTGGGCGCGATTGACGGCCGGCTGAAATCGGCTGTCGGGTTCGAAGCAGCGGCTGACGCCCGGGACGGGCCAAGATCGACCTGCTTGTAGATCCAGGTCCCGAAGGCGCCCGCCATCGCGACAATGACAATCAACATGCCGGCACGCAAGCCTCCCTTGGGCGCATTCTTGCCCGACTGACCTGACGCACCGGACACCATGTTGGCTTGTGGATCGAATCGCATGCGAGAAGCATCCAATCCGCGCAGCTCGGGCTGGAGGCTCGGGCTCGAAGAAACTGCCCGGCGATGTGAAGATGGTCCGACAGAGCCGGTTGCGCCTGCCACGCGGCTTGCCTGATCCGCACAGCCAGAGCATGGTCGCGCTTGAGTCCGCTGCAGGGTTGGTCGACGAACCTACGATCGGACACAGCACGATGACAGACCAACCGGCACAAACTGCGCAACCCGACCCGGCACAGCCGCCCGAGCGGCGATCGCTGTGGCAGCGGCTTGGCCCGGCCGGCCCGCTCGGAATCGCGTGGACGGTGATGCCAGCTCTCGCCGGGATCTTTCTTCTCAAGGAGATCGGAGCCGTCGCTGAGTTCCTGCAAGGGCTGCCCGGCGAGGGGCTCGCGCTTTACATCACCGTGTTCATCGTCGCGGCAGGGCTGGGCATGCTGCCGACCTACTCCCAGGCGATTCTCGGCGGGTGGGTGTACGGCGTGGCATTCGGGATGCCGGCCGCGCTCGTCGGGTTTCTCGGCGGGGCGATCATCGGCTACGGCGTGGCTCGGTTCATCGCCCGCGATCGTGTTGCGAATGCCATCGAATCAAACATCAAGGCGAAGGCCATCGCCGATGCCCTTGTGCATCGTGGGTTCTGGCGGACTCTTGGGATCGTGGCACTGCTGCGCGTTCCGCCCAACTCGCCATTTGCGCTCACGAACCTCGCGATGGCCGCCGCTCGAACGCCACTGCTGCCTTTCACGATCGGCACGCTCATCGGGATGACGCCGCGCACCGCAATTGCCGTGGCCTTCGCTGCCGCCGGTGCAGCCAATGGGCGCGACATCCAGGATCTCGGATCGAAGGCGCCGTGGATGCTCGCGGCCGGCATTGCCACGCTGATCGTTGTGCTGGCCATCGTCAGCTACATCGGCAACCGCGCCATCAACCGCGTGCTCGCCGAGCGACGACCGCAAGCAACCCCCAACACCTGATCAGACACCGATCAGACGATTGCTGCTTTCAGTTCCGCACCCCCGCGGCTACGCTCATAGTCTGATAACCGTGCAAAGCATCGGCCGGCACATGTGTCCTCGTATCAGTGGCCGATGACGTGTCGCGGTCGATGGTACGGCATCGTGGCCGTGTCATTGTTGTCAGTTCAATCGTCAACCAGCACTCAAACCAAAGCAGAAGGAAACACCATGACCCGCGTCCATCGACCCCGCACACGCAAAGCAGCGCTTGCAACTCTCGGCCTGGCAGGCGGCATCGCGCTGACGGCCACTGCCGCCACCACCATGCTGCAGGATGACTACGAAACTCTCCCGCCGCCGCACGCCGAAGTTGAGCAGATGCTTCGCGACCAGGGCACGACCCTCGAGAAGGCAATGATGGCGGCCAAGACAAAGCACCCGGATGGCGTGATCGCCTCCGCCGCGTTCGACATCGGTGCGTCGAGCGCTGGCACCATCACAATCGAGTTATTCAACGATGGCGCGAAACACCTGATGACTGTCAACGCTGCAGATGGAACAATCGCATCCGATGACGCAGTGCCACACCTGCCCGGCTGGGCGTGCGATGGCGAGTGGATCGAGACTGAGACCGGCCTGAAGTACTGCGATGTTGAGGTCGGCACCGGTGCCGTCCCGCCGCGCGCCAGTTCAGAGGTCAAAGTGCATTACAGCGGCTGGCTTGTGGATGGAAGCAAGTTCGACAGTTCGCTTGACCGTGGTCAGCCGGCCACCTTCCCGCTCAACCGCGTCATCCGCGGCTGGACCGAAGGCGTTGGCTCGATGAAGGTCGGTGGAAAGCGCAAGCTCATCATCCCGTTCGGCCTTGCGTACGGCGTGAACGGACGACCCGGCGCTATCCCGCCGCGCGCCACACTCATCTTCGACGTCGAACTGCTTGAAGTCGTCGCAGAATAACACACTCCCCGGCATCGCGGTTGACGCCACGATGCCGGCTTTCGTTGCCACGAACACACGAGGATCATCTCATGCAACGCCACAACAAGACCAGACTCGATGCACGCCGCCACGTTTCCAGTGCAAGCATTTTGCCCGTCCTCGCGGTCAGTGCAGCAGTCATCACACTGCCCGCAACGGTCGCTGCGACATCCAAGAATGCGCCAACCAGACCCGCAGCGATCACGCCGACGGGACCGATCACCGGCGCGCCCGTTGTTATTGCAATGACCTTTCCGGACATCGCAACTGCGCCGGGAATGAGCGCGCCGTGGCTCGCAACACCGACTGTGCCGGAACTGCTGGCAACGCCGGAAGAAACGCGATTCAGCGTCGTGCCCGCGGGGGTAGACGTGGTCGGCGATGCCATCTCGCGCGCCAACCGGGCAGTCGAGCGTCTGACAGACGTCTCTGATTCTGACCGCACGTTTGAGAACACTGTCGCAGCGCTGGACGATATCGCCGCCCAGCTCGAGTTCGAGACATCGATGCTGCAGTTCATGGCATACGTATCAACCGATGCCAGCGAACGAGCAGCAGGCAACGATGCGATCGAGCGCATCCAGAACTGGATGATCGATCTCGGGAAGAACGAGCAGGTCTTCGGCGCGATTCGTGCGTATGCCGACACAAACCCGCGGTTGCAGGGCGAGAAGAAGCGCCTGCTCGAGCACATTCTGCGCGACTATCGGCGGGCGGGCATGGCGCTGTCATCGGTCGTTCGGAAAGAACTCACCGCGATCGAGAAACAGGTCGCCGCACTTTCCATACAGTTCGAGAAGAACATCCTCGAAGATGACACTGCGGTGCTCGTCGAGCGCAGTGAACTTGCCGGCATGCCGAAAGAGTACATCGCCGGTCTTGATCGTGCGGGCAGCATGTACATCATCACGATGGACTATCCGACGTTTCTTCCGCTGATGGATTACTGCGAGAATGAAGAAACACGCGAGAAAGTCTGGATCGCATACAAGCGGCGTGGCGGGCGGAAGAATGTTTCGGTCATCGAGAAGATTGTGTCGCTGCGAGCACAAGCCGCTGACCTGCTCGGCTACGAGAGTCCGGCGGAATATGAAGTCGAAGTCCGCATGGCAAAGACCCCTGAGAATGTCCAGCAGTTCTACGCGAAGTTGCAGCCGCTTGTGCGCCGCAAAGCTCTGCTCGACTACGAAGAACTCACGCAGGCCAAGCGCGACCATACAGGCAACCCGGACGCAAAGCTCCGCCCGTGGGATTCGAGTTTCTACATCAACCGCCTGAAGCGTGAGAAGTACGCAGTCGACTCGGAGAAAGTGCGTGAGTACTTCCCGCTCCATCGCGTGATTGACGGCCTGTTCAGCATCACGCAGTCGCTGTACGGCCTCGAATACCGTGAGATCACCGACCGTGCAGGCTCCGGCGACTGGCCTCTCTGGCACGAGGATGTGCGGCTGTTTGAAGTGTGGGACAGGAACGATCGGACGCTGCTCGGGCATTTCTATATCGACTTGCATCCGCGCCCGGACAAGTACGGCCATGCAGCGCAGTGGGGGCTGCGTCAGCACAAGTTATGGACAAACGGCACGTATGAGAAGCCGCTTGCTGCGCTCGTCTGTAACTTCACCAAACCGACGGGAGACAAGCCGTCGCTCATGAGCCATGATGAAGTTGAGACGTTCTTCCACGAGTTCGGCCACTGCCTGCACACGATTTTGAGCGAAGCCGAGTACTACCAGTTTGCCGGCACTGCCGTTGAACGCGACTTCGTGGAAGCACCGTCGCAGATGTTTGAGAACTGGGTGTGGGATGTTGACGTGCTCAACACCTTCGCCGGCCACTACAAGACCGGCGAGAAGCTGCCCGAGGAAATGCTCGCTGGGATGATCGCCGCGAAAAACCTTGCGTCGGGCATGCTTGCTGAACGGCAGTTCTTCTACGGCTTGTTCGATTTCACACTGCACAGCAATCCGGAGGGAGACATCGATTCAATCCAGCTTGCCCATGCACTGTGGGATCCGAGTGGGAAGGATGTGGAGTTGTATGAGCCAGTGCCGGGAACGTGGTTCCATGCGTCGTTCGGACACCTCACCGGCTATCAGGCGGGCTACTACGGCTACCAGTGGTCGCTCGTGTACGCGGCCGACATGTTCGAGCGATTTGAAGAACTCGGCATGCTGAATCCCGAGGCGGGCATGTACTACCGCAACAAGATTCTCTCGCGCGGCGGAACGGTTGATGGCCTCGACATGGTGCGCGACTATCTCGGCCGCGAGCCGAATATGGACGCGTTCCTCCGGCATCTTGGTCTTCAGACCGACTGATCGGAGCGAACCGCTCTCACGTACTCCCAGCCCACGTCGCCCGGCGTGGGTTGTCTCATGGTGATGCGAGGCTCCTCAACCCGAGCGGTGCCAACGGCTATACCTTGAGAACCATGATGGAGGTACGACGCATGAAATGTGCATGTGCAGTCGGGTCAATCGCTTTGTTGTCCACAATCGCCTTTGCTGCCAATGCACCTGCCCAGGGCACCCGGGCCGATTATGAGCGTGCCGATGCGCTGCCTGGCAAGGTGCGCGGGAAGGTACTCGGCGAACGGATCGCGCCATCGTGGTCCCGAGACGGCCGATACGTGTGGTTCCGCGATATGACCGCCGGTGTGCAGCGCTGGAGGGTCATCGACACGCAGACGGGCGATCACCGACCGGCGTTCGATCATGATCAGGTTGCCGCTGCTCTGACGGAACAGCTCGGCAGCGCGATTGTTGCCGCTGACCTTGACAGCGATCGCATCATCATCGGGGGGGACGGCGTCGTATCGCTGCTCATGCAGACTGGCGACTCGATGCGCCTTGTTCGCATCTCGCGCGATGGCGACGTTTCGACGCACCCGGCAGAAGAGGCGCGCGAGTTCGCACTCGAACCGCAGCTGCCGGGGCGACGCATCCGCAGCGTGAATCGCAGCACGGATGAAGTGCATGTCACCTTCATCAACGAGATGGATCAACCAGTCACGCTGCACTGGGTGAATGCGCAGGGTGATCGGCGCTCGTATGCGACGGTGGCAGCGGGCGAGTCTCACCGTCAGCACACGTTTGCCGGTCACGCCTGGCTTGCCATCGCTGACGACGGCACAGAGTTGGCTGGCTTCATTGCCGAGCGGCACGGTGGGTTTGCGGTCATCGACGGCTCTGTTGCGCGTGATCGCTCGCAACGCGATCGTTCGCGCGATGTCCGGCCCAATCGCAGGCCGGGGAGAAACACATCACCCGATGGCAGGTGGGAGGTCGTCGTGCGAGATCACAATGTCTTCACGCGCGACACGAGCGGTGATGACGAAGCTGAGCAGCAGCTGACGACGCGCGGCACGGCTGACAACACGTTTGGCGGCCGTGTGCACTGGTCGCCAGACAGCCGCTACTGCGTCATCATGCAGACGGTGCCCGGGGA
>CAZVXI010000140.1:0-1793 GCA_964631295.1 uncultured Isosphaeraceae bacterium
GGCTGCTGTCGTGACGCTTGGAGGATACGTCGCCGATACCTCAGGACAAGCCGACCGCATCGGCCACACGTGCTATCAGCTTCTCTGCCGACTCGTGTGTATCTGCCTCAGCGATCAACCGCAGGATCGGCTCGGTATTGCTCGGCCGCAGATGCACCCATCCATCTGCAACATCAATACGCACGCCGTCAGCATCGTTGATGCGTTCGTCGGCAAAGTGTTGCCGCGCGCAATTAAGCATCCTGGAGACCGCGTCACGACCGCCAATCCCGCTGAGGTCGAACTTGCGCTTGATCATGACGTATCGAGGCAGTTCTTTGATCACGTTGCTGAGTGTCACGCCGCGTGTTGCGAGCAACTCCAGCACGAGCGCCATTGAGCTGAGTGAATCGCGCACCCACGTCACGCCGGGCAGAATCACACCGCCGTTGCCTTCGCCGCCGATGAGCGCGTTGTGCTGCTGCATGAGTTCGACGACGTTGGCCTCCCCAACAGCGCTTCGATACACCGCGCTGCCGGCGAAACGCGCTGCAATGTCATCAACCATCCGGCTTGTGGAGAGGTTGGCAACGACTGCACTGCCGCCTTCACGTCGTTCCAGCACGCGCAACACGCAAAGGGCGAGCGTGTATTCCTCACCAATGTAGCTGCCACGCTCATCGACGATCGCCAGACGATCCGCATCGGGGTCCTGCGCGAAGCCGATCACGGCATCGCCATCAGCGCGCACGTGCGCTGCGAGATCGGCCAGATTCTCTCTGGTCGGTTCGGGTGTGTGAGCGAAGAACCCGGTCGGATCGCCGTTGAGATGCACAACATCGCAGCCGAGCGCGTCGAGCAGCATCCGTCCACTTCGACAGCCGGCACCGTTGATACTGTCCAGAATGACGCGGAAACGTCGCTTGCAGATTGACGCGGTGTCCACACAGTCGAGCACGCGTTCGACGTGAACATCATTCGCGTCATCAATCCGCGTGAGCGCATCATCAGCATGTTTGACCGCGAGCACGTCACCGTGATTGAAACGGCTGATGACCTGTCGGGCCTGTTCCGGCGGCGGCGCAACGCCGCGGCTGTCAAGCGACTTGAGCCCGTTCCACTGGATCGGATTGTGTGATGCAGTGATGCACATTCCACCGGCAGCTTGCAGCGTATCGATCATCACGCCAACGGTCGGCGTTGCCACGATGCCAAGATCGCGCACTCGGCAGCCAACGGAAATGAGACCGGATGTCGCAGCATGTGCGAGCATCGCCCCGGACGGCCGGCTGTCGCGACCTGCAACGATCAACGGATGTGCTTCGCCGACATTTTCCCGCACATGCGAACCGAATGCAGCCGCATACCGGGCAGCGACGGCAGGCGTCATCGTCTCGCCAACAATCCCGCGAGCGCCGGAAACAGACAGCATCAGCGGTTGATCAGGCGTTGCCGGTGATGAATCGGACGATTTGGTGGATGTGTGCATCGCGTGAGTTCCGGGTCCGGCCGGGTTCTATCGAAGAGTCATCGAACGTGGCGCCGTCGTCTTGACGATATCTGAATAATAGATTCGGCCATCTTGCAAGAGCATCCTAAGGTATGCATGCCCATGTGCGTTGTGCCATCGGAGTTGAGATGACGAGAGTGAATCTAGGCCGCGTCGAGACAGAGCCACGCGATCAGTCTGCGCCGCCCGGCGAGCCGGCGCGATACCTCAACCGCGACCTGCAATGGCTGGAGTTCAACCGTCGCGTGCTGCACCAGTCGATGGATGAGTCGTTGCCGTTGCTCGAGCGTGTGCGGTTCCTGTC
>CAZVXI010000140.1:1803-8436 GCA_964631295.1 uncultured Isosphaeraceae bacterium
CGATCTTCGCCAGCAATCTCGACGAGTTCTTCATGAAGCGCGTCGGCGGCCTGCGACGGCAGATTGACGCAGGCGTGGAGGTCGTGCGGTACGAGGGCGTCAGCCCGGCAACCCTGCTGCGTGATATCCGCCAGCGTGTCATTCCGATGACGATCGCCAAGGCTGAGTGCTACAACAAGCAGATCCTCCCCGCGCTCCGCGAGCATGGCATCGAACTGATCACCTATTCTGAAACGACTGAAGCCGAGCGTGAGCATCTGCGCGCGTACTTCCAGAGCAACGTGTTTCCGATCCTCACGCCGCTGGCGGTTGACCTCGGGCATCGCTTTCCGTTCATCTCGAACCTGAGCACGTCGCTGGGCGTGATGCTCCGCAGGCCGGACTCATCGGAACATCTCTTCGCACGTGTGAAGGTGCCCGATTCGATTGACCTCTGGCATCAGATCGGAAAGTCGTCGCGCTACATTTCGTTGACAGGCATCATCGAAGCGCACATCGACGAACTCTTCGCAGGCATGGAAATCCTCAGCGTGCTGCCGTTCCGCATCACACGAAATGCTGACGTGGAAGGCGATGATGCAGATGCTGAAGATCTGCTCGAACAGATTCAGTCGGCACTGCGCGAGCGACGCTTTGCGCCAGTTGTGCGGATGCAGTTCGGCAGGCGACCGGCGCAGCCGATGCTTGACTTCCTCACGGATGAACTCGAACTGACTGAAGCAGACATCTACGAAACCCGCGGACTGGTCAACTATCGCTCACTGGAGCAGATCGCGTCGTTTGACCTGCCTCACCTGCACTTTTCGCCGTGGACGCCAGTGACACCGACGCGGTTGCGCGACCGTGAACAGGACATCTTCAGCGTGATTCGCGAAGGCGACCTGCTCGTGCATCATCCGTATGAGTCATTTGACGATTCCGTCGAGCGGTTCATCGAGGAAGCATCAGTGGACCCCAACGTGCTGTGCATCAAACAGGCACTGTACCGCACGTCCGGCGACAGCGAGTTTGTCCGATCACTCATTCGAGCAGCCGAGCGTGGCAAACAGGTCGCGGTGCTCGTCGAGTTGCGTGCTCGATTTGATGAAGAGCGCAACATCGAATGGGCGCGCAAACTCGAAGATGCAGGTGTTCATGTCGCGTACGGCGTCGTCGGGCTCAAGACGCACACCAAGATCGCCCTCGTTGTCCGCAAGGAAGGCAATGCCATTCGTTCCTATTGCCACATCGGCACAGGCAACTACAACGCCAGCACAGCACGACTCTACGAAGATGTCGGCCTGCTCACATGCGATCCAACGATCTGCGAAGATGTCATCGATGTGTTCAATTTTATGACCGGCCGCTCACGACACCATCAGTACAAGAAGCTGCTGGTTGCGCCGTTCTCGATGAAGCAGCCGTTCATTGATCGCATTCGTCGCGAGATCGACATCCAGAACGCGTCCGGCAACGGCAGGATCATCGCCAAGATGAACCAGTTGCAGGACCGTGAGATCATCGAGGCGTTGTATGACGCCAGTGCTGCGGGCGTGCAGATCGACTTGATCGTGCGCGGATTCTGCACTCTGATCCCTGGTATGCCGGGCCTGAGCGAGAATATCCGACTCACATCGATCGTTGGCCGATTCCTCGAGCACAGCCGCATCTTCTGGTTTGGTCGCGGCGAAAATGATCCGCTCGAAGGTGAGTTCATCATCGGGTCTGCCGACTGGATGTACCGCAATCTGCACAGGCGTGTTGAGGCGGCCGCGCCGATCGAGAAGCGTTCTCTGAGGCTGCGCCTCTGGAACGTCCTCGAGGCCTGCCTGGCGGATCACCGGTTGACGTGGGACGGCAAAGCCGACGGCACGTTCACCCTCCGCGCCTCTGATGGCTTCCAGCCTGATTCGCCCGAGGCGATCGGTGTGCATCAGCGGTTGATGGATATGACGATGCAGGCTTCGCGCTACACCAATATAGACGATGACCAGTCCGAGTGACAGCTCACACAACACGCAAAGCGTTCGTCTTGATCAGCAGCCAGACTTCGCTCCCGACGGCAAGTTGCAAGTCCCGCACAGCGCGCTGGCTGACTTCCACCAGCAGAACCTCGCCACAATCCGCCTCGACGACAACACTCCGATCATGAACATGGATCGACTTGATGCCTGCACGAATCTGATTCTGAATCGATGTCCCCTGCAATGGCTGCTTCGCAAGCGCAATATCCTGAGGCCGAACTGCCACATGGACCGGCGTGCGCGCAATCTGCGGGCGAATGGCAGCAGTTGGCACCAGAAACTGTGGCCGCTCGCCGTCACGTTGTCTCCCGAATCGCAGTGCCACAAGATCATCTGATTCGCCTGTTGCGATATCACACTCTACGACATTGAGCAGCCCGAGGTCTCGCACAACCGGGAACGCCTCATCATCTGCAACGATCTGCGTGATCGTTCCGGAACCCGCGACTCGGCCTGAGTTCATCAGAACCGCAGTGTCAGTCAGTTGCATAACCTCGGACAGATCGTGCGCAACATACACGACCGGGACGCGCAACTCCTCGCACACACGGCGGAGCAGCGGTGTAATCTGCGCGCGCAGCCGTTGATCCAACCCTGTCATCGGTTCGTCAAGCAGCAGCAGGCCCGGGCTGCTCAACAGCGCCCGACCGATTGCGACGCGCTGCGCTTCACCGCCTGAAAGTTGCGATGGCCGGCTCCCGAGCAGCGGCTGAAGTTCCATCAGGTCGACCACATTGTCGAACGACATCGATGATTCTCGCGATGATCGCACACCATATCGCAGGTTCCGCGCCACGGTCAGGTGGGGCAGCAGTCTGTGATCCTGAAAGACGAAACCGACACGCCGTTTGTGCGGCGGCACCCAGATCGACTGTGTCGTGTCGCACCAGACTGTGTCGCCGAGCGCTATTCGACCCCGGTCAGGCCTGACGAGCCCTGCGATGAGATGCAACACCGTTGTCTTGCCGCTGCCGGACCTGCCCAGCAGACCGGTGACATGCTGCGCGCAGCGAAATGATGCGTCGAGCACAAAGCTGCCGCGAGTCCAATGCGCTTCAAACGACAGCTTCGCCGCATTCTCACTCATGACACACGCACCATGCGTCTCGCGCGCTGCGCAAGTTGCTCGGAGATCATCAGCGCTCCGAGCGAGACGAGAATCGAAACGATCACCAGCACTGTTGCCGCGTCACCGCCGTCCGGAGTCTGCGTGAAGGTAAAAACAGCCAGCGGGAGTGTGCGTGTCTCGCCGGCGATGTTGCCCGCGAACGTGATCGTCGCCCCGAACTCGCCGAGCGAGCGCGCAAAGGCGAGGATTGCGCCGGTCACGATGCCGGGCATCGCCAGTGGCAGCGTCACCGTCCACCAGACGCGCAGTGGTGGCGCGCCAAGTGTCGCAGCCGCCTGCTCGCAACGCTCGTCGGCCGACTCGATTGACAGTCTGACGGCGCGCACAAGCAGGGGAAATCCCATGATTGCTGATGCGATCACCGCAGCCTTCCATGTGAACGCGATGTCAATACCAAGCCGATCAACAACCCCTCCAAGCCAGCCACGCCGACCGAGTGCGAGCAGCAGCATGTACCCGACGACGACCGGCGGCAGCACGAGCGGCAGGTGAATGATCGCGTCAACAACCGACCTCCCGGGAAATCGCGCGCGCGCCAGCAGCCATCCACATACAACTCCCGGCACGAGCATCACCAGCACCGCGATGACAGACACTCTCAGCGACAGCCACAACGCCGGCATCGCCGCGTCAAAAGCACCGGTCATGTTTGTCTGGCTCAACAGCCCATTCATCATCGCTCCGAGGGTAGCACCACAAAGCCCGCATCGCGAAATACATCCGCTGCTGCTTCACCTTGGAAATACGCAAACAACTGTGCTGCCTCATCGGGTGCCCGAGGTGTAAGCACTGCGGGATAGACGATTGGTTCATGCAGGGATTCATCGAAGACGGCGACGACGCGCACACGCTTGCTGATCCTCGCGTCCGTCGCGTACACGATGCCGAACCGTGCCTGCTGCGATGCCACAAACTGCAATGCTGAACGCACGTCCATGCAGGGCACAATCAGCGGCTCAAGAACAGCCCACCATGCGAGCGCTTCCATCGCCTGCCGCGCATATCTTCCGCCCGGCACATGTGCCGGGTCGCCGATCGCGAGCCGCTCGTCGCTCAGCCAATTGATGCCCGCCTCCCCTGCCGCAATCTCAACCGCTGCATCATCATCGTGATGAGCGATCAGCACCAGGCGATTGCCCAGCAGGTCCACCCGTGTGCCCGCGTCAATCATCGACGCAGCTTCGAGGCGATCTACCCACTGCTGATTCGCTGAGAGATACACATCGCAGGGCACCCCGGCTTCTATCTGCCGCGCCAGCGTGGATGAAGAACCAGCATTGATCCGCACATCCACCTGCGGGTGCTTGGCCTCAAACTGCTTCGCGATTGTCTCGATCACATCAGCAGCGCTCGCCGCACACGACACGCGAACGACCTGGCGACCATCTTCCTCTGAGCTACATGACACGAGCACACAACAGCTCCAGACGATGCACAGTACTGCCACTGGGTGAGCGATCATCATTTCGTCCGGGAGATCAGTGTGTCTGCTTTCACCTGAATCCCACGGACACGGCTGCGCAGCGCTTCGGAGTTTGGTGCGTAGCGCTCTGCCACTTTCAGCTCGACCCAGTCTTCATCAACAAGTTTCGCGAGGCTGCTCGTGAAGCTGTGCATCCCCTCATGTTCTGATGAAGCCATGACCGCGGGCAGATCATCATCCTCACCCTCACGAATCTTGTCTGCAACTGTCGAGTTGTTCATCAGCACTTCCGTCGCAGGCACCCGCTGAACACCCTGCCGAACGCATGGCAGAAGTTTCTGCGCCATTACTGCACGCAGCCCGGCTGCGAGCGCAGAACGAATAAACCCGTGATCCTTCACCTCGAAGAACTCGAGGATGCGCGCAAACGCCTGCATCGTGTCAGCCGTGTGCAGCGTGACAAACACCAGATGCCCCGTCTCGGCTGCCTGAATCCCTGCCAGCATCGTCTCGCGATCGCGCAGCTCGCCGATCATAATCACATCCGGGTCCTGCCGAACCGCAGCACGCAGCGCACGCGGGAAGTCCGGCACATCAATGCCAATCTCCCGCTGCGATATATACGACAACTTCGGCCGGAACAGATACTCGATCGGATCCTCGATCGTGATCAGGTTGCAGTGCCGCGTCTGGTTGATGTGGTCCATCATCGCTGCCAGCGTGGAACTCTTGCCCGAGCCCGTCACGCCGCACACAATCACGAGCCCCTCATGCGTTGATTCACTCACGCGCTCGTAGACCGGCGGCAGATGCAGCGCATGAAAGTCGGGCACTTCCGGATTCACCCGGCGAATCGCTGCGTGCAAGCCGCCGCCCGCATGAAAGACACTGCAGCGGAAGCGCTCCGCAGCCCCTTCATGGTGAGAGAAGTCGACTCCGCCGTTGTTCTCAAGATCTTCGCGCAGATGATCGGGAATGATCGACGAAAGCAACTGCTCAGTCTCCTCGCCTGTCATCGGCGGCGCTTCGACTTCATGCAACTCCGATGCGACTCGCAGCACCGCAGGCGAGCCGACCTTGATGTGCAGGTCCGACGCCTCGATTTCCTTCATCTTCTGCAACAACCGTTGGATCGTCAGCGCACCGTGCATCCCACACCTCCCGATTCATACCACATGAGTTGTCAGTCCGGAAGCCAACGTCTCTGCTCGCACAGGATACCACACCAGCATCCCGGCCGCACGGCAAAGGCGATCTGGCACCCCGCGACGCCCAAATGCGACATACACTGCCCGTATGCTCGTGAAACTCATGCTCATCGCTGGTGGCGGGGCTGTCGGGGCACTGCTGCGATTTGCAATCTCAACGTGGTCGCAAGGCCTCACCAAAAGCGACTTCCCCATCGGCACGCTGCTGGTCAACACCATCGGCTGCTTCGCGATCGGCATCGTCGCTGCCTACCTCGCCGGCCCGCAACTCGTCCGCGAAGAACTCCGCCCTGCCCTGGTGATCGGCCTGCTCGGCGCGTTCACCACGTTCTCAACATTCGGCTACGAGACATTCGAACTGATGAACGAAAAACAGTTCACCCTCGCAGGGTTGAACATCGTACTCAGCAATGCCCTGGGCCTCGGCGGCGTCTGGCTCGGCTACCGACTCGCAGAGCAGTAGCGGCTGCCCGCGTCGTGCCCGCCCGCCTCGGCGGATGAACTCCCGCGGGAATCCACATACAACCCGGCGCTCATCGCCCGCCGTGGATGCCCTGCCTGCGCGCGTTCCAAAAGGCCTGCAACAGACCCGAATCGGTCCGAGACAGGCAGCTCTTGCGCGATATCCGGGCGCTGGGAGTTGTCAGGGCTGTGCAGGTAGTTATCAGCGCTGTGCCCCCTGCGGACATCATTCAGGGACTGGGAGAAGCGTACAGGGAAAATAAGCTCCGTTCAGGGACTGGGAGAAACGTCCAGGGAAAATAAGCTCCATTCAGGGACTGGGAGAAACGTACAGGGAAAATAAGCTCCATTCAGGGACTGGGAGAAACGCTCAGGGAAAATAAGCTCTATTCAGGGACTGGGAGAAAC
>CAZVXI010000141.1:0-5807 GCA_964631295.1 uncultured Isosphaeraceae bacterium
AGTTCTCCGGCTGAACAGCGCTGTTCTCCGGCAGAAAATCGCGCGGTGCTTGCGCCAATCGACAGCAGGCGCGATCGGAAATCACACTGCGGCACCATGATGCTGCTGCCCGCCTGGACTCTGTGACCTGCCCCGGAGGCGAAGTGATTCGATATCACTACAACACTGCCGCTTCGGTCAACGATCGCCTGCATCGTCTCGCGGCGATTACCTACGACGACCTTCATCGAGAAGGCCAGCGGCACGACGACGCTCAACCAGTCGCGCACCAGCAACGATGCCAACGAGATCACGAACATCACCGGGTGCGCGCAATCTATGGGCTGCCATCACCCGCCGCTGACTGGAGGGATCAGCGAGAGTTCATCACCATCATGCAAGGCGCGGTCAAGTGTCACATACTGGTCGCCGACAGCAAACGCGAGTTGATTGCGCATCTGCGCAATGGGTTCGTGCTCCGCTTCCAGCACAGCGAGCGCATCTGCGACTGTTGCAGGACTCGTGAGCGTGATCGACAGCGACCGCGCGCCGACCGACTCAGCCAGTTGAGCGAACAGCAGTACGTGACATGTGATCATGGATTGCGGCATGGGTGCACTGTAGTCATCGTTCGGCGAGCACAGTCTCCGGCTGCGCATTGTGGCTCAGCAGGATGATTCAAGGCCAGGGGAGAAAGCGCAGCGTGGTGCCTGCCTCAACCTCATTGTGCTGCACGGGCAGTTCGGCGAGGCCATGCGTGGTGGCGGTGTGCGCGAGATCGCCTGAGCCAGCCCAGTTAGGCACGCGCACGGAATGACGATCAGGATCAACAAGCAGCGCCGGCCGAAATGCCTGCCTGTGAGCGTTCGGCCTGACGGTCTGTGCAAGCGTGACCGCGCGCCAGGGAAGATCGCCGGTCCGGCCGAGCATGCGCTCGATCATCGGCCAGATGAACAAACACGCGCACGCCAGTGATGACACGGGATTGCCCGGCAGCGAGATGATCCAGCAGTCGCGGTCGTTGTTGTTTGTTGCCCGGCCGATCGTGATTGGTCTGCCGGGTTGAATCGCAGCTCCTCCGAGCGCGCGATCAATGGCAAGTGTTTCGTATGCATCATGAAAGTAGTCGCGTTTGCCTGCGCTGATTCCACCGACGGTGATGACCAGATCGCTGTCACACATTGCATTGCGCACGGCAGTGATGGTCGTCTCTCGTTGATCGGGCAGGTGGCGATGCTCTCGCACACGCGCTCCCATCCGCGCAAGCAGCGACTGGAGCATGATGCCGTTGGAGTTGCGAATCTGGTGCGGCTCGACTGATTGGTCCGGGTCGAGAACTTCATCGCCGGATGTGAGAATCATCGCGCGCGGCGGCTCAACGCATGTGAGCTTCGTCGCACCGATCGATGCAGCAATGCCGAGATGCTGCGGGCCGAGTGTTGTGTGCGCTGCGATGAGTTCATCGCCTTGCTGCGCATCCGAGCCGCGCGGGTGAATCGCATGGCCTGGCTCGATGGGATGCGAAACGTTGATCGCGAGTGGATCGTTGCGATCGGTCCACTCGTGCTGCACAACACAGTCGAGTTCATCAGGCACGGGCGCGCCGGTGGCGATGGAGACGCATGAGCCGGGCGGGATCGGATCAGTCCACAAAGCGCCGGCCGGGACTTCGCCGATGACGGGCAGCGGCTGGCCTCGCGCAGCATCGGCAGCGCGCATCGCGTAGCCGTCCATCATTGAACGATTGAAAGGCGGCAGGTCGCGATCGGCTGCGATCGGCTCGACGAGCGTGTGGCCGATCGACTCGACCAATGGCAGGGTGATTGATCGGCCGAGCGGCGGCACGTGTCGGAGGACGGCCTTGAGTGCGTCGGCATACCCGGGCAGTGGCTTCATGATGCAGGCTCGCTCACAGCGACAGGTGCCATGTGCTGGGTTATGAACTCGCTCGCGCGGGCTGCGATGAACGTGTTGGCTGACTGACTGCGCGGGTTGTCTGCGCCTCCTCGCGCGATCGAGAGCAGTCGAGCAGATCCTTGCGATGTGCTCGCAGCAGCCTGCAGCGCCCACGCGTTGCCGAGCGGGGCGTGCGGATTGGCCGCATCGGCAATGATCAGTACCGGCGGCAGATTGGCAGCGCCGAGGTCAGCGATGGGGTCAAGTTCGCTGGCTGTTTCCACAAGGCCGATCGGCAGGGGCTGGTCGATGTGTTCTGCGATTGTGGCGATGTCGCGCGGCATGGCTGGATGCAGCAGCGTGATGGATGAAGCATCGCGCATCGCAGCGGTGGGGGAGGTGAACATCCCACCCTGGCCGATCGCGACGATGTGCATGGGCAGCGTGCCGTGCTGCTGCGCAAATGCAGCAATGCCAGCATCAATGACAGCCTGAACTTCCATCGCGCCATGCCGAGCGAGATATCGGTCGTAATCCACGCCGATGAGATGTTCGCACGCCGGCTCCCAGCTCAGTGTTGCGCACCGGTGGGCAAGGAGCGCGGATCGCAGAGTATCGAGCAGATCGTTGTTTGCCGTGGAAGCAGGCGCGAACAAATCGACGATCGCGACGAGCGCCATCGGGCTCGCTTTCGACGGTTTCTCGATGGCCGCATGGACCGTCGTCACGCGCTCGCCGAAGTCGATGGCAACATCAACAGTCACATCGGCAGTGTTCTTCTCAGTTGGGGCGGGCAGTTGTGTCACGATTGATCAACAGGTGTCTGGACTGGAAGCGATGTCTCTCCGGTGCGGAGCATGAGGCGGATGTAAGGAACACACAGGCCGCACCCCGACCCGCATCCGAACGTTTGGCGAATCGCGATCAGGACATCTTCCTCTGCATTATCGCAGGCATCGCGCGATCGAGCAAAGTCGAGCAGCGTCGTGAAGCGCACATCGTAGCAGATACAGCGGTCAACGCGTGGATGGTGATTGACGTCGTGGTCGCTCATGGGCGAGGATCGTACGCGCGGTCGTCGTTCGAGAGAAAGCCATTGGCCGGGTGCTGCATGACCGACTCGAGCACCGTTGGCGTGGCATGAGGGCCGGCATGAGCTGTTGCGATCGCCTCGACATGGCCATCGACATAGGCCACCAGCGTGCCTCGCGGAGATCGATACGCCTGTCCGCCGGCATACAGCGTGGACAGCGACAGATATTCGCGATTGCCCGGGGCACGCATGAACTTGTTCGCGCCTCCGCTCCAGCCGCCCTGGCCGAACATCGCGCACTGGTCAGCCAGCAGGCACGCGCCGGCAGGCAGGCCGGGGCGCATGTTCTCCCAGCCTGTCGAGCCGAAGGGTTGCTCTGCACCGAGGTAGCTCGTGTTGTAGTTGTACCCGGTGAACGGGTCTGCTCCGAACGTGCTCGCGCCATCGAACCATGGATCCTGCATCACACGGTCGGGGTTATCTGTGTACTGCCAGAGCGGCCCGGGTGTGGTCTTGCCCGATGAATCCTGCACCCAGTCCCATGCGATGGTGACGAGCCCGCCGTGGGCATCGACTTCATAGCGTATCGCAGGTGGAAACGCGCGGTAGATTGATGCATACGCGTTGGCGGCAACCGCCATCTGCCGCAGGTTGGACATACTCTCGGTGGTTTTCGCCGCATCGCGCACGCCGCTGAGCGCCGGCAGCCCGACGCCAAGCAGGATTGCCATGATCGCCACACTCACAAGCAGTTCCGTGAGCGTGAATCCGGTCGCGCGTCGATGCGCGCAGGTGAGTCGCGTCGCAAGTTTCATCCGCCAGCCCCCCAGTCGCTGAGGACATTGAGCAGATCGCCCAGACCAACTGTGCCATCGTCATTGGTGTCTTCGTCGATCGTGCCCGGCTCGCCGGTTGTGCCCCACGCAGCGAGAATTGCCAGCAGATCTGCCAGACCGACGATGCCATCACCCGTGACGTCCGATGGATACACCGGGCGAACATCAGCAAATGCGTCGATTTCCGGCGTGTCGAACTCCGCGGGATTCGAGATTCGCACGTAGTGGATGAAGGCGAGGCCGACGTCTGCAAGGTCGATGCCCACGCCGCCACCCGAGCCGTCATAGAGCGATTGCATCTGCTGATAATCGAGGCCAGCAAAGTCTTCAAGCGTGATCGTGGGATCGACTGGCCGGGAGAAATCGCTCGGCTGCATGCCCGGGGCGCTGCTGAAGGGATCGGTGAGGTCCGCCCAGCCGTTGGTTGGCCATGGGCCGTCGGCCGCGCCGGGAACCTCGAACCATGTCTCGCCATCTGCGCTGACTTCGATCACACCGCCTTCCGTGAATGTGCCACATGGCGATCCACACGCGCCGCCACCCGCATCGGTAAAGAAGGTGTTGCCAAAAATCAGCAAATCGATGCCGAACGGGTTGGCCGGGTCGTCTGCGACGGGCTCAGCAAACAGAACAGTGAGCGACCCGCCGGAGCCAATGCTGACGATCTGGCTCGCATGAAAAGGAGCAACGAAGGGAGATACGACCTCAGCATCAGGCGAAGCGAAGCCCGTCATGCGCGATGGCTCGCCGAGCGCCGCGGCCGGATCATCAAACCCGCTCGCGCCGCCGGTGCCTGCATCGAAAGCAACCACCTGATCGGCCCAGGGGTCTGTATCAGCCGAGGCCGACGTTGCCGGCCCGCCCGCGCCAGCCAGCGCCAGCGCGCAAAGGATTCGGATGTTCACTCTGGGTTGTCCTTCCGTCGCTCCGAGTCGCGCGGAGCGGTCCCCGATGTCGTGGCGCAACGCAGCCACCCGCGTGAGGACGTCCGGAGCGATATCGACGGGGACACAGCCGACTCGCCGCACGCCCCGATGCTCGCGGGGGCTTGACGGCGGATCGAGGCAGGTCTTCCGGCTTCGGGTGCCCGCTGATCGGCCTTCCCGCCACAAAATGGTGGCAGTGGCATATCGATCAGCGGCGATCTCACGGGAGATCACCCGTCACGGCGGCGCGTCCACGGTGGATTTTCACCACCTTCCCTCGGCAAGGCTCAGGCCTTGCCCGCGGTTCGATCGGTTACCCGACCCTCCGCGCGCCTCGGTCCAGTGCGGATTGTACGCGATCAGCCCTCTGACTTCACATGCCAACACTGATTTGGGCAATTTGGTGCTTTGCCGGGCGTCTGATGCGCCGAAATGGTATTCTGTCCGCTTGCATTGCCGGCCCGGCTTCGTTGACATCGCATGCCCGCTTCGCTAGGTTCGCGGTTTCGACCTCTCCGAGCCGAAATTGGTCCTGCGGTTGGCGTAGTGACCGTGGTGGCCGGGCTTCCCGGCAATGGGCATCGTGTGAACCCAGGCAGTTGTTCCAGGAGTCTGAACTGATGATTAGGACGCGTGTGATGTTGGCCCTCATGGCGCTGGTGTTTGCAGCCGCCCTCAGCGGGACCGCACATGCCCAGCAGGATCCCGAGCCAGGTGACCTGCTTGAGGATTTCATCCACTATACGCTGATCGCCAAGCCCGACCTCGCCGCTGCGAGTGCGCAGTTGCTGCTCGACAGCGGCCTGACGGCAGGCGAACTCGCAGATGCGCTCGACAGCATGTCCAGCGAGACTATCACGCGATTCGACAATGCCGTGAAGCGTGCCCAGTATGTGCCCGAACTCGAGTATGTCGCGTCAGCCATCGCCAAACGCATCGAAGACGGTCGGCTCGACCTCGCTCGCGACCCGCAGCGCATCGAACAGGCCATCGAGATGCTCACCACAACCATGCGTGGGGAGCGGCTCGGAACGACGCGCCTGATCGCCGCCGGTGAGTATGCAGTCCCGCATCTGCTTCGTCGCATCACCGACGGCAAGGATGAATCGCTCAAGCTCAAATGCGCAAACATCATGA
>CAZVXI010000141.1:5907-8436 GCA_964631295.1 uncultured Isosphaeraceae bacterium
GAGTACTTCGATGAGTCCGGCTCGCTGATCGCCTATCCGTACGAATCGATGAACAACGTCTGGAACTACAACGCATTCGCCGGGTTGGAGTCAACGCCGGTCGCCACAGAGATCTACTCGGAGATCAAGGCCATGCAAATGGCCGCTCGCGCCGTCGCATTCAACGCCGATGATCGCGGTTCGCTCGGCCTTTACGTTGCCGCGAATCTTCGCCGTGAGAACCAGTTGCCTGCTGGCATGGACGACCCGATTTATGGCTCCATGGCCTACACGCCAGCGTTCTACGCGACTGTGTTCGGCACGCAGACCTGCCAGGATGTCCTCGCGATGGCGATTGATGCGGTCGACACGCCGCTCGTCCGCGATGCACTGACTGCACTCGCCGAAACAACCGGCGGTTCCAATCTCTTCGCGACGACCTCCGGCCGCCTCCCGCTGACCGAAGCTCTGCAGTACCCCGATCGCCGTGTGCGGTACGAGTCTGCAATCATCCTCGGCAGTGCGAGCATTGATCGCGGCTTCAATGGTGACGTCACCGTCGTCCCCACGCTCGCCAGCGCTGTGCGAACTGGCAACGCGCAGTTCGCAGTCATCATTGCTGACAATGATGAAGACCTCGGCACGGCTGCAACACTCATGACGAACCTGGGCTTTGAAGTCGTCGCCAGCGGTTTTACTGTTGCTGAGATTGCAGACCAGGTTGCATCAGCCAACGCGGTTGATTTTGTCTTCGCCCAAGCTGCGGATGCAGACAAAGCCGAGTCGCTGCTTCTGGACATTCGCGTTGAACCCAAAATGGCCGCGGCACCGGTGTTGTTCGACGCACCGGCAACGCAACTCAACGAGATCAAGCGCGCCTTCCGCGGGCAGGCTGCCATTCATGCAGCCCGCGCAGGCGGTGGCGAAGCGGCGCTCGCTGAATCACTGGAAACGCTCATGCTCCGCGCTGCCGGTGGCCGCATGACCGAAATCGAAGCGATGGAATACGCGATTCGCTCGCTGTCAACCCTGCGCGATATTGCCATCTCCGGCACCGATGTCTACGACCTCACCGACGCGGAAACCGCACTGGTCGACGCACTTGCGTCCCACTCCGGCGGAACGCGCCTGCTCGTTGCTGACATCCTCGCACTTATGGACAGCGCCCGTGCCCAGCATGTGCTGCTTGATGCGGCGTTCGATGCATCCGGCTCGGAGCAGGTCGAGCTGCTGACACGCGCAGCCAACTCCGTCAAGCGATTCGGCAATCAGGCAGAACCACGACACGTGGCAGCGCTGCTCGCGCTCGTTGCAAGTGCCTCGGGAGATACCGCCGAGGCAGCCGCCCGAGTCCATGGTGCAATGAACCTGCCGGTGTCCAACGCAATTGATCTGATCGAAGGTTGATCGCAGCCTGACGACGATATTCTCCTTTCAGTGTGCGCGGCTCTGATCACGACCGATCAGAGCCGTTGCCTTGCGCTGTGGTATTGTGTGTCCGCATTTCCGGAGAAAACTGGTGCCCGAGCACCCAAGGAGACCACGAGCCATGATTATGAGCACCACGCCAAGCATCGAAGGACAGCCGATTCGCGAGTACGTCGGGATCGTGACCGGTGAGGCTATCCTCGGCGCCAACCTCTTCCGCGATTTCTTTGCGGGCATCACGGACATCGTCGGCGGGCGATCCGGCGCGTACGAACAGGAGCTTGAACGCGCACGTGATGTTGCACTCCGCGAAATGGGACAGAAAGCGGCTGAGCGTGGCGCGGACGCTGTTGTCGGAATCGATCTCGACTATGAGGTCATTTGGTGGCAAGGGGAGCATGCTCATGGTCAGCGCCAGCGGGACAGCCGTCAGGCTCACCTGACGTGCGTGCATGCACAGACATCCACCGGGCAATGGCGACATCATTCGGCCAAGGATGCACGCCCGTCGGTATGAGAAAATGACATCTCTCGAGACGCCATGCGACCCGTGCAGGCGCGGCTACATGCCGGCGCCCACGCTGACGCTGCCGCTGCTCTCACCCGCCACGGCAAGAAGTACGACCACCGTCACGATCAGCACGCCGGCAATGACGGCAACGGTCGTCTGACTGAGCCCGGCAGCGCGCTGCATCATGCGATCGTTGGCCAGCAGCACATCAAGATCCGCCTGTGTGAGTTGCATGGTCATCTCGACGGCTTCGGCTGGAGCATGCCCGAGCTGAACAAGCCCGACGACCATCGTCTCACGCTGTTGCTGCAACTTCGGGTCGGCCGTGGTCACTGGCATGAGGATGGCATGTGCTCGTACATTGCCGGCCTGCTCGTTGCTGGATTGCACGCCCGCAAAGACTGGTGCGACCGGCGCAAGCAGCATCGACACGATCAGAATACATGCGACTGCATTGGGCTGTTTTTTGAGCGTCAGCATGGCGTTCTCCGTATTCTCCGGGATGCAGACCGGCATATCGACAGTCAGAATTCTGCGAGCATGTGCCAGCGATTGTGTATCCTCTTCCAGAATGGTACCCGTGACCCACGCAGGAGGAAGAACAGTGCTGA
>CAZVXI010000142.1:0-8414 GCA_964631295.1 uncultured Isosphaeraceae bacterium
TTCTGAAATCCGCCGCAGACAATCGTGTCGATGGCGCCGCTGGACTGGTTCCACACCCCGCGCAGGGCCGCGTTGAGCAGTTCTTCCGTGAGCAGATCATCACTCGCGCCGCCGCCAGCGGGCATCGCGCCGGAGTCGGGCTGGAAGAGATTGGTGCTCATGTGCGCGATGATGCCGCGCATTGTTCGGCGAGTTGACGCATTGCCCTGCGGATTGCTTGATGCTGCGACGCCGTTGATGATGCAGTTCTCGACATCGCGGAGCAGTTCGCGCAGGCGCTGCTGCTTCTGGTAGTCCATCTCGTCGTCAACGCCGATCGAGCTGGCAGCAAGCTGACTTCCGGAGATGTTGACGGTGGCAGTGAAGATCTGCGTGTAGTTCTGCTTGCGTGTGCGGCTGGTGAAGCGGGCGGTGGGGGCGTCGTCCCCTTCGAGTGCAGCAGCACCGAGGATGCGAATCACATCATCATCAGCAAGTGTTCCCGCCGAGGTGCCGCCATAGCCGCGCACGACAGTGAGCGTGTCGCTCGAGACATCGGTGACGAGCATGATCTCTCCCTTGCCTTCGAGCATGATCTGATCGCCGACCTGAAAACGCTCGCCGTTCTCAACGTCGAAACTCGTCTCGGTTGACGGGCTGCTGATCGACTGATCGTCGACCGCATCTGTATTGGGAAGCAGTTCATCTTCGAGCCATTCATGGATGGTACTTGTCGCCGCCCGCTGCGGGTCCCCGAGATGATCGAGCAGCGGCGTTTCATGCGGGCTGACGATGCCGATGATGTCGCTGACGTCTTCAGCAAGCTCAGGGAGCGTTGCGCCTGCGGAATAGGTTGCCTTACCGGTGAATGTCATGTGTATCTCCTGGGTTGATGGTCGCTTGTCAGTTGTTCGCGGTCAGTTGAGCGTGCCGAAAGATGCAGCGTGCTTGCGTGCTTGCGGCGCAGTGATTCAGAATCACCCGCGTCGCAGCCGCATGTACGTGAGCACGTCGTTGCGTCTGCCGGTTGCGCGGGCATGGATGGCTGCACGTTCGCGCTGCGCGCCGATCGCCGTACCGTTGGCAGCACGCGGCGCCTGTGCGCTGGGTGTCACAGCAGGCTCTGCGGGTGGGTCAGCCAGGCGAGACTCGAGCTGCTCGATCTGCTGCTGCTGGGATTCGATCTGAGCGCGCAGCGAATCGATGCCTGCGGGATTGGCTTCGGTCGCGGCGATCGTTTCCGGTGTGTCGGGAATGTCGTTCATGTGTGTCTCCAATGTGTGTGGGATGTGATGGTGATGTGCTTTGAGATACAAGCGTTGGGAAGCGGTCGTCAGTCGTATCCGAGTTCTGCGCGAAGCTGTTCAAGTGGCACGCCGAGTTGGGCTTTGAGCTGCGCATCTTCGAGTGCGCGCGTTCGGTCGGGCGGGAGTGGATCAGCCCAGACGATCTCGACGCGTCGATCAGACTCATGCGTACGAAGCAGGCCGTACACATCGAGCGCGTGCAGGATCATCTCGCAGAGTTGCGCGATCCCCCGGCCGTAGGTGATACGTTTGCGTTTGACCTTGGCGATCGTTCCCATCAGTGAGATGCGCAGGGCGTTCTCGCTCGTGAGGTTTCCGATCTTCGCTTTGATGTGCCCGGCCGCTGCGGGTGTGACGCCGGACGCTTTGTCAAGCGCTTCGCGCAGATCGCTGAGATGTGCATCTTCGCTGGGAGATTCCGCATCGCCTCCGAACGATTCGATCTCTGCGTTGGGGTTGTCGGTCATCCACATCTGGCCCGGGCCGACCGGGCGATCAATGAACTTGTCGATACCCTTGCCGAGCCACATACGGAAGCTCTGCATTGTGACGCGATTGGCGCGATCACTCAGCCGAGTATTGAGTTCATCCTGGAGCGGGATGAGCGGTTCAACATCGCTGAGGCCTTCCCACACGAGCGGTTGCGGCAGATTCTGCACATGCACGAGCGGAACCCTTCCAAGCCGATTGACCGCAACATGCATCAGCGAGCCGTGCTCAAACCGCCGTGTTTCCCGAGCAGTATGAATCTCAGTGACGTCGCGCATCGCGCGCTGTTGAAGCGGATGTTGATCGCGCAGCGCGAGACGCCTGCCAACACGCTGCCACATTGATTGGCGCGAGATGTCGTGTGTTGGCTGTTCATAGTGGATGATGAACGCGTCGGCTGCGGTGTAATCATCCGCGTTGACAAGCGCGACCGCGCGGGGCGCCTCGACCGTCTCAATGGACACCAGCCGACCGATATGGTCAGCGAGCGAAGCAGTGTGGGAGGGTTCAGACGGGACGCTCCGCGCGCGGCCAGACGCTGTGTCAATCGCGGATGTGCTGGAGGGGGCTGATGTGCCGACGACTGGCGAGAGGTTGGCGAGCGCGTGTGTATGCAACAGCAGGTCGACATGGCCGTACACCGATCCGAGCAGCGCTGCGTTCTGCCACAGCGCGATGCCGCCACTGGTTTCGATGACCCGCGCGAGGATGGTCTCGATCGCGAGGCGAAGTGTCGGATCCTCTGCCTTGCTGACAATGCGCGGCGGCTCAGGGAACATGAAGTCGACCAGGGTGTGAATCCGCCAGGCGATGTCGTTCTCGATCACCAGTTCGCGGTGCAGGCGTTCATCGGCACGCGCCCAGTCGGGATTGCGCAGCCGCTTGGGCAGGCCGACAACCTATGCAGGCGGACCGCTTGACGCGCCGTCATCGCGCGGCTCGGCCAGTGCGTTGCGGTAGTAGCACCACAATCGCTGCAGGCGTGGCAGTGTGTCGCGCAGGTGCTCATCAATGAGCAGATCAACCAGTGCCGGCGAGACTTGGCGTTGGTCATCCAGTGTGTCTTTTGCGTGTGCAGGCATGTGCAACCAGTGGAAAGGGACTCGTTTGATGAGGCTGCGAACAACACGCGGCCTCTGCAAAGGGCCGGCCGGGCGCACTGTGCGCGCGCAATGGTGATCCGTTCCGCACGAACGGCCCTCTCGCGGCTCGCAAGCCACGGCACGGCAGGCACTTGGTGTTTTTCAGAAAGTGTCAGTTTTCTGTGTGCCCAGCCGCGCGATGCAGTGCAGTTGCGCGCGCAGTTGCGTACGACCAATGCCGGGCAGGAGATGAGCGCATCAAAAAGCCCGCATGCCGGTGTGACACGCGGGCTCGGGAAGGAATATGTGTTGTTTCAGATCAGTGCAAGACAGGGATGACCGTGTCCTCTGTACAGCCGTTCATGAAGCTCCACAGCCAGAGCCACCACGCGTTATTATTCGGATGCCGGGGAAACGGCGGGATCCATCCGAGGTTCTGCAGGTGATTGACGTTCATCCACAGGTCATTGCCATCGATGACGCCGTCGCAGTTGTTGTCCTGAATGCAGTTGTCGTCGCATTCATCAAGCCGGCCGTTGCGAGGCCAGACATCAAGCGAGGGATCTTCATTGATCTCGCATCGGTCGGGAATGCCGTTGCAGTTGCAGTCGCGCTGGCGCAGGGCTGCGATGTCGCAGTTATCGGTGATGCCATTGCCGTCGCAGTCCGAACCGGTTGTGGTGGATGTTGAAAGTGATATCTGACCCGGTGCATCAAAGCCGTTGAAGCCGTCCACCTGCACGTAGTACAGTTCGTAAGCGACGAGTTCCAGCGACAGTGAAGGCGAGAACTGCGGGCCGCTGTCATCGTTTGCGCCAACTTCGGTGAATGTCGAGAAGTCATTGCAATCACCCACATGCCAGACAGCGAGTTGATAGTCCTGCTGGCCGACATCTGAGTTCACATCGATTGACACGACGCCGCACTCAGGCGCTTCGAACATGAACCACACGGATGCCTGGACGTTCGGATCAAACACGCACCAGCCATCAGTTGCGTTGCATCCGTTGCCGCCATCGTTGCCGACGCCTGGGGAGACTTCACCATCCTGCGCGCCCGCAAGGTCGTTGGTAAAGTCTGTCACCGTGTCAAGATCGAGCCAGGTTGCGTTGCAGACATCATCGTTCTCTGGCGGGTTGATCTCTTCGACGAGCGCTGTGCCCGGGCCGGCTGAGCCGTTCCAGCCGTCCACCTGCACGTAATACGTGCCGGCTTCGAGGCCCAACAGTGACAGGCGTGGTGAGAAGCCCGGGCCGCTGTCGTCATTCGCGCCCACCTCGACGAATGTCTCGAAGTTCGTGCTGTCGTCTGCGGTCCATACGGCAATCTGATAGTCGCCCGGGCCGGCAGAGAAGCGCGTGAGCGCTGCGCCGCTTGCTTCAAACGTAAACCAGACCGACACCTGCGCGTTCGGGTCCGACTCGCACCAGCCATCGCTGGAGTTGCAGGAACTCGGCCCGCTGCCGACACCCGGCGTGACCTCGTTCGGATCGGCGGTGGCATCAGTGTTATCGAAATCGAGCGGCACGCCGGCTTCGAGCGGCAGCGCATCGCATGGCATGTCGTTGGCCGGGCCGCCCCCGCGTGGGGTTGTCTGACTCGTGCTCGTGAGACCGAGTGCCACGCACGCAAGCACGCTGATGGCTGCTGCTTTGTTGCTCATCGTTCACCCTCCCAGGGAATGAGGAAATCGACCGTTGAATATCCGGCGGCTGACGCTGTGCCAACCCCAGAGTTCGCACCGTGATACCGCAGACGGGCCAACTCTGCAAGGTGCCAGCGCCAGAATCGCGGCGGTGTTGAACCGGGCAAGCCCGCAGCGCGAGCCGGGTGGTTCGTCAGATTGTGCGGCCAAAAGAAACGCCCCGGCGTCGTGGCCGGGGCGTATTTGTTTGCTGTCGCGGTGGTTATGCGTGTGCGCGATCAGTGGCAGACTGACCCATAGTTCCAGATGACGATGTAGTAATCGATGACGGTGACGGCTCCGTCGTAGTTGACATCGCCGAGCGGTCCGCTGGTTCCGAGGTTCAAGAACACGTTCAGCGCATCAATGCCATTGACGATGCCATCGCAGTTGGTGTCGCCCGCGCAGGCGGTGCATGAATCGATGAAGCCATCGTTGTTGAGGTCCATCAGCGGGTCTGCAAGATCGCATTCATCGGGAATGCCATTGCAGTTGCAGTCGAAGGATGTGCCGTCAAGGATGTCGCATGCATCATCGATGCCGTTGTTGTTGCAATCTGTGCAGGCGTACTCGAACACTTGAAGGCTGCCGGGCGCTGCGGTGCCGGCGAAGCCATCGATCTGAATGTAGTAGGTATCGCCTGGCGTCAGATCGCACAGTTGTAACAGCGGCGAGAACCCCGGTCCGCCGTCATCGTTGGCGGCCACTTCCGTGAACGTGGCGTAGTTGTTGCAGTCGCCGACCTGCCAGACAGCGAGCTGATAGTCCTCGCTTATAGCGGCAATCTCCACGCCGCCGCAGTCCGGAGCAGTAAACCTGAACCAGACTGAGTTCTGCACATCGGTTTCGAAGCTGCACCAGCCATCGGTGGAGTCGCATGAGCCGTCTGCTCCGGTGCCCGCGCCCGGCGAGACCTCGCCCGGATCGGCCGTGGCTGCTGAGTTGCCAAAGCCCGTGGCGCTGTTGACGGCGACATCAATCGCGTCACACGGCTGGTCATTGGTAAAGCACGCGATGTCGCCATCGTCGATGATTGACAGGTCGAAGTCGCCCGTGGCGCCGCCGAAGCTGTGCACGAGAATGTAGTACTGCGTGTCGCAGTCGGCAGTGAATGACAGTTCGGTGGTGAAGCCGGCACACCCCGCGGCGTCATCCAGGCCGGTGACACACGTCAGCGACCCGCACGATCCGGAGAAGACGGAAATCTTCGTGTCGAAGTCTGCCTGGTTGCAGGTGCTCAGCGTCACGAGGTCGCCGTTGCCCGTCATCGTGTACCACACGCCGGGTGATGTGTTGGATGTGCCGCAGAAGCCGACATCATCAAATGTAGCGGCTGAGGTCGAGCCCATCACGGTGTCGCCCAGTGAGACGGGGATGGCATCGGCGCAGTCGTCGTTGGCCAGTGCCGCGCCGGCCAGCATGATCGCGGCGCAGCCGACTGCAAGATTGATATGAGTTCGCGTGTTCATTCCAGGGTTCCTCCTTTGATTGGTCTGGGCGCGCCGCAGCAGCGGCCGGCTTGGTCGGCCGGCTGTTCATTGCCCGCGCGTGCCAGACTGTTTGCCAAAAACCATCCATCCACTCCAAATGCCGGCCGAAGCCAGCACTCCTCAAGGAATACCAGAGGAAATACCAGATGACCGGCAGCTTCGCAAGCACTTCCGATGCTTTTCGCGCGGCGTCCTGCCTCCGGTGAGTTCGCTATCCTCCCACCATGTCAACGACGATCACCTCACACACGCTCGCCTGCGGCATGCCGCTCGTCATCGAATCCAGCACTTCCGTGCAGTCGCTCGCGCTCAACTGGCTGCTGCCGGCCGGCTCGGCGACGGACCCGGCTGATGCAGTCGGGCTGTCAACGCTGCTGGCGGAACTGCTGACGCGCGGCGCGGGCGACCTTGATGGGCGCCAGCATTCCGATGCCCTCGACATGCTCGGCGTACAGCGCAGCGCATACGCAGGCAGGCATCACATGCACATCGGCGCGACATTGCTGGCCGATCGGCTCGCTGAGGCGCTGCCGTTGATTGTCTCGATGGTGCGTGCTCCGCGCCTTGCTGCGGAATCACTGGATGGTGTGCGCGCGTTGTGTCTGCAATCGTTTGAGTCGCTGCGCGATGAGCCGCAGCACATGGTCGGCATCAACGTGAACGCGGCCCACGAACCCCCGCCGTTCAATCGCTCGGGCTATGGCGATCGCGCGACGCTGGAATCTGCCACGCTCGAACAGATTCGCGCGTTCTGGCAGCAGCGATTCGTGCCGGTGGGCGCGATCCTCGCCGTTGCAGGCGCAGTTGATCCGGAGCAACTTATCAACCTGCTCAACACGCAGCTCGCAGGCTGGTCGGGCGATGTCGACGAGCCGCAACCGACCGCAGAGCCGCAGGGCGGCATCGCGCACGAACAGCAGGATTCCAATCAGTCGCACATCGCCATCTGTTGCGATGCGCCCGCCGAGCCGCATGAAGATTCCATGCTCGAACGCCTCGCGGTGGGTGTGCTCTCCGGCGGGACAAGCGCGCGGCTGTTCACTGAGGTTCGCCAGAAGCGATCGTTGTGTTATTCCGTGGGCGCTTCGTATCGGGCCGGGCGCGATCGTGGCGTGGTGCGTCTGTACGCAGGTACCCGGCCTGAGCGCGCCCAGGAGACGATCGACGTGTCGCTCGCCGAGTTCGATCGCATCGCGCAGGGGGCGACAGATGAGGAGTACCGCCGGGCTGTCACGCAGCTCAAGAGCCACCTGATCATGTCAGGCGAATCCTCGCGGGCGCGGGCGTCTGCGATTGCATCGGACCAGTTCCGCCTCGGCCATGCCCGCTCGCTCGATGAGATCGCCCGGCGCGTCGATGCGATCAGCCACGATGACCTCAACGCGTATCTCGCGCGGCGGTCGTTCGGCCCGTTCACGATGGCGACGATCGGCCCGGCAGCGCTGTCACTGCCCGTGCCTGCCTGATCTCGTCGGTGGTTGTTCGTCGTCGTCGTTTCCACGCGCGGCAATCCACGGCTGCTGATGCGATGGTGTTCGCTGCTGGCCCGCCTCGGCTTGCCCAGATTCACATCTGTATGCGTGTTGATTCAGATCGTGTTCAATCGGCTTGTGTGTCGGCCGGAATCTCAGAAGCGGGGTTGACGGCCCGGGCCTGATCCGCGATCCTTTCCTTTGACGCAGATGATGCGCGTGCACGCCCGGCCGCCGAGTCAGGCCGATGCTGGTCGCATTCGCTGCTTCGAAGAGAGAGAGACCTGTGTCGGCTGACCGGCACGCACAACCAGTTGGTTCGCCGCCCCTGTCTCGACGGGCGGTTTCGTGTGGTCTCTTGTGGAAGTTTTCGCGTTGCCATGGCGCAGCGTCAAACGCAACACTCTCTCGATCGGAGCAGAAAGAATGCAGAAGAAGAAAAAGACAATGTTTGTTGGTGCCGCTTTTGGTGCCGCCGCAATCAGTGGCGTCGCCTCAGCGGATATCTGGATCAATGAGTTTCACTACGACAATGCTGGGACGGACGAAGGCGAGTTCGTTGAAGTCGTCGTCGGCCCCACAAACACGGTTGCACTCGCTGACATCGCCGTGACGCTCTACAACGGCAGCAACGGCATGTCGTACGACTCCCTCACCCTCAATGATTTCACTCTGGGTGACACGGTCGACGGCTTTGCCTTCTACTTCTTTACGCTGCCCTCGAACGGCATCCAAAACGGTAATCCAGATGGCCTGTCGCTCTCGACAACCGATGGGCTGATTGAGTTTCTCAGCTATGAAGGCGACTTCATCGCAGTTGACGGACCGGCTAACGGAGTTGGCTCCGTCGATATCGACGTTGCGCAGACAAGTAGCACACCGGTCGGATCGTCACTCGGTCTGGCAGGCAC
>CAZVXI010000143.1:0-7276 GCA_964631295.1 uncultured Isosphaeraceae bacterium
GCACATGCCAGCGGATTATCGGCCCCGGAAGTTGATCGGGAGTGCGGGTTGATCATCTTTCGCAAGCCCTGAGGCTGCAGCCATCTGAAACGTGCTGATCGAATGAAGGCAGCACTCGCGCACGCCGATCCAAATCCGTCAAGCGACCGTTTTTCCGATGTCGCGGAGAGGTGTCTTACGCGTGCCAGCAAAGCGATCCAGAACAGTCGGGTGGCGTCAGTGCCTCGAAGACCTTGGCCAGCGCGACGGGGCGATAGAGATCGCCGTCGCGCGCGATTTTGACGATGACGGGCCGTGCGCCAGTCACATCATGTGGCGTGTGCGTCTGTTGCAGGTCACGGATGAAGAGATCGTTGTCGAGGTACCGTCCACGATGGGCCAGACAGTGCCGCTCAACGACGATGTTCAGTTGATCGCCATCTTCTCGGTGGGGCAGAACCGCTGGATGTTCCGAACAGAGACGCTGGGCGGCACGAGTGTGCAGTTGAATCATCGTCACACACTTCGCGCTGTGCGATTGCGTATGCCAGAGCAGGTCGAGCGATGTCAGCGACGAAACTACTACCGAATCGAGACAACAACGCTCAATCTGCCTCGGATTCAGGTGTGGCCGCTACTTGATCCGAAGTCCGTTGTCCTCGCAGAGCGTGCCAATGAAATCGCATTCGAGGAGTCACTCACAGAACTTGAAGAAGGACATGATCCTGATCCGTTTGTGCTCACGCAGGAAACGCGCCCGGAGCTCGGGCCGAAACTGACGGCCACGCTGCTCAACCTCGGCGGCGGCGGCATGGGTCTGCGCGTTGGCTCTGATCAGGTCGCTGCGTTCCAGAGGCACCGCCTGTTCTGGTGTTGCATCGAAATGCCCGAAGACATGGTGCAGCCGATCTACGTCAGTGCAAAACTGACGCATACACACATGGACTCTGAGCAGCGCACCTACGCGGGTATGGCGTTCGACTTCTCATTCAATCCAGGCCATCAGCCATTCGTGGTTGATCAGATCTGCCGGTACATTGCCGAGCAGCAGCGGCGGCAACTGAAACGAGCGGCGGGCTGACTGTTGTTGATGCATTCTGAAGTCGACGCAAGACAGCAGCTTTATCCTCAGTCTCAGCGAACTCCCGCGCCGGGTCAGAGTCTGCGACGATTCCTGCTCCTGTGCCGTAACTTGTGACAGCGTCTTCCAGCCGATCATACCTGCCATTGGCGCGTTGCCCGTCCAGTGTGACCGTTCGGATCGCAACGTTGAAACACGCGTTGCCGCACACGCTGGCGAACCCGATCGAACCGCAGTATGCGCCACGTGGTTCCGATTCAAGATGCTCGATAATCTGCATGGCGCGAATTTTCGGCGCGCCGGTGATCGAGCCTGCCGGGAACGTCGCGGCGAGAAGATCGTACAACCGCGCATCCGAGCGAAGCTGGCCTCGAACTTCTCCCACACCATGCAGAATTGTTGGGTGCGATTCAACGATGCGGCCATGAGGTACAATCACAGAACCGATGTCGCACACTCTGCTGAGATCGTTGCGCATCAAATCAATGATCATGTTGAGTTCAGCGGTGTCTTTTGTCGATTGCAACAACGCCTCGCTGTCTTGATTTCCATTCGCCTGCGTGCATTGGCGACGCGTTCCCTTGATCGGCCGCGTGACAATACCACGGGTCGAGCCGTTCACCTCGGCAAACAACTCGGGGCTCATCGACACGATGGCTCGGCCGTCGGGTAACTCAAGATGTGCGCCGTACCATGCCTCGCTCACATGCTGCGCACAGGAACTCAGACGCCGAACCGACCCGTCAAACGTACCCCGCAGCATGCGGGTGATGTTTGCCTGGAAGATATCGCCTGCTGCGATCAGTTCCTTCGTTCGAATAACGAGTTGTTCATAATCATCGCGGGTGACAGTTGGAAATCGCGCGGACCAATGACATGCAGCGGAGTCTCCGTTGGTCTGCCGATCGATAGCGTCGCGCAGCAACTCGGTATCTCCGATGGAATACCATGATTGCTGTACATGATCGAAGACGAGTGCGCGAGGGCACCAGGCCAACGCATACAGGGGCCAGTTTCCGTGAGACATGTCAGTCGGCCTGCGGCGTGTCGCAGCCGGCTCGAACAGCGGCCCAAGTTCGTACGAGAGTGTTCCGATCCACCCACCTTTGAAAGGTAGTTTCGAGTCACAGCATGCGACCGGTTCGGAGAGTTCAAGCGCATGAGCCAGCGTCTCAAGCGGTGAGGCCTTCGGCTCGGCTGGCACGTCGACTGGCAGCGCGCCGGCTGAATGCGCGCCGAGCGCTTCACCAATCAGCCAGCCGGCAGGCTCTGCGAAGATTGACCATCTCGCCCATCGTGCGTGCTCGCGTCCCGACCAGAGCGACACGAGTTGGCGGCCCCGCGGCCAACGCTCAACCAGCATGCGAGGATCAGCGGACCACGGAATGGCAGCGGATGGATTCATCTCGATGGCGATGATATCCCGACCCGTGACTGACAGGGGGCACAGGCATTTGCTGATCGAGGTGAACCAAACATGAGCGCCAACGCCTGCTTGATTGATCGCGATTGCGCCGATGCTACACTGCCCTGTTCTCCTTATCGAAACGCATGTCCCCCCGAAAGGCAGCATTATGAACGAGACGACGACAAAGGGTCGCCGGTCCTCTTCCAGTTCCCTCAGCAAGAAACGAACCACCATGTCCAAGAAGACCGCGCGGTCCGGCCGGGGATCGACCGGCTCAAAACCCCGGATGATCTACTACTTCGGAAAGACCAAGTCCGAGGGGGACGGATCTCAGAAGACGCTGCTCGGCGGCAAGGGCGCGAACCTCGCCGAGATGACCAGCATCGGCCTGCCCGTTCCCTGCGGCTTCACGATTACCACCGACGTCTGTGACCAGTACTACAAAGCAGGAGGCAAACTGCCCGCGTCGTTGATGGAACAGGTCCGCAAGAACGTTGCGATCATGGAGAAGGAAACCGGCAAAAGGTTCGGCGACAATGAGAATCCGCTGCTCGTTTCGGTGCGCTCCGGGGCTGCAATCTCCATGCCGGGCATGATGAACACCATCCTGAACCTCGGACTCAATGATCAGTCTGTCGACGGGCTCGCCAACGCAACGGGCAACGACCGCTTTGCGTACGATGCGTACCGCCGCCTGATCAATATGTACGGCGATGTTGTGATGGAAGTCGATCACGAGCACTTCGAAGCAGCGTTCGACAAGATCAAGAAGAAATACAAAGTCACGGAGGATACGGATGTCCCCGCAGCCGGCCTTGCTGAACTTGTTGAAGCGTACAAGGCCGTGTACAAGAAGCACGCGAAGCATCCGTTCCCGCAGGACCCGCTCAAGCAACTCGAGTTGGCGATCGAAGCTGTCTTCAAGAGTTGGATGGCGCCACGCGCGATCAAGTACCGCCAGGTTGAGAACATCAAGGGCCTGCTCGGAACAGCCGTGAACGTGCAGTCCATGGTGTTCGGGAACATGGGCAAAGATTCCGGCACCGGCGTGGCCTTCACCAGAAATCCATCGACGGGACAGAACAAGTTCTACGGCGAGTTCCTCGTGAACGCGCAGGGCGAAGATGTCGTCGCGGGCATCCGCACACCACGGCCAGTCGCGCAGATGCCCAAGTGGAGCAAGGTGGTGTACGACCAGTTGATCAAGATCAAGGACAAACTTGAACAACACTACGCCGACATGCAGGACATCGAGTTTACAGTTGAGCGAGGCTCGCTGTACATGCTGCAGACGCGAACCGGCAAGCGAACGGGTGCTGCGGCAGTGAAGATCGCCTGCGATATGGTCAATGAGAAGCTCATCGACAAGAAGAGCGCAGTGAAGCGGGTGCCGGCTGAAGATCTCACGCAACTGTTGCTTCCAAGTTTCTCCCCGGCTGCAAAGAAATCGGCGACGGTCATCGCCAAGGGGCTGCCCGCATCACCAGGTGCGGCAACCGGCAAGCTGGCGTTCACAGCTGATGAAGCAGTCGCTCGCACACTCGATGGCGAGAAGGTGCTGTTGGTGCGCAAGGAGACAAGTCCCGAGGATGTTGACGGCATGCATCATGCGGCAGGCATCCTCACCTCAACCGGAGGCATGACCAGCCACGCGGCCGTTGTTGCCCGGGGGTGGGGTAAGTGCTGCGTTGCTGGTGCGGGGGATCTTCAGATTGACGCAAAGAAGCGCGCGGTCATTGTCAACGGCAAGCGATACAACCACAACGCGGTGCTCTCGATTGATGGCGCGACAGGCGAAGTGATGGAGGGTGAACTTGATCGCATCGCACCGAAACTCTCGGGAGACTTCAACACAATCATGAAGTGGGCTGATGAGTTCCGGACGCTTGGTGTTCGCACGAACGCAGATACACCCGCAGATTCAAAACGAGCTCGTGACTTTGGTGCCGAGGGCATCGGTCTGACGCGCACCGAGCATATGTTCTTCGAAGGCGATCGCATCAGCGTGATGCGAGAGATGATCCTCGCCGACAACGAGTCAGATCGTCGGAAAGCACTGAAGAAACTGCTGCCGTACCAGCGCAAGGACTTCACCGGCATCTTCATAGCGATGAAGGGCCTTCCTGTCACCGTGCGACTGCTCGACCCGCCGCTGCATGAGTTCCTCCCGCATGAGCCCGCAGCCCAGCGTGAACTTGCCAAGGAGATGGGTGTGCCGGCGAGCAAGGTGAAGAACCGCGTCTCCTTCCTGCACGAGATGAACCCCATGCTTGGTCATCGCGGATGCCGCCTTGCTGTGACCTATCCGGAGATCCTGGAAATGCAGGTTACTGCGATTGTTGAGGCGATGATCGCGTGCAAGAAGAAGAAGATTGATGCCAAGCCGGAGATTATGATCCCACTTGCAGGGACGCGCGAGGAACTGGCGATCCTTCGTGAACGTGTGGAAGAGACGATCGCCGAAGTGAAGAAATCGAAGAAGTACACGGGCAAACTCAACATCCCGATTGGGACGATGATTGAAATCCCGCGTGCTGCGATCATCGCTGACCGCATCGCCGAAGTTGCCGACTTCTTCAGCTACGGCACCAACGATCTGACGCAGTTGACGTACGGATACAGCCGCGATGACAGCGGCGGCTTCCTCCCGCACTACATTGATCAGGAGATCCTTCCACAGGATCCGTTCCAGTCGATCGACCAGGTCGGCGTCGGATCGCTCGTGGAGCACGCATCTGAAGCAGGACGCCGCACCAACGAGAAGCTCAAACTCGGCATTTGCGGCGAGCACGGCGGTGATCCGCAGTCGATCCGTTTCTTCCATCGAGTCGGGCTTGATTACGTCAGTTGTTCACCGTTCCGGGTGCCGATCGCGCGCCTTGTTGCCGCCCAAGCCGCATTGGCAGACGACAAGTGACTCGCATCTGACACTGGCCACCAAAAGCCCGCGCCCGCCGCGGGCTTTTTCTTGCGCTGATTGTGGAATACCCCAGGGCGACCGGTGTCACATTGGCAAGCGGGTGTCGGCCCGCGAGCTTTGTTCAGAACGCAAGGGAGGTTGGCATGGAAATGAACTGCACGCGACAGAATCGAGTGGGTGTTGCCCGCGCATCATTGGCTTCGATGTTGATTGCGATCGCCTCCGCTGGTTGTGCGCAGTATCGCACACCGGGCGATGCTGCGAACTTCAGAGCCATGGGCATCACCCTGGAAACACAGGACGAACTGACCCAACCATCGATCGCCCGTCGCCTCGCTGTCAAACCCGCGGCAGATTTTCCAACGAGACTCGCCATTGCTCGCGTGCAGGATCGCGGATACCACTCGTATTCGACGCGTGGTTACGGGAGCGGCGACTTTACGATTATCACAGAGCGCGACATCGAGCCCGACGACACGTTTGATCGGATCGCCGATCTTCCGATGGTGCAGGGTGTGGCCGCGATGAATCGTCTGATCCTGCCAGAAAACTTCCACAACGAGCAAGACCTGCGGTGGGCGGCCGCCCAGTTGCATGCCGACATACTTCTTCTCTACACGCTCGATACCGACTTCGACGTTGAACACAAACTTGCGCCGCTTGCAGTGTTCACATTGGGGCTCTTCCCACAGGAAGAGGCGCGCGTTTCGTCCACTGCCTCAGCCATTCTGCTCGACACACGCACGGGCTATGTCTACGGGCTTGCTGAATCGACATCGCATACCACGCAACTGGCAAACTCGTGGACGAGCACAAGCGCGATCGACCAGTCGCGCCGACGCGCTGAGCGTCGCGCGTTCGCCGACCTGCTCGCTGAGGTTGAGGATCTGTGGGCGCGGGTCGCGCAGGAATATGGTCCTCCAGCGACGGGATCGGATACATCCGATGACGCGATGGAGAAGGGGTGACACGGAACATTCTCGATTCGGCAGGTCAGCCGACGCCGAGTTCTGCTGGACGGGCGGCGAATCAAATCGAATGATTGCCATGGAATAGCCGCTCACACCACCGTGTCAGAGAGAACAGGGGAGGGGTGTTTCTGGATGAGGGAATCGATATGAAACGCACACGATTGTTCATGCTTGGTGCCGGGCTCGTGGTGACCCTGGGGACTCTGGGCGGTTGCTCGAAGTCTTACCACATCGGGCATCGTGCCAGTTGGCATGGGGGAAGCTACGGCACGTCGTGGCATTCCGGGTACAAGCACTACAAGCACCATGGCCATTATGGGCACCATGGCCATCACGGTCACTATGGCCACGGGCACCATCGCCCTCACTGTTATTGACGCATCCTCGCCGGCTGACGCAAAGCCGGCATTGCTCTCCCCGGACGCTATCATCGGGTTCGGCGATACGGTCATATCGCGGTGAAGCGATCAGACCCTCGCGCGAGCCCGCTTTGATTTTTGAGGAGTGCCGAGGACATGCCCGACGCAACGGCCACCGCAAGCACAGCCGCGACTGCCTTGCATCACCTGCCCGCCGCCGTCTTCGAAGAACTGGAGATCGTGCGCGATCCCAACAATCTGTTCCATCAGACGATCGAACAGATTCTCATCGCATCCGATCTGGTCGGGATGCGGCATCATCAGCAGATCATTATCGCACAGCCGAAGAATGAAATCATGGTGCACTTTCCGGTGCTCATGGATGATGGCCATCACCGGCTCTTCAAAGGTTACCGTGTTCAGCACAACAATGCGATGGGACCGTACAAGGGCGGGATTCGCTATCATCCGCATGTTGCGCTCGACGATGTCAAAACACTCGCCGTGCTGATGACGATGAAGTGCGCGCTTGTCAACGTTCCGTTCGGCGGAGGGAAA
>CAZVXI010000143.1:7286-8258 GCA_964631295.1 uncultured Isosphaeraceae bacterium
GCATCAAGTGCGACCCGCGCGAACTCAGCCGTGACGAACTCATGCGCGTTACGCGCCGGTTCTGTTCGGCCATCAGCAATCAGATCGGTCCGGAGTACGACATCCCCGCACCGGACGTCGGTACGAATGCGCAGGTCATGGCATGGTTCGCCGACACCTATCAGCAGATGCAGCCGGAACACAATCGTCAGGACACGCTGCGAGTCGTCACCGGCAAGCCGGTCGACATGGGCGGCTCGCTCGGCCGAGAGAAAGCAACTGGCCAGGGGCTCGTCGATGTCCTCGTTGAGATGCTTCCGGAACTCGGCATTGATCTGCAGGGTATGAAGTTCAGCGTGATCGGTTACGGGAATGTCGGCGGATGGACGGCCCGGCTGCTTTCGCATCTGGGAGCGCAACTTATTGCAGTGCTCGACCATACCGGTGCAATTCGCAACGACACAGGGATCGATACCCTCGAGCTTGCAACGCATGTCACACAGGTCGGCGGCGTGGGTGGCTACGACAAGGCCGATGCGATCGATGAGGATTCCTTCTACGCAACGCCGGTTGATGTGTTCATCCCCGCGGCCCTTGAGCAGATGATCACCGCTGAGAAGGCAAACCTGATCAACGCGCGCGTCGTGGCTGAAGGTGCCAACGCACCAACGACTCCCGAGGGCGATGTCGTTCTGATGGAACGCGGGATCGAGATCCTGCCCGCCATCCTCTGCAACTCGGGCGGCGTGACGGTTTCCTACTTCGAGTGGGTGCAGAATAAAGCCTCCATGTACTGGCCCGAAGATGAAGTTGATCGCCGGCTCAACCAGCACATGGTTATGGCCGCGCGACGTGTCAAACTCGCCCGGCAGAAGTATGACTGCGATTCGCGAACAGCAAGCTATTGTGCAGCGCTCGAACGGATCGGCCGGCAGTACGACCTGCGCGGCGTGTTTCCGTGAATGATTGTGGCTGCAGAGAGCCATGACGATG
>CAZVXI010000144.1:0-8159 GCA_964631295.1 uncultured Isosphaeraceae bacterium
GTCCGGCCGCACCCCGATGAAACAGATGCGTATGAACTGCTCGACGGGCACCATCGCGCTGAGGTGTTGCGCGATCTCGGGTGTGCGTCGGCAGCATGCGATGTGTGGGATGTGGATGATGCGCAAGCGACGATGCTGCTCGCGACGCTCAATCGTCTGCATGGTTCGGATGATCCCACTCGGCGGGGGAGGCTGCTTGCGAAGGTCAGCGCGCAGGTCGGCCGAGATCGCGCTGCGGCGCTGCTGCCCGACACGCGCGAGCAGATCGCCCGGCTGGTCGAGGCCGCCAAACGCCCGCCGCCGAAGATCGCGCCTGCGCCTGATGTGTCAGACATGCCGCACGCGCTGACGTTTTTTCTTTCTCATGCGAATCGCTCGAAGGTGCTCGCGAGGCTGCGCGAGATTGATCCGGACGATCGCGAGCGTGCGCTGCTCGCGCTGCTGGAGTGAGCGAGCGTGTTCCTTCGATTGTGCCGCGAGAAATCACTGCAAGTCTCCCACCAAAGCCCCCCACGGACATCCCATGCCATACCCACGACGAAACGGAACGAGAACGATCGCGCGCGAGCGTGATTCACACACACCCATCGAAGCGACGCGCGAACCGCTGCTGGAACAGGTTGTTGCCGGCGAACGCAACGCGATCGAGCTGGCCGAGCACAATGGCTGGTCGCTCGTGCAGATTGCGCGCTGGATGACGCATCCGGGCAACCGCGCTGTGCTGAGCCAGTTGGCAGCGCTGGAAGATGCGCGTGCGCACCTGCTGCTGAGCCGCTACCGGGCGACGGCAGCGATTCAGCTCGCTGCGATCGCATGCAGTGCCGAGCCCAACGAAACCTCGCGCAAGGCGTGCACCGACCTGCTGCAACTCGGGCTCGACATCACGCCGGGCACGCCGGGCGGATCATCTGATGCGCCATCAAGCATGCCGACCGGTTCGGTTCCGTCACCGGAGGCGATCCTCGCGACGCTGGAATCGCTCGGGAGCGATCCGAAGCAGCAGGAGCAGCAGCAGCAGGAGGAGGAATCAAAAGATGCAATCGCATGATGCACTCGAAGCGCGGCTTGATCCCGCGCGCGATCAACACTTTGCCCGGCGTGCGGCGCGCGATGTCCGGCCTGGAACGCCCAATCAGTTGCATGCGTGGGTTCGCATCGTGCTCGGTTTCGATGTGCCGCGAATCCCGATCGCGGAAGGCAGCGATGCGCCGTTCGATTACCTGTGCCATGCGTACTTCGAGGATCGGCGCCCGCGCGATTGCGTGGTGTGGGCGAATCGAGGTGGCGGCAAGACACAGCTCGGCGCGATCGCCACACTGCTTGATCTGCTCTTCAAGCCCGGCGTTCAGGTGCGGATTCTCGGCGGGTCGTTCGAGCAGTCATCACGCATGTACGCGTATCTGCGATCGATGCTGGATGCAGATGATCTTTTCAAGGATCTGCTCAGCGATGCGCCGACAGGCCGACGTGTCACGCTGCGCAACGGATCAATGGTGGAGGTGCTCAGCCAGTCGGAGCGGGCGGTGCGAGGCCAGCGTGTTCACAAGTTGCGCTGCGATGAGGTCGAACTGTTCGAGCCCGATGTCTGGCGGGCAGCACAGTTGATTACGCGCAGCGGGATGTGCGGCGATGTGCATGTGCATGGTGCGATCGAGACGATGAGCACGATGCATCGGCCGTTCGGATTGATGCAGCGGCTGATTGATGATCAGGGCGACGTATCTGCCGATCATGCAGACGGGCCATCACCCGTGTTGCGGCGAGTGTTTCGCTGGTCGGTGCTCGATGTCCTCGAGCGGTGCCCGCCCCGGCGTCCCTGTGAAGGCTGCGCATTGTGGGATGAATGCGGCGGACGAGCCCGGCAGGCGCGCGGGTTTGTGCGCATCGACGATGTGATACAGCAGAAGTCGCGTGTCGGGTGGGACACCTGGCAGAGCGAGATGCTCTGCGATCGGCCGCGGCGCAGCGATGCGGTGTACCCGTACTTCTCTGATGAAACCCACGTGCGCGCCTTCGATGCGCCATCTGCCACGCCACCGGAAGACGACGATGATGATGAAGCGGGCGATGCGGGCGATGCAGCGGTGTGGATCGGCGGGCTGGATTTTGGTTATCGGGCGCCGACAGTGCTGCTGTGGGCGTTCGTGGATGGCGATGATGTGCTGCACATCGTGGATGAACTCGTCGCGCGGGGCTGCTCGACGGAGCAGATCATCAAGCAGGTGCGAGAGCGGCCCTGGCCTGAACCGGCGTGGATCGGAGCGGACCCGGCAGGGCACCAGGTGACTGAGCATCTCGGACGTTCACTGATCAGCCAGTGGCGCGAGGCGGGGGTCGATATTCGCACGCGTTTCGGGCGGATCGACGCGGGCGTGGCTGCCGTGGCTCGCAGGATTCGTGATGCGCGCGGCGTGTCGAGCATCATGATCCACCAACGATGCACATCGCTGGTCGAATCGCTGGCGTTGTACCGGTATCCGGACGGATCGGCCGACCTCGATGCTGCATCTCCTGTAAAGGATGGTGCGGACCACGCAGCCGACGCACTGCGCTACATGGTGGTGAATCTGGATGGCCTCGCCGCAGCCCTGGCGATGCGGCAATATTGAGTAGATGGGCTGCATCGGGGCAGTGTTCGCATGCTGTTTGCGAGTTTTGGCGCTCTGCGAACACAACGTGAGCGCGTCAAGGTGGGCAAGGTGTTTGCTGGGTGTCTGGGGGGCGGTTGTGTGGAGTTCGGCAACTAATCCTTGACAGTCTCTTCAGGCCGAAGTATATGAAGAAGGTGGAACGGTTTCGTCCTCAGTGGGAGGGCGGAGAAGGACAACACATTGGTTTGGATTTGAGACAGGAACAGGCACTCACCGTGGGGGTGGGTCCGGGCTGACGTCAGCAGCGCGGTTGTTCTGTGACAGTCTCGATGAGAGGACACAGGGTCAGTTTTCGCAAAAAAGTCGTTCCAGCGTAATTATTTTCATTTTCGTTCCCTGCTGCAGCAGTGATGCTGTGGCCAGAATGCCTTTTGATTTGGAGGAGGCAACATGGGGTGTAACACCAGAGATTTGACATTGGCCGCGTCAACAGCGTCGGCCGCCGTACTCGTCTGTACGGCACCGGTACTTGGCCAGGCCAATACCGATGAAGTAGTGGCAAAACAGTCCACGATCAGTGCTGCAGATGCGCAGGCACTGAAAGAAAAGATGACAAGCCAGGAGTTCCTCGATGCTGAAATCCGTCGCCTGACGGAACTCAAGCGACAGGAACTGGCCAACCAGCCCCGTCGTCGTGGTCCTGCCCAGCAGGGTGCGATGCGTGGCGGCGGCAGCGGCGGTGAAGACTGCGCAACGGCCGAGCCGGTCGTGCTCGGCGTCGGCGGGATGAACGAAGACATCGTTCTCTCCGGCGACACCAGTGGTGCCGTCGATGACCTCAACGACATTCCCGATTGCGACTACGGCATCAGTGGTGCGCCTGACCTCGTGTATGTCTGGACGCCGGATACCGATGGTATTCTCAGCGCCTCGACCTGCTCGGATGCAGCGTACGACACGAAGCTGTACATCTACGAGAACACCTGCGGCGACGACGATGCGATCGTCGGTTGCGATGATGACACCGGCGGATGCGCGGGCTTCACGTCGCAGATTGCAGGCGTGTCTGTCACGGCTGGCAATCAGTATTACATCGTGGTTGACGGCTGGAATGCCGGCTCATCAGGCACATTCAACCTCACGCTGGGCTACGCCAACCCGGCCGGTGCTGCTGATACCTGTGAAGAAGCCAATGACATCTTCGCAGCAGGTGGCGTCGATCCGTGGGAGTTCCCGCTGACGATTACCGGCTCGACGGCTGCGGCCAACGATGACTACAACGAAGTCTGCCCGTACACGACGACCGGCGCGCCGGACGTTGTGTACACATTCGAGACGGGTGCTGCGGGCACGTTCCCCGAGACGATCTCGATCGATCTGTGCCAGGGCAACACCAACTACGACTCGAAGGTGTATGTCTGGAAGTTCTCGTGCGAAGGTTCTGTCGTTGGCTGCAACGATGATGCCTGCACATCGGCTTCCGGCCAGCCGTTCGTGTCGCAGATTCCGTCGATCGAACTCGATTCGAACTCCACGTACTTCGTGGTGGTCGATGGCTGGTCGGGCGCGGACCTTGGCACGTTCTTCATGACCATCGACGATGCGACGCCGCCTCCGCCGGCCCCGACATGCTCGGGTAGTTCGGGTGCGCCGTTCTCCGCGGCGGTCGATTCGACTGCTGGCGTCGGGTTCCGCCTGTCCGAGCCGGAATTCGGCTTCACGCAGGTAAGCAAGCTCGACCTCTCGAATGCCACGTCCATCAGCGAAATGCGCTGGTGGGGCACCAACCTCGAACTCGACCCGACAACCGGGTTGCTTGATCCGACCGCTTCGTGCGATGGCAGCGCCAGCACGTATGACGTTGTGATCTTCGACGACCTGTTCGGCGCTCCGGGTGCGGAACGCTGCCGCTACAGCGGCGTTTCACCGGTGGTGACCGGCACAGAGTTCTTCCCGCTGGCTGCGTTCGAGAACCTGGAGATCATCCAGTACGATCTGGACCTCGCGGGTATGACCAACGAAGCAACAGGCGAAGTTGGCTGCCAGACGCTCGGCGGCTGGGTGGCGATCACGGGTAATGCGGAAGCAGTCGGCCTCGAACCGGTCTGCGCGTTCCTGTGGGCAACCTCAGCGCTCCGCGACACGGAAGTCGGCTCGCTGACGATCTCCGGCGGTGCAGTGACCGAAAGCCAGGACATCCTTTCGTTCTGCGGCCTCGGCTTTGCATTGAACCCAGGTCAGCAGACTGGTGCATGCTGTTCCGAATCGACGGGCTTCCCGTTTGATGATGGACCGTGTGAAGATGGCTTTATCGCCACTGACTGCCAGAACCTGTTCGCAGGTGAAGCATTCCCGTTCGTCGCATGCGATGAAATCGAATGCTTCGTGACGCAGGGTGCATGCTGCATCGGCGATACCGGTGATGCCAATGAGTTCCAGTGCCTCGGTGTCATGTCTGTTGATGACTGTGACTCCATGGCCGCTGGCCTCGGCGTTGACCCGGCTGACTTCGAGTGGAAGCCTGAAAACGGCTGCTTCGAGTGTGATGTGGCTCCGCCGGCTGGCGACAACTGCGGCAACGCGATTGTCGTGACCGATGGCAGCACCACGCTGTTCAGCACCGTGGGTGCAACGCTGGAAGATGGCGAATCCGCCAGCGTCTCCTGCACGGGCGGTACCGGCAACAACTCCGTCTGGGCGTCGTTCACGGCCCCGGCTGGCGAAGCTCTGCTGGTCACCTTCGATACCTGCGGCAGCGCTCTGGACACCATCCTGACTGCATGGGATGCATGCCCGGGTGATGACGGTGCTGAACTGGCCTGTAACGATGACTCGTGCGGTCTTCAGTCTGAGATCCAGGTGATTGTCGAGCCGGGTGAAACCGTGCTCATCCGCGGGACCGGTTGGAACGATGCACAGGGTCCGTTCGTCCTGAACGTGACATCTGAAGCGATTCCGCCGGCTGCCTGCTGCACCGACAGCGGCTGTGTGATCGTTGACTCGCCGAGCGAGTGTGATGCCCTCAGCGGTGCATATCGCCTGGGTATCGGCGACTGTGCTGATGCACACTGCAACGACACCTGCGAAACCGCAGACTCGACGTCGCTGGCTGGTATCAGCGCTACCCCGACGACCCTGAATGTGACCACCGGTGCGGGCGTTGAGGATGGGTTCTTTGCCGATTCCTCATGCTGGGTTTCGTCCGGCGGTAATCAGGCTGCGTGGTACACGTTCGTTGCTCCGTGCGATGGCGATTTCAGCGCCGTCACGACGGCGGCGATTGACACTGAGATGCTGCTCTTCGATGTGACGGAAGGCTGCCCGGTTGCGGGTGAACTGACCCAGATCGCCGAAGGCTGCGATGACCAGTGTGTCGCAGGCGGCTTCTCGGCATGCATCCAGGATATTCCGCTCGTCGCGGGCAACACCTATGCTCTGCGTGTGGCTGCCTTCGGTGCTGGCACGCTCAGTGGCGCTCCTGTGGATGTGGACATCCAGGGTGTGGACTGCGGCGGCGGCGGCGTGGACTGCCCGGGTGATGCCACCGGCGACCTCACGGTCGGCCTGGCAGACCTGCTTGCTGTGTTGTCCGCATGGGGCACCACGGATGCTGACGCAGATGTTGACGACAGTGGTTTGGTCGGCCTCGGCGACCTGCTCGCGGTTCTGTCAGCATGGGGCACTTCCTGCGAGTAAGCCTCGGTGAAGCATCTGACGCAGACGCGTCAACCTGATGCAACAACAAGGCCCTCGATCTTCGGATCGAGGGCCTTTTCTTTTTTTGTCGCAGCAGATCTGGTCAGGCCGCTCTTTGTTGCGTTCATCTTCCCATCTTCACATGCAAGTGGTGCCCATTTCGCTGGCTTGTGGTGAATCCACGAGTACACTTCATGCGGAGAGGTCTCTGGAGGAGATGTGTGTATGCGACGTGTTTCTCGCTGCTCGCTGCGGTCTGGCGTGATCTGTGCATGGGTGGGGTTTGTGCTGGCTGTCATTGCTGCGACGCCCGCGGCCGCTCAGATGGCAGATGTCGCACACGAGTATGCGCACACGCCTTTTGATTCTGGTGAGGTTGTCAGCCATCGTCGCAGCCGGGGGGTGATCTGGTCGACCGTTGTGCGTGTGAAGCATGCTGCGTGGATGCGGCTGTATTTCGATCATGCGGAACTTGGCAGAGCTGCGACACGCCGTGGCGGGAAGATTGCTCAGCGCACGCAGTTGCGGATGACCTCGCTCGCTGATGGTGCTGTGCAGACGCTCGACTTCAACTCGATGCGGCAGTGGGGCAACTCGTCTGCGTACTTCAATGGTGGAGCACTGTTGCTGGAGATCATTGCTGACCCGCAGGCCGGGCCGAGCCGAATCTCCGGAACGAATATTCTGTATGGATTGCCCGGGCGGCAGCCGGCGCTTCGCACGCTGTGCGGCAGTGATGATCGTGCTCCCTCGAATGATGCGCGCATCGGGCGGACTTCCAATGGTTGCACTGCGTGGATGATCGACGATGCTGAGCGCTGCATGCTGACTGCCGGGCACTGTGATGGCAGTGTCGGTTCGCTGCCATTTGATACAGTGAGTTTCAACGTGCCTGATTCCCTGCCGGATGGCACGCTTGTGATGGCTGATCCGGATGATCAGTATGCGATTGATGCTGCTTCGATTCAGAGTACCGGCTCGGGCATTCCGGGTACGGAGTACACGTACTTCGGTGTGTTCCCGAACTCGAACACCGATCTGACGCCTGCTGAAGCGCAGGGCGGCTTCTTCAACTTCGTTGCCCCGCCGGCAGCGAGCGGGCAGGCGCTTCGCATCACCGGGTACGGCACGACTGATCCGCCGGACGAACTCAACCAGGTTCAGCAGACCTCCACCGGTCCGTTTGTTGCCAACCCGACATCGATCGAGCACGCAGTCGACACGACTCCGGGAAACTCCGGCTCGCCGATCATTCTCGAATCGACTGGGGAAGCCATCGGCATTCACACGCATGGCGGGTGCGATGTTGATGTGAATGAAGGCACGAAAGGGGACTACGCGCCGCTTGCCGGTGCCCTTGCCAACCCGCTTGGTGTGTGCAACACGTTCTTCCCACCGCCCGCGAATGATGATTGTGTCAATGCGAGTGTCGTCTCCAACGGTGAGTTTGCCTTCGACACGCGTGGCGCATCGACTGATGGTTCGCTGCACATCGCGTGCAACATGAATGGATTTGCGAATGTCGGCCCGGACATCTGGTATGTCTACACAGCGACGTGTACGGATGATCTGATCATTTCCACGTGTGGCGCTGCTGACTTCGATACGCGCATTGCGGTGTACGACACGATTGAATGCACGCCGGGCTTCAGCGATGCGCCGATTGTCTGTGCAGATAACACAGGCGGGTGTGCGGGTGATACGACCGAAGTTATCCTGGCTGTGACTGAGGGTGAACAGCTCCTGATTCGTGTTGGTGGAAACAACAGTGACTCTGGCGATACGGGGACGGGCACGCTCACGATTCAGTGCGGCGAGCCCTGTGCGGGTGATGCTGATGGCGACTCGGATGTTGATCTCTCCGACCTGCTG
>CAZVXI010000145.1:0-8134 GCA_964631295.1 uncultured Isosphaeraceae bacterium
CGACAAACCTCCGGCTCACGCGATTGAGCCGCACGAACACATCGGCTGCCTCCGCTTCGCTCACAGCACTGTTGACCACGATTGCGCAGTCGATTCCCGGCACATGCCGGACAAGGTTCTTGATCATCGCATATGCATCGGTCATCGAAGTTGGCTCGGGCGTCGTGGCGATCAACACGGTTCGAGCTGCCGCGGCGAACATCGTCACGTTCCGGCCGACACCGGCTGCCGCATCGATGATCAGTGACTGTGATGCTCGCTCGATGGCGGAGAGTTCACTGACGATCCGCCGCTGATCGTCCTCTGCGAGGTTTGCCAGTCGCGCGATGCCAGAAGCGCCCGGCACGAGCCGAAACCCACCGGGGCCCGGCAGCAGAATCTCATCGAGCCCGCACACGCCTCGCATCACATGGTCAAGCGAGTAGCGAGGCGTGAGGTTACACAGAACATCTGCGTTGGCCGTCCCGAGGTCTGCGTCAACGAGGCATGTCGTCCTGCGGCGCTGGGCCATGCAGACCGCAAGGTTCACAGCGATGTTCGTCTTGCCCACACCACCCTTGCCGGAACACACTGCGATCGCGTGCGCGAGCCGGGGTTGTGCATTGCCGAGCGAGAGATTCGGGTCGTACGGCATCGTCGTGCGACGCGGCTTGGCCTCGACCGATCTCGCCGGGGGCCGATGCGATGTCGCACTGATGCTGATGATCGACTCCGGGGCGCGCGTCGCGACACCGCCGTCAGCAGCGTGGATATCCGCATCGCCATCAACAAGTCGCCGGAGTCGATCCGCCTGATCAGTCAACGCATCACTCCGCCGCAAGCATGAGATCTGCCAGCCGATCCGCTCGCCCGATCTCGATGTGGTCCGGCACTTCCTGGCCGGTTGTGAAGAAACTCAGTTCGCGCCCGATACGCCTGATGACATTCACGAGCATGCCGAAGCTCACCGCTTCATCAAGCTTTGTGAGGACGACTTTTTGTGCGCCCACGCTGCCAAATGCCTCGGCCTCCTGTAACAGCACTTTCTCACTTGCCGTGCTCGAGAGCACCAGATGCACTTCATGCGGGTCAGCCTGTCGGAGGAACTCGCGCAGTTCCACCAGTCGATCAGTGTCGCGCTGGCTCCGCCCGGCAGTGTCGATCAGGATCACATCACAGCCCGCGAGCGCGTGCATCGCGCGCGGCATCTCGCTGGGTGTCAATACGACTTCCAGTGGCAAGCCGATGATGTTGGCGTAGGTGCGCAACTGATCGACGGCTGCAATCCGGTACGTGTCGCAGGTGATAAGACCGACGCTGCGCTCATGCCGCAGTTTGAACGATGCTGCCAACTTTGCGAGAGTGGTCGTCTTGCCTACACCGGTCGGGCCGACAAGAGCGATTGTCAGTGGGCGTTCGTCGGGGCTCTCGAGCGCCACTGGACACTCGGCCACCGGTATACATTGTGCGAGCTGCGATGCGACCGCCGCTCGCACGCGCGCGGGATCAGCGAGATCATCCCCGGACAACTGCGACCGCACCGCTTGGACTACCTGATCTGCGATGTCCTCGGAAAGGTCCTGGCTGATCAGATGCAGATAGGCATCGAACAGTTGTTGCGGAACATCGCTTCGCGTCGCGGCATCGGTCGATGTGGACTGTAACACGCGGCCGACCATCGAGCGAATGGCGGACAACTCGCGCTGCATTGCCTCTGACGATGCACCGTGTGACGCCCCACTGTGCATTTCGCTCGCAGCAACTTCCATCTCGATCGGTCGGATACTCTGCGGCTTCAGTGGCGATGCGGGAGGGGCAGATCTCCCACGAGGTTTCGGCGGCGGCTGATTCCCCCCAGCGAGCACATACCGCCGAGCAACGGGCTCGGATGCGCCAGCCGAGGTCGCTGTGACTGTTTGCGGCTTGCGATCGGGCCGACCTTGTCCCTGCGAAGACGAAGACGACGGCGACGGTGATGATCGAGCAGATCTGACTGCGTGTCGCGATGGTGCCGGCCGCTCACTGGAGGGCTGTTCCGCGCGTTCCGCTTCCCGAGACACCGACTTCTCAGGATCGCCACCCCCTGACTTCGCCTCGCGCCGCTTGAGTTCGTCGAGCAGTTCAACGGCCAGTTGCTTGCGGCGCTCGGCGGGATCACCTGCGCCGTTGGTCGCTGGCTTCGGGCAATAGGCGCTTTGAGCCCGTGCCTGCCGGGCTGAAAGTCGCGGCTGGCTCTGCTTCTGCGTCGTTGCCGACTGGCTTGGCGTCTGTTGCCTGCGTTGTTGGCCGCTGTTGCGTGTCGCAGTGACTTCCACGATGGTTCGTCGACCGATGCCGAGGAATCCGCCGCGTTTGAATGAGCGCGTCGTCAGCACGACAGCATCGGGGCCGAGGTCGCTTCGCACGGCAGCGAGGGCCTGAGCCATCGAAAAAGCGCGATAGGTTCGGGTGTCCACGCGTGAGCCCTCCCTGGCTGTTGGACCAAGCAGATGGCAATCCGTGCCATCATCCGACTACGCCGCACTGGCGCTGGTCTTCGGTTCGAGGTCGAACTGTACCAGACCAACCGACTCCACGTCGAGCCCTCGAACAACCTCATTATAAGAAAGTACCACACAGCCGGGTGTGTTGTTGTCAAGCACCTGTTTCACCTGAGCACGGACGGTCGGCGAGGTGAGCACGATCAACTGCCGTCCATCGCGAAGCAGCGGGTCGGACGCTTCGCTCACCGCCCGGGAGAGCCGATTGGCAACCGCGGGCGGCATCGACATCGTCGTGCCCGCCGGACCGCGGTCGATGAAGCCGTTGACGATGTCCTCAGCTGCCGGGTCGAGCGTCACACAGTACAGCCGCTGAGCACCATCATCGTCGGTTGTGGCATACTGGTGACAGATCGTGCGTCGCAGCGCGTTGCGGACGTACTCGGTGAGTACATCAGTATCTTTCGTGTGCGATCCCCAGTCGGCGAGCGTTTCGACAATCGTCTCGAGGTCGCGGATCGGGACGCGCTCGCGCAGCAGATTCTGGAGCACTTTCTGCAGATCGCCGGGCTTGATGACGCCGGGCACTGCCTCTTCAACGAGCTTGGGAGCCTGCTTCTTGAGTTGCTCGAGCAGTTGCGCTACCTCTTCTCGCGTGAGCAGTTCATCGGCGTACTGGCGAATCAACTCCGTCAGATGCGTCGCCATCACGCTGGTTCCGTCCACGACGGTGTAGTTCATTGTCTCAGCGCGCTGTCTCGCATCCTTCTCGATCCATGTCGCTTCAAGGCCGAATGCTGGCTCGCGGCCCTTGATGCCATCGATTTTGCCTGATGCCAGCCCGGAATCCATCGCCATCAGATGATCCGGATAGACCACGCCATCACCAATCACTGCACCGCGAAGCTTAACATGGTACGTATTGGCATCGAGTTGCATGTTGTCGCGGATGCGCACTGGCGGGACGACAATGCCCATCTCCATCGCGGTCTGCTTGCGGATCATCGAGATGCGATCGAGCAGGTCACCGCCACGGCTGCGATCCACAAGCTGCACAAGCCCGTAGCCGATTTCGATCTCGAGAATATCAACTGCAAGCAACTCCTCGACGGGCTGTTCTTCCGGCGGTTTGGCGGTTGCTTCGGCGCGCGCCTCGTGCTCCCTGGCATCCTTGTTCGCACGATCAACGCGGCCGATCGCCCATGCGATGCCACCGGACAGCGCCGCGGCGGTCACGAGTGGCAGCGAAGGCAGCGGCGTGAAGGCGAGCACCAGAAGGAAGCCCGAGATCAGGTACAACGCGATGGGTTGAGCGGCGAGTTGCTTGGGAATCGCATCGCCGATGCGCTCCCGGCCGCCAGTGCGGGCAACGATCAGTCCTGCTGCGATGGCGATGATGAACGACGGCACCTGGCTGACCAGCCCATCACCAATCGTCAGTTGCGTAAAAACGTTGATCGAGTCGGTGAGCGGCCAGCCCTTCTCGAGCGCGCCAATCGCAAATCCCCCAACGACATTGACCATGGTGATGATGATGCCCGCGATTGCGTCGCCACGTACGAACTTGCTCGCACCGTCCATCGCCCCGTAGAAGTCCGCTTCCCGGGTGACTTCCGTCCGCCGCTCGCGTGCTTGCGATTCATCAATGAGACCTGCCGAGAGGTCGGCATCAATCGCCATCTGCTTGCCCGGCATCGCATCGAGCGTGAATCTCGCTGCCACTTCACTCATGCGCGTCGCGCCCTTGGTGATCACGACGAACTGCACAATGACGAGAATGAGAAAGATGATGACACCGACAATGACAGACTCGCCAGCCACGAAGTTGCCGAACGCCTCGATGACATGCCCTGCAACGGCGGACGCCTGGTCGGGTGAGTCTGCCTCCGCGGAGAGAATCAGCCGTGTCGACGCGACATTGAGTACGAGACGAAACAGCGTTGTACCAAGCAGCAGCGCTGGAAACACGCTGAAGTCGAGCGGGCGATCCATATAGATCGTCGTGAGCAGTACGATCACGGCAAGAGAGATGTTCGCCGCGATGAGCATGTCCATAATCGGCGGCGGCAGCGGAATCACCAGCACGACGATCAGCAGCAGAAAACTCACCGGCACAATGAAGTGGCGATGACGCGCAACCCAGGCGAAGGGTAGGGGCAAGGGTAATTCCGGCTTGTTCCGTGAATCTGCCATTGTGTATCGCGTCGGCAGTCACTCAGACTGCGGCGGGTGCCTGTTGCTCCATTCGACCATCCATGCGGTAAACGAACGCGAGAATCTCTGCAACTGTCTTGTAGAACTCAGGCGGGACTTCCTGGCCGACCTTCACCTGTGCGTACAACGCGCGGGCGAGCGGCTTGCGTTCGATCACCGGCACATTGTGTTGTCGAGCAATCTGCCTGATGCGCAACGCGAGGTAGTCAGCGCCCTTGGCAACGACGCGCGGTGCATGCATCGTCTGTTCGTCGTACTGAATCGCAACAGAGAGGTGCTCAGGGTTGGTCACAACGACATCCGCCTTTGGAACGGATGACTGCACACGCTGCATCGAAATCTGCTGCTGGATACGTGACCGGCGGGCCTTCACCTCCGGATCGCCGTCGGTGGTCTTCATTTCGTCCTTCACCTGCTGCTTGGTCATGCGCAGGTCTTTGCTGTGCTTCCATCGCTGATAGAAAAAGTCGATCATCCCCAGCAGCAGCAGCACCGCGACGGCGCGGAGCGCGAGGTCAAGCAGCATGTAGCCGACTGACGCGAGCGCCTCCAGAACCGCGAGGTACGGCAGAACGAGGATCTCATCACGTCGCTGAAAGATCGTCAACGCCGCGACGGCGAGGACGACAGCGACCTTGAGCGAATCAAGCCCGGCTTTGACAAGCGCGCTCAGGCCGAAGATGCGTTTAAACCCGGAGATCGGGCTGAGCCGTTTGAGTTGTGGTTGGAGCGCCTTGGGCGAGAATACCAGCCCGATCTGACCGAAGTGGCTGATGATCGCTGCCAGCCAGGCGATGAGCAGCACCGGTGCTGCGATGCGGATCGCCAACCCTCCGACCCATGCAACGACACTCCATGCGTCTTCCGGATCGAACACATCGCCCACGGAATCAAACGCGAGCGCCTGGCCGATGATGGAACGGCCCTGCCCGAGCATGTGGATTGCCACGATCCAGAGCGTAAGCGTCGCGACGAGCAGCAGGAACGCGCCGGCAAGGTCCTGGCTGCGTGCTACGTTGCCTTCCTCGCGCGCTTCATTGCGCTTCTTTGGCGTTGCCTCTTCTGTGCGTTCGCCCAGATCGTCAGCCATCAACGCCCTCCAGATCTGTCGTTGTTGGTGATTCGATCCACTCGAACGTTGCGAACATTGCATCGTTGATCGCGACCATCATCACGTCGTTGATGACATACAGACCGAGTGCAACGATCGCGATGCCGGCAAGGATGCGCAGCGGGAAGCCGAGGGAAAGGATGTTCAACTGCGGCACGGTCTTGGAGACGAAGCCCATCGCAAGCGTTTCGAGGAAAATCAGTGCGAGCAGCGGCGCTGCCACACGCATCGCCAACTCGAACGCGCTGAGTAGAAGACCGGTGATCAACTCCAGAAGCGACACGTTCATGCTCACGCCTCCGGCCGGCACGTGCTCGAAGCTGTGCAGCACGGAGAGCAGCATCGCTTCGTGTCCGCCAATCACGAGAAAACCAGCAAGCCCGAGAAAGAACAACAACTGGCCGATGACATCTGCTTCGTCGTCGACTGCCGGGTTGTAGAATCGCGCAAAGCCAAGCCCCATCTGCTGGCCCATGATCAGCCCGCCGGTCTGCACGCCAACCAGGGGCATCGATGCGATGAAGCCGATCACCAGTCCGACGAGCGCTTCGCCAGCAATGATCGGGCCGAGCATCCAGATGCTCAGTTCCATCGGCCCGGAGAAGCCTCGCTCCACCAGCAGCGGATAAACAGCCAGCGCGACGAGCAATGTGAGAAACACCTTGACGCGCACGGGAATCACCGGTGAGCCGAAGACCGGCCCGAACACCATCAGCCCGCCAAGCCGGGACATCACCAGCAGCAGCGGAGGCAGGTGGTCGAGCAGGTTGGCCCATGATTCGGTCATTGATCACACATGCATCCATCACGTTCACATGCCCGAGAACATCTCTCTTGTGAACTCCACCATCTGAATGGTCAGCCACCCCAGCAGCAGCACCGCAACGATCAGCATGACCACGATCTTGGGCACAAATGTCAGCGTCTGCTCCTGAATCTGTGTGACTGCCTGGAACAGCGATATGAGCAGACCGACCACGAGCCCCGCGCCGAGAATCGGCGTCGCGAGCAGCAGCGCCATCAGCAGCGCCTGTCGCACGAGTTCGATGACCTGTTCTTCCATTTGGCCGTGTCTCTTTCCGTTCCTGAGAATCAACGATGAACCCGGCAGGGACACTCAGTCATTCGTGGGATGATGCGCGGGCATCATCATCCGCGCATCAGATGAATCCCGCTCCCAGCAGCGATGCTGCTGAAGTTGCAACATCTACTTGCGCCACACTGCTCATCAACGTGCCGACAATCAACTGCCAGCCATCAACCAGCACGAACAGCAGCAACTTGAATGGCAGTGAAATCAATACAGGCGGGAGCATGAGCATGCCCATCGATATCAACATGCTTGCGATCACCATGTCGATCACGAGAAACGGCAGGTAGACACGGAAGCCCATCAGGAACGAGACTTTCAGTTCGCTCAGAATGTAAGCGGGAATCAGAGACAGAAGATCGACATCAGCCCGCGTGAGTTTCTCCGGCTCTGATGTGTCAATGCCACGATAGTTGAGCATCATGTACACGCCCGACCAGTTGCCCGTGGCTTCAATCTGGTTGAACATGAAATCGCGCAGCGGCTGGACAGTGTTGGCCCAGGCGACTTCGTAGTTCATCTCTTCGCCGTCCGCATAGGGCTTCACGCCCTCAACATACATGCGCTTCATTGTGGGCGCCATGACAACGAGCGTGATGAACAGCGCCAGCCCGACGACTACCTGGCTTGGTGGCAGCCCCTGCGTGCCGAGTGCCTGGCGAAGCAGCCCGAGCACGATGATGATCCGTGTGAAGCAGGTGCAGAGAATCAGAATCGACGGCACGAGCGACAGCACTGTCAACAGCAAAAGGACATTGAGCGATGCGCTCAGGCCGTTCTCAGTACCCGGCAGCGCGTTGCCTGCATCTTCGAGCATCAACAGCGGATTGAGTTCGGCAAAGTCACTCGCAGGATCAGCCGTCGCGATGGATTCCGATGCCCCGTCCTGCGCGTGCACGGGCATCGCGAGGCAGGCGATTGCGCACATCGCCGCGAGCAGGTGCATCGTCATGAGTCGGGACACTTGCATTTGCCTACGCGCTCCGATTCACTCGCAAAAGGCCAAAGCCCGGCGTTGGGCGCGTCAGATCCACGACATCACTGTCGTCGGGGTTTCGTCGCAAGCGAGGAAGACGCCCGGATGGTCGCTCGTCGGGCTGGTCGTACTCTTGACTGAACTGGTTGAGCATCGCTTTGAAACGCGTCGCCTGCCGGCCGTTCGATCCTTCTTCAACGCGGGCAAGCAATGCTGCCACGTCGTTCGGATCAGACACTTCTGCCAGTGGCGACATGCGTCCATCGCCCTGATGGACGAGTACG
>CAZVXI010000146.1:0-8118 GCA_964631295.1 uncultured Isosphaeraceae bacterium
AGTTGCGTTTTCCCCTTTCACCACGGCGTGTTCTGCTGATAAGATGGTGGATACGGAGGTGATCGTGGCACGACGCTGTGCGCAGATTTGTGGATTGCTCGTATTGGTCGGCACGGCCGTGTTGACTGCTGCGCTCGCTGGATCGGGGTCGGCCTCATCTGCTGCAGCTAACAGACCATCCGGGCCTGCGTCGGGGCCGCCGCCTCGCACGATCGACTTCAACCGCGATGTCCGACCGATCCTGTCGAACAACTGCTTTGAGTGTCACGGCCCGGACGCAGCCGCGCGACAGTCAGGCCTCCGCCTCGACCAGCGCGAAGCGGCGATCACGCCTCTGCCCAGCGGCAAGACGGCCATCATCCCGGGCGATCCGGATGCAAGCGAGATCGTGCGGCGTATCACCACAGATGACCCGCTCGATCGCATGCCGCCAGCCTCGACCGGGCACGACGCGCTGAGCGAGGAGCAGATCGCGACGCTGCGTCGGTGGATCGCAGACGGCGCACCGTGGGCGGACCACTGGGCGTTCATCACGCCGCAGCGCCCACCCGTGCCCGATGCACCGGCAGATGCTCGCGCTCGCAATCCGATCGACAACTTCGTTCTAAAGCGGCTGACGGATGACGGTTTGTCGCAGTCGCCAACAGCGGATCGTGTGACTCTGCTCCGGCGAGTCACGCTTGATCTCACCGGGCTTCCGCCGACTCCGGCTGACGTTGACGCGTTTCTCAGCGACGACGAACCCGGCGCATACGACCGTGTGATTGACCGGCTGCTCGCTTCTCCCCACCACGGCGAACACATGGCCCGCTACTGGCTGGATGCAGCCCGCTACGGGGACACGCACGGCTTGCACCTCGACAACGACCGCTCGATGTGGCCATGGCGCGACTGGGTCATTGATGCGTTCAACCGCAACATGCCGTTCGATCAGTTCACGATCGAGCAGCTTGCCGGCGACTTGCTGCCGCAGCCGACAATGGATCAGATGATCGCCACCGGCTTCAACCGCAACCACGTGACGACCAGCGAAGGCGGCGCGATCGACGAAGAGTACCTCGTTGAATATGCCGCCGACCGCGTCGCGACGACAGCAACCGTGTGGATGGGGCTGACGATGTCGTGCGCGCACTGCCACGATCACAAGTTCGACCCGATCTCTCATCGCGAGTACTACGAGTTCTTCGCGTTTTTCAACAACACAACCGAAGCAGCGATGGACGGCAATCGCCGTGACCCGCCGCCGGTTGTCCGCGTCACAAGAGGCGAGCAGCGCGGTATTCTCGAATCGCTGGAGGCGGAACTCACCGAGCAGACCGCGAAGATCGAAGCGCCCAACCCCGAGATTGAATCGGCTCAGCGGGCATGGGAGACGGACTGGAACTCGCTGTGGCGGAGCGCCTGGCAGGATGTTCGTGTGATTGATGCCCACTCGCGCGATGGCGCGACGCTGCGAGTCCTCGATGATCAATCCGTGTTGTCCACGGGCGATAATCCGGCGCGCGATGTTTACACAATCACCGCGCGAACCGATGCACAGAACATCTCGCTGCTGCGGCTGGATGCGCTCACGCACGAAGACCTGCCCTTCAACGGGCCCGGGCGGGCAGAGAACGCAAACTTCGTGCTCAGCGAGATCGAAGTGGACGCGGTCTCTGTCGCAGACCCCACGCAACGCCATCCAGTTCGGCTCTCCACCGCTGCGGCTGATCACGAGCAGGTGAACGGGCCTTACCTGATCACCATGGCGATTGACGGCATCGTGAACGACACGAACGGCTGGGCAATCGAGGGGTTCAATCGACGAGAGAATCGTACGGCCGTGTTCGCTGCCGCTGAACCGTTTGGCTTCGAGGGCGGTACCGACATCGTCGTGCGTTTGAAGTTCGAAACACACTACGCTCAGCACGCGATCGGGCGAGCCCGCCTTTCGGTCGCGTCAGATCAGCGTGTGACCGATGCCTTCGCGGCGTCGCACTTCGGCGACTGGTACCTCGCTGGACCGTTCCCGGCGCAGAACGCCGGGGAGGCGCACAGCACGCCGTACGGACCAGAACTCGAACAGGCAGCCTTCGACGCCGACGCGACATGGCAGGATGCAACAATCACCTGGGTTCCGCGTCCGGACTTTGCCGATGGCACTGTCCACATGCTCGATGGCGACATCAGCGCGACGTATCTCGCGCGGACGATCACATCGAATACCGGTGGGTCGCTGACACTTTCGCTTGGCAGTGATGATTCGATCAAGGCGTGGCTCAATGGCGCGGTCGTGCATGACAACAACGTGCAGCGCGGTGTCGCGCCGGATCAGGATCAGATCAGCGTCAATCTTCGGCCCGGCGAGAACCACCTGCTGATGAAAATCGCCAACGTCGGCGGCGGGTATGGTTTCTACTTTCAGCCGGTGGAGGAAGGAATCGGCAGTGCGCTGCTGCGTGTGGTTGATACGCTTGGCTCAGAACAGACTGCTGAGCAGCAGGTTGCCATCCGCAACTTCTATCGGCGGCACCACTCACCTGCAATGCGGCCGATCTTTGAGCGCGTTGATGACCTGCGCGCACAGGTGGAATCGCTCGAAGCAGATCTCCCTGTGACGCTCGTGATGAACGAGCGGCCGATGCGCAGGCAGACGCACATCCTCAAACGTGGGCAATACGATCAGCCGACCGATCCCGTGACGGCGAACACACCCGAGTGCCTGCCGCCGATCGAACATCGCTCGGAGGCGGGAGACTTGGACCGGCTTGATCTCGCGCAATGGCTTGTCAGCGATGATCACCCGCTCACGGCGCGCGTCATCGTGAACAGACTCTGGCAGCAGGTGTTCGGCACCGGGCTCGTGGAAACAGTTGGAGACTTCGGTGCGCAGGGGCAGTGGCCATCGCATCCGCAGTTGCTCGACTGGCTCGCCGTCGAGTTCATCGAGAGCGGCTGGGATGTACAGCACATGCTGCGACTCATGGTTTCCAGCGCCGCCTATCGCCAGCAATCACATGTGACACCGGAACTGCTCGCACATGATCCGGCCAATCGCTTGCTCGCACGGGGCCCGAGGTTCCGTCTTGATGCGGAAGTTATCCGAGATCAGGCGCTCGCCGCAAGCGGTCTTCTGGTCGGTGAGATCGGCGGGCCGGGCGTGCGGCCGCATCAGCCGGAAGGACTCTGGCAGGCGGTTGCCTACGAAGATAGTAATACGAAAATCTTCATGGCTGATGAGGGCGACAAGCAGTATCGCCGCAGCATGTACACCTACTGGAAGCGCACAAGCCCGCCGCCGAATATGACCGCGTTCGATGCTCCATCGCGCGAGACATGCACGGTGCGGCGCCCGCGAACGAACACGCCATTGCAGTCGCTGGTTCTGCTGAACGATCGGCAGTTTGTAGAAGCGGCTCGCATGCTCGCGCATCGCGCGATGCTGGAAGCAGATGATGCCACGCCGACGGACCGCATCAAGTATCTTTTTCAACTGCTGCTCGCACGCGAGCCGGATCCGCGGGAACTGGAAGTCCTGCTCCATCTGCATGAACAGATGATTGAGCGATACACCAGTGATCCATCATCTGCGCAGTTGCTGCTGTCCATCGGAGATGCGGCGCCCGATGAATCGCTTGATCCGATCGCACTCGCTGCAATGACAAACATCGCCAGCACCCTGCTCGGGCTGGATGAAACGCTCACCAAGGGATGACGTCGTGACCGATCCACTGTGGGAACATCGACTGATGCAGACGCGCCGGCAGTTCTTTGGCAAGGCGGCCAGTGGCATCGGTGTGGCAGCATTGGCTTCGATTCTGGACCCGTCAGCGCTTGCGGGGCTCACCGATGATAACAGCCTTTCGCTCGCACCACACTTCGCGCCGAAGGCGAAGCGCATCATCTACCTGTTTCAGTCAGGCGCGCCCGCACAGCTTGATCTGTTCGATTACAAGCCGGCCATGCGTGAACTGTTCGACACCGATCTGCCTGAAACCATCCGGATGGGACAGCGGTTGACGACGATGACTTCCGGGCAGGATCGCTTCCCGGTCGCGCCGACGATCTTCGATTTCGAACAACACGGCCAGAGCGGCGCATGGGTGAGCGAACTCATGCCACACACCGCAAAGATTGTCGATGACATCACATTCATCAAGTCAATCCACACAGAGGCGATCAACCACGACCCCGGCATCACGTTCATTCAGACGGGCCACCAACAACCAGGCAGACCAAGCATGGGTGCGTGGCTCAGCTACGGACTTGGCAGCGAAAACCAGAATCTGCCGGGCTTTGTGGTGTTGATCAGCCAGGGCAGCGCGGTGCGGCCGTCGCAGGCGCTGTTCTCACGCCTCTGGGGCACCGGCTTTCTTCCCTCGGAACATCAGGGCGTGCGATTCCGCTCGGTTGGCGACCCGGTGCTCTTCCTCTCCAATCCGCAGGGCGTATCGCGCGATGCCAGGCGCGATGTACTCGATGCGATGGCCGCACTCAACCAGCAGCAACTGCACAAGACCGGCGACCCGGAAATCAACGCGCGCATCGCCGCGGCTGAGCTTGCCTATCGCATGCAACTGTCGGTGCCGGACCTGACGGACATCGACGACGAACCGCAGACGACGTTCGACATGTACGGTGAGGATGCCCGAACACCCGGCACATTCGCGGCCAACTGCCTGCTTGCGCGGCGAATGGCTGAGCGCGGCGCGCGGTTCATCCAGTTGTATCACCGGGGGTGGGATCAACACGACAACCTCCCGCGCGACATTCGCCTGCAATGCAAGGATGTTGATCAGGCGTCGGCCGGGCTCATCATGGACCTGAAGCAGCGAGGCATGCTGGACGACACACTCGTCATCTGGGGCGGTGAGTTCGGGCGGACAATCTACTGCCAGGGTGCGCTCAGCGAGTCCAACTATGGCCGCGATCACCACCCGCGCTGTTTCACAGTCTGGATGGCGGGCGGCGGCATCAAACGCGGCCACACGCATGGCGAAACCGATGACTTCAGCTACAACATCGTGAAAGATCCGGTCCACATCCACGATCTCAACGCAACAATCCTGCACTGCATGGGTATCGATCACGAACGCCTGACGTACAGGCACCAGGGCCGCGACTTCCGTCTGACTGACGTCCACGGCAAGGTCGTGCGCGAAATTCTCGCATGATCAACCAGCACCATTCCATTCTTGCGCGCACTGCACTTCATCGCGCCTGGTCGCAACATCACCACGGGCTTGGCTGATCTGTTCCCATACCGGGCCCGAGCAAAATGGCGTTCTTCAGAAACCGGCCGGTGCCTTCCATGTTCGCGCGGAAGTATGGGTCGTCTGCAAACAGCACTACCTGCCCGTCACCAACGCGTTCCACGGTGGCATACGCGCTGTTCGCGATGCGCTGCCGTGCCTCAGGCCAGAGCAAACCGCTGAGGCGCAGCGAATCATAGTCAGCAAATCGAACGGGCGTATCAACCGGCTCCTTTGTCATCAGTATGGATGAACCGCCGAACAGCGCAGGCATCGTTGCACCGGCGCCGAAGGTAAGCCAGTGTGTCTGATCAAGTTCGCTCAGCAGGATTGCGCCCGACGGGCTGAATCGACGAGCCCACGCATCGGCGCGTTCGAGCGCATCGCCGGTCAGGTTGTCGAGCGGACGTTGCGTTGCGGCTTCGTGTTGATCGGCTTCCTCGGCTTGCTGTTGATCCGTTGCGCGACCATCCCACACGAGTGCCGGGTCGATTTTGACTGATCGCGTCGCTCGCTCTCGCGCGACGGCCTCTGCATACACATCGAGTTCATCGAGCACATCGCGTCGCAGGCGCACATCACTCATGCCACCATCGCGTGCGAGTGTCGTCGCCGATGATCCAATCGCGATCAGCGTTCCCCCATTTCGGACCCATTGCCGCAGGTTGCGATCCGCCTGATCGAGAATTGACCCGATCCCACCTGCATCAGGCAGAATCAGCACGTTGTACATTCGCAGGTCCATCCGCGCGAGGTTCTGCACATTGATCGGTGAGCAACGCATCCCCAGTTGCGCATCGACGAGATACCACGATGCGCCGAAACTCGTTGCAGACACAGGCCACTGCGATGCAATCGCGACACGCGGCGGATGCAGCAGATGAATGCGTCGACCGCCGAGATCCCAGCCATTCTCCGTGCGCGCCGTATCGACAGGCAGCACGCGAATGCTCAAGCCGAGCATTGCCTGCCGCAGCGCGTCTCGCAGATCATCGCCGTTCTCGTGATTTCGAATGACGATCGCTCCGGCTGCGAATGATTCACCCTGAATCTCGATCGGCTTGGATGCCACGCGCACGACGATGCCGGCGTCGAACAGCCGCACGAGCAGTCGCGCGGCATCACTGTCAACGCAGTCGATGACATAGCCATACTGCGGCTCACGCGCGAGCGGATGATCACGCTGGTCCTCGTGAATGAGCTGCGCCGCGTCATCGGCTGCCACGCCCTCGGCCCAGTATGATTCAAGGCCGTACGACATTGGTATATTCCAGCCGGTCACATCGTAGATAAATCCCCCACGACCCGCCTCAACTTCCGTGCGCTCCTCGAGCAGAAACGCATCGGTCATGCGAGGATCAAAGTCGAGCACCGCGTGCAGCAGGCGCTGTTGGGGCTGATTCTCACGAATGATGATGCTGCCGGCTGGCAGTGCGACACTGTCGCGATGTTGACCATCGATCCCGAGAGCGCTGGCGGCTTTCATCGATTGTCCAGTGATCTCCCACTCGATGCCGTGCCGGGCGAGCACGTTGAGAAACTTCTGTTGCAATGATTCGTTGTCTGCTTTCGGCATCACGAACACCTTGCCGGTGTCAGGTTCAGCTACAGCATCGCGGCGCGCCTCGAGTCGGTCTCGCAGGAACTCGTTCTTGTTCTCAAGCAGCGACTGCAGATTTGCCATGCTGCTCGTGTACTGCCGATGCACTGCCTGCGCGTAGGTCGTGATTTCTCCGGAATCCTGCTTGACCGAAGCAGCGTTGTACCCCGCCTGTTCATAGAGAATACCAATCGCACCCAGATGGTTGGCCCACGCGTTGGTGTAGAACGGCCCCCATTCTTCATACCACTCGCCGCCGTAATAACTCCAGCCATGTGCGTCGAACATGGCCGCCTGGTCATCTGCGAACCGCGCACGCCATTCGAGACCCTTTTCGGTCAGTTGCGGATTCAATGGTTCGCGCGGCGGGTCGAACAGGTACGTGTCACCACCGCCCATTTCATGTGAATCAACCAGCAGATGAGGGTGCCAGGAGCGGATGAGATTCACACGGCCGCGGGTTTCAGGATGCACGTGCGTCAGCCAGTCGCGATTCAGATCAAACAGATAGTGATTCGTCCGCCCGCCGGACCACAGCCCGGAATGCTGCATCGATGCAAGATCAGTATTCGGCACCTTGCCCTGCAGTGATTGCAACTGTGCGAGGTATCGCTCGCGACCATCGGGATTTTGCAGCGGATCGATGAACACGACCAGACCATCGCGCATGCGCTGCGCGAGATTATCTGTTCCTGCTGCAAGTCGGTGCGCAACAAGCATCGCTGCATCAGTCGATGACAGTTCATCACCATGGATCGAATAAGCCATCCACGCGATACCCGGAAGGTTGTCGATAATCGACTGCCCGTTGCCGCGCAGGTTTCGAGGGTCGGCAATCGTTGCATTCTGCGACTGAATTTCATCCAGACGAGCGAGGTTCTCCTCGCTGGAAATCGTCAGGTAATACAGCGTTCGACCTTCGTGGCTCTCGGCATACTCAGCTATATGCACGAATGGCGACGCATCGGCGATCGCGCGCATGTATCGCAGCATTGCGTCATAACGGATGGCGCCATCGCCCATTTCATGCAGCGCGACGTCAGCGGGCGCGGGAATCATCTCGTCGACAACGCTCTGTTCAATCGCGATGCCATCGTCGCGGTAGACGATGTCGCCTGCATCACTCGCGCGGGGGCTTGACACGGCATGCTGTACAACATTCGCGGTTGCGCATCCGGTAAACTGGGCGAGCGTGCCCGAACATGCGAGCAGACAACCAAACAACGACATCATCAGCACTGTTCTTCCTCCTGCGTGGGTCACGGGTACCATTCTGGAAGAGGATAC
>CAZVXI010000147.1:0-8063 GCA_964631295.1 uncultured Isosphaeraceae bacterium
GTGTCGATCGACTCATCGGCGAGCCCGAGGATGTCGGCAGGCGGCGGATCGAGTGATGATGCGGATATCGGCCGATCTCCGCCCTGCTTGGCGTCGTCATAGCACTGCTTGCAGTAGTAATGCCCGGCGGGATCCTTTATACGTGGACGGCCGCTGCAATCCTGCAGGCAGATCCGGCATATCTTCCCCGATGCTGGTTGTGTCACGACAGATCCCCGATACAGACTCTGGAGAACGCTGAGAGTGTACCGGATTTATACGTCGTGCAAGTGCCGCGAATGCTCGTTATTGCGTGATGTCGAGAGCGGCGTAAGGGGCTGTATCGGTTCGAAGATCAGGCCAGGTACGGTGAGTGACCAATAGAGCGATGACGCATGTGAAATATCTCCATGACGACGCCCGTAAAACACATGGGCGCGTTCTTGTCATGACATGAATCAGCCGCGCAGGTCGAGCGAGCGGCCGATGTGCAGCGATGTGCCAGCTTCAATCCGGTCGGCTGCCCGCGTGTACATTGCAAGAGCCGGGCCGCCAGCGCGACTTTCCGCTCCATTGAAGTCAACCGGCTGATCAACCCGCGCAGCGATCAGTTCGTTCACCTGAGTCGACATCTGCGCAACGTTTGGCGGTGTGATTGGCTGCGAACTGTTCGGCGCGACGGTCGAGTGAACCGGCTGAGCCGGCCGGGCCTGCTGCGTTTGAACAGGACGAGCAACATGGCTGGCCTGGCCCGCCTGCTGCGCCTGGTAAGCCCGCGCGATGTGCATCGGGCTTGCGCCACTGATATGCATGCCTACTCTCCACGTGTGTTCCGGCCGCTCCGCTCAGCCATGTGAACACTCGTTATCGGAACCCGCAACAACCTCACCAGAAAAACTGGCGGACTCGCTTCATCGGCTTCGCGCTTTCAATCACTGTAACAAACGCAAATCAGGCATTTGTTGCGCGGGAGATTCGTTCTCAGAACGAGCGAGCGCTGGGAGGTTCGCCTGTCAGGCCGTGCAACTGCGCTGCGAGGTCGAGCGTCTGGACATCGGCGCGCATGAGTTTGAGATCATCCTGGCTGATCGGTCCGCGCACGATGCGAAGCAGAATCGACTCGGCTGCGAGGATCGTCGGCCGCTGAGCAGTCTGCACGTTGGCGCGAGCAGCAGCAAGCCCATCGAGGATACCGTCACGCTCTGCGTTGTGCCGGATGATCTCCACATCGCGGAATGACGAAGTCTCTGCAGCAGCAAGTTGTTCAAGCAGAGCGGATGCGGAGCGCAGCGTGCGCGTGTCCTTCTCGTTGAGCGCAACCACATCAAACGGATGTTCCTGCTCGAGGCGATGCGCGCGGAACGGCAACGACTGCAGACGTTCGAGAAGGTTCGGCATCGCTGATGCGCCGGGCGATTCATCATCAACGGTGCTGGCAGGCTGGTCGTCGCTCATTGATGCAAAGCCAGGCGGTGCTACTACAGGCTGCTTCACAGGAATCTCCGGTGCATGCGGATTGGGCTGGTCGAGCGGTGTGTCAATCGTCCATGACCGCTTGGTGAAGTGCACCTTCATGCCGTCGGCGTTGCTGTCTTTGCTGTTGTTGATGCCAGCGTTGTCTCCGGGTGTGTCCTGCGTGACTGTGCTGCCATTCATGGATTCGTTCAGCCAGTGCTGCCGATCCATCACCCAGATTGTGATGGCAAGCGTCAGGCATGCTGCCGCCGCAACCCAGCCGAGCCAGGTTGTCCAGCGCCGGCCGTAGGCGATGCGATCTGCTTCGACTGTCTGCGCGAGCACGCTCGCTTCGAACCCTGGTGGCAGTTTCGCTGGTTCGCCAGCAAGCAGTTCTGCATCACGCGCAATGAGCACATCGAGTGCTTCTGCTTCATCCATGAGCGAGCGGGCTTCATCGCACTGGGCAATCAAACGCTCTGCCTCGTGGCGCTTGGCGTCGTCGACTTCGCCGTCGATAAGTGCCGAGAGCAGTGCTCGAATGTCATTGACGTCCATCTGTTCCATCATGTTTCACCGCCTGTCGCGAAATCGGTCGCGCCGTTCCGCCATCCCCACAGAAAATATCGTCTTCGTCATCATGCCCCGTTGGCGTATCGCTTGAAGTCGAAGACAGTTGTTTCATCACCACCACGGTCGGCATCCTGCCGTTTGATTTCATCCATCAATGCACGCCGCGCACGATTCAGTCGACTCATGACGGTTCCGACGGGCACGCCAAGGTGCTCCGCGATCTCGTCGTAACTGAGCTGTTCTCTCGCGCGCAGCATGAGGATCGCCCGCTTGCCAGCGTCGAGGTTGTCCATCGCCTCACGCACGCGGGAGAGATCCTCCACATCCTGCCGCAGCGCCTCGTGCTGGTCTGCCGTGCGAAGGGCCTGGTCTGCAAACCCTTCAGGCAGGGCAGACGGCCGTTTGGTCCGCTGCAGCGCATTGATGGACAGATTCGTGACCACCCGTCGCAGCCAGGATGCATAGGCGATCTCGCCCGCGTCGGGTGGCTGCCGCCAGAGCTTCACGAACGCCTCCTGGACGATCTCCTCAGCCCGATGACGGTCCCGGCAGATGCCCGTCGAGAGGACGATCAACTGCGGGCCTTTCTCCGCCATCCAGCGTCTGAGGTCGGCTTCGCTGAGCTGTCTGGCCATTGTGGTCGCTCCAAACGGTCTCGTAACACTGTTACAGACACGCTGCCGGGCCGGAGGATTCCATGATTCTGGGGCGAAATGGCATCGGTCCGTGCACTGTTATCCCAGTGAACGACGTGTGTTGCGGCAGCGCACGGTGGGTATCGCGGATCACTGCATCCCCCGGCCGAACTGCTGGGCTGAAGCGATCTGCGGCCGGAGCGTGTCATCCAGCTTCGGGTCGATGTCCAGCACCTGCGGGAACTGCTGGCGGGCGATACCCGGGATCATGCGCGAGCGCACCGCAACCGGGTCATCCGACCACCACAGGTTCTCCTCGAACGCCAGTGAGACATCCTTGTTCGCCTGATCGAGCAGCAGCAGCCCGCTGAGTTTGCCCGCGCGCCAGGTGATGAGATTCTGCCCGAACGTCAGGTGCCGGTTGCTGGCGACTGCCGGATCGTCTGACGCCTGCAATGCTGCCATCACGTAGCGCTGCGGCCGCACGATCGTGTTGTTGCGCACTGTGACGCGGTCGGCATGGGCGAAGATGAACGGGCATGCCTGGTCGATAAACGTGCAGCCCGCGACGGTGATGGCCCGGGCTTCGTATCTCGCATCGGCTTTGATCTCTCCGGTGATCGCAGGGATGAACTGCTCGCGACCGGTCGCGCCGCCGATGAGCAGCGCCGCCTCCACACCGCATTTTTCGAAATGGCATTGTTCGACATGCACCGTCTCGCTGCCGGCACGCATCCGCATGGCCATCGATTCGGCTGTCCGATCACCCGCGATGAAGTCGCAGTGCTGGAACGTCACGTTCTCACTGGCGACGATGTCGCAGCCGATGCCACACCATCCCTTGAACTGGCAGTGCTTGATTGCCACATCTTTGACTGCGTCGACTCGCACGGCGGGACGCTGGCCTTGCTGCCCGACCCCAACGCCGCGCACGCGCACACGCTCTACTGCGACGCTGCCGGTTGCTGGAGACTCCATGCCTTGTGCGCGTGATGCCTCAATGATGATGCCGGCCGAAGTCGGCTGGTCGATGATGATGTCGCTGATGCGAATATGGGCCGCATCAATCATGTGAATGCCCACGTCGGCTTTCATAATGACCGAGGGCTCAGCAGGGTCGAGGCTGCGAATCGTGATCGGCTCTTCACGTGTGCCCTTCACCGAGTTGAGCCGGATTGGCAGGTGTCGGCCGGGGAGCAGCAGAATCTCGTCGCCGGGCTCGATTTTCTCGAGGATCGGTCGCATGTCCCCGCCGGGGCTGATGAGGTGCTGCGTGCCGGTCGCCCTCGCATGCGACGCGCAGGACAGCGCCACGATCAGTGCGATCAAGTGAAGTCGGACGGGTACTGTCGTGTGGTTCATGCGATCGTTCCCCGGGAAGGATGCGTCAGCGAGATACGCAGAAATGATGCGCCGCTGTGGAGATCTGCGTGCCAGCGTGGTTGGTCCTCGACGCCGGTATCCATGCCTGCGGGCATGAGGATGGTGTCGCCCTGAGAGACCTCGACCGCCTGGCCGGGGCCTGAGAGTGCGCCGCCGCCCTTGAGCATCATCCACACCACGGGCTGATTGGATGTCACAACGTCCAATGATGTGCCGCGCCGGGCGTTGATGCGTTCGATCCGGAATATGTCGTTATCGGTCAGCATGGTTGTGGAGAAATCGTCGAGTTCAACCGTGCGATGTTCCGGCCTGCCTTGCAAGTCGCCTTCGAAGTCAATGCACTGCATGGCTTGTTCGATATGCAACGCACGGTGCGACCTGCCCCAGTCGTACACGCGGAAGGTGGTATCGCTTGGTGTCTGCACTTCGGCAACGACGATCCCGGCACCGAGCGCGTGGCAGGTGCCGCTGGGCAGGTAATGGCACTCGCCAGGCACCGCCTCGAGTGCGATCAGGTCCTCGATGATCGAGCCATCGCGGACGTGTGCTGCAAGGTCGTAGGGCGTGATGCCCGGTTTGACACCGCGATAGATGACTGCACCGGGCCTCGCCTCGAGGATGACCCATGCCTCGGATTTCAAATGGGCTTCCGGGTGCATGGCGGCATACGCAGGGCTCGGATGCACCTGTACCGAAAGGTTCTCTCTCGCATCAAGAAGTTTGATGAGCAGAGGAAAGCGGCCCCGGTGCGAGGGTGCATCGCCCATGATTGCCTGCTCATGCCGCTGCATCAGGTCGTGGAGCGTCATGCCGTTGAACGGTCCATCAGCAATGCGTGACTGACCCCCTGCAGCGATTGATGTCGGAAGGTCAGCGAGTTCCCAGCTCTCGCCGATGAGTTGGCCGCCCGGCAGAGACTTACCCAGATTCTTGAGCGCGCGGCCGCCCCAGACCTTCGGCTTGAAGATCGGCTCAAATCGCAGTGGATGTGGCTTCCAGGCGGTCATAGGCCCCTTTCCGGATCGGCGGAAGTTCGTAGCCGACGCAGTTTTTCGACATAGAATCGCAGTGAGCGTGTCCAGTTGGGGGGAGCACCGTGTTTCTGGACCCATTGTCTGCGAGGTATCTGATGATTCTGGCAAAGCGTACCGGCAAATCGTTCTGGCGGGCTGTTTCTGCTTGCGCCGTGCTTGCATTCTGTGCGGGCATGGCCAGCCCTGCCGCGGCGCAGGGAGTCGATATCGACATGCCTCCGCCACCAAAGGCCAAGGCCAAGTCGCACGAGTCGAACGTCAATCAGCAGACGATTGCCAATCTGCCGCCGTTGACGGAGATGCAGCGAGAAGGCAGGCAGGCACTGTCGCGATTTGCAGGTGCACGCTACGGCACAGATCAGCGGCAGCCGCTCGGCCGCAGGCGCCATCGCTCGAACTACTTCGGCCACTTCCACTTCGGCCACTTCCACGTGCCGTTCTTCCATCACTCCTTCAACTTTGGATTCTGCTGGTAACCCACCGCAGATCAATGCGGCGCGTCGACTGATTCGATCAGTCGATCGTCATCCGCGTCAGGCATGAGATCATCCTTCCCTGGCTTGTCCAGCTTCGCCCAGCGATGGTGCGCATGCTCGATCAGAGCGCGCAAGCGCTCGGGTGTCACATCGGTCAGACGCGCCCATGCGCCTCGCTGTTTTCTGGCAGGCAGGAACAGGTGGTAACACATGAGTCCGAGCATCTCATGCTCTGGCTGCGCGAGCGTTGCGAGGTCAGTGCGGTACTTTGCAGTGTCGCGCAGCAACTGGCAGGTGCGCTTTGCGTCGGCAGGTTCGATTTTGATCGCGACGTCGGCAATCTGCTGAATCGATCCTCCATGCAGCAGGAAGATGCGTGCGCGCTCCGTTTCCGTCGACTGCTGTACTGCAACAAACGAGAACGCGCCGGGTGCTGTTAACCATGCGTATTTGCTGCCGGTGATCGCACGGGCATCGTCGATCTGCCGTTTGATCAGTGCGGCTCGTTCGAAATCCTGTGAGGCTGCACACGCGTCCATCTCCTGTTGCTGCGCATCGATCCACTGCTCAGGCGGGTGAGATGCGAAAGCGATCGCGCAGCGTACTTGTTCGCGATACGCATCCATGGCAATCGAGCCATCGCATGGTGCCGGGCAACGGTGCATTTCCTTATAGGCGCACGCGTTTGCATCGGGTGTCTGCACGAGGATGTGTCGGTACCTGCAGAGGTCGAATACTGCGTTGACGGCGTCGATGAACCGGCCGGCAGCATGCTTGTCGGGCAATGGGCCGAGGTATGCGCCCGCGCGACCGCTCGGAGGTGTGCCCGGATGCCGCGTCTTGGTGAACCAGGGATGCGTTGCGTCAGGATCGACGTGCACAAACCAGCCCTGCCAGCGATCCGCAGCCGCGGCAGCAGCATGGGGGAGCAATCGCTGCGCAAGTCTGAGCCACTCGACATCCGCCTCGAACTGACTGCCACATGCTCTCGCGTGAATCGCGCGCGTCAGTGATCGCCAGTCCGGGCTGCGGCTCGGGGCCTGCTCTCGGGGTTCTGAAGGTGGTGCGAGGCGGCGACGCGCAAGGCGGCGCACATCGGCCGAGACGGCAATCGCGAGCACGCGATCCTGTGCATCGCAGAAGACAGCCACGCCGCGATCGGAGGGCAGGATTGTCAAGTCTGTCGGCTCGGCGGTGTGGTCGCTCAAGCGCAGCGTGACTGGCAGGCCAATATCCGCGTTGCCGGGCTGATCGTCCGGCACGTCGTCACACCACCATGCCCGTGATCTGGGCTTCGAACGCGATCTCCCGGCCAACCCAGCCCTGCACATTGCAGATCATTCGACGTGGGTTGTACTTCACTTGTTGGCCCAGCAAGAGCAGTTCATCGCCCGGAACAACCTGTGAACGAAAGACGACGTCATCGCAGCGTGTGAAACCGAAGAACTTGTCGCTACCGCGCAGACGGAACATCACGCTTGCGAGTTGGGCGCCTGCCTCAAGCATGAGGACGCCGGGCATCAGTGGTCGGCCGGGAATGTGATGCGGCACCCAGAACTCATCATCGCGTACCTGCTTGGTGCCAAGCGCTTCGACGAGGTCATCACGAACCCAGAGCACCTTATCGAGTTGGCGCATTGGCCCACTTTGTGGGTTCATCTCGCCAATGCGCTCCGGCGAGATGGCAACGCCATCTCGGTTGATGGCAGAGATGTCAAAAAGTGGCGCGGTGGGCACGCAACGTCGCTCCAGTCGCACTGCACGGATCATGCAGGGTTTGTGCCGTCGCTCGTGACCGGCGTGTGCGACACTCGATCCAGCAATCGCTCGCTCGGTGGCCGCTCAGTCGTCCTTGCGAACATCGAGGACTTTCACGCGCACTTCCTGAGCAGCGTTCTTGATGTCCTGCATGGCTTTCCGCACCCGTGTGCCTGCGGCCTTGTTGCCGCCTTCGGCCTTCTGAATATCCTCGCCGGCCTCTTCGATGAGTTTGCGGAGTTGGTCGTACGCTTCCTGAATCACGGCAGTCCCTTTCGAGAAATCGCTGCCTCTGTGATCGGGCAGGCCCGATCACGGGCAACACAATCCATAGGATGAACCCCGGATTATCCCCACTGAGGGCGCCTTGCGGGGCGAAATCAGCATATTTCTGACGATTGTTCGTGTGATGATAGGTGTGAAACCACCATATTTCTATTGCGCGACGGCTTTGGCAAGGTCCAGGCAGCGATTGAACGAGGCATGTCGCGCGTCGCCGAGCAGTTCGTACATGGCCGACATCACACCCGTGACGATGCCCCCGGCCTGCCGCATCCGTTCGTATGCAGGGGCGATCTGCTCCCGCTGGCCGGCCGAAACAGCATCACAGCACACGAAGCACTGGTAGCCTGCCGCCTGCAAGTCCAGCACTGTCTGGAGGACGCACACGTGGGCCTCCAGCCCTGCGATAAGCACCGTGCCTCGCCGAACCTCGCTCAGCCCGCCGAGCACCATGTCGATCGCGGCACTGAACCGCGTCTTCTCGATTC
>CAZVXI010000148.1:0-8017 GCA_964631295.1 uncultured Isosphaeraceae bacterium
AGGTGGTGATGGATCAACAGGCGGCGATGCGGATGGTGACGGCGCTGTGAACCTGCAAGACCTGCTGCTGGTCCTCGACGACTGGGGGACCATTTTGTGTCCATGAGTCGTTGACGCGGAGAGAACAGCGCCCCGGCAACGACGCCGGGGCGTTTGCAATTCAGCGCCCGGTACGCCGAACGTCAATCACGCAGCGCGGGGGCGATTGGGGTCATCATCCTCGAAGTGGCCGAGCAGGTTGAGTTCGCGCGCGAGGTCGTCGATGCGGCGGCTGATCGAAGCGATCGCATCGAGCGCATGCTCGGCCGCCTGGCGCGGGCCGTCGGGCAGCGTGCGGCTGAGGTCCGGCCGATCATCCCGAATGCACAGGAACGGCAGGGGCGCGGGTGGATCGGCCGGGCGACTGCGTCGCGTGGCACCACCTTCGGGAGCGGGCGTGTCGGTGTCGGTGTTGGTGTTGTGAGACATCAATCTCTCTCCTGCGACGAACTGCTGCGTGCAGTTCATCCTCCGCAATACTCATCCATCGGCCGATGAGCAGGCCCACTTCGCCCGCATACGGGTGATCAACAGCGGCCCGAGCCGTTACAAACCGAACCGCTTCACACCATCACACGCGGACGTGCGCCGATTCGAAGCCGTCGGATGCACCGCGTTCGATCAGGACATCATCGGGCGCAATGCCTGATCGGACGTGAGATCAGCACCTTCGACCGTATCGTCGATAGCAAACTGGTTCTCATCGAACACGCGCTTGGCCTTTGCGAGCCGCGTGTAGATGACCCCGATCAACAGCAGCACCACAACGACGGCACACCCCGCGACGATGCCGAACAGTTGCAAGCGCTCGGCCGTGTAGGGCGACTCTCGCTGCACGCTTGCGAACCGCACGCGGCCATCTTCCTTGCGCTCGCCAAGCGCGACAGCGGGCGCATCATCGGCGCGTTTGCCGAGTTGTCGGTTGGATTCCAGTGTGAGGTTGGTTGCGAGCACATCGAGCAGCAGCGCGGTTGCGTTGGCATCGATGCCGACGAGTGTCGCGGTGAGTGAATCAGGATCGCTCATGTCGAGCGTGAGATCGCGTTGCAGGCGACTGGCGAGTTGAGCGCGATCGCCGTAGGGGTCGACCTTGCGATCCCGGCATCGATTGGCGAGCGATGTCTGGAACGAATCATGCCAGATGAGTTCGGCATGCCAGTCTTTCCACGCGCTCAGTTCCTGCTCATCCATCTTGCGCAGCGCCGTTGACTCGGGCTGGAATGTCACAGTCGCGGTGGCTTGCGGCGGGGCGTACTGGTTCACGCCGAACCAACTCGCGACCGCGACGAGCGAGACCATGAACAACAACCAGCCGCTGGTTGCAACAGCGCGTGGGCGAGCCCACTTGCGGATCATCGCGCGTTCCGACGCAGAGAGCATGTGGCGAACTTCAATGAGTTCCTGGCGTTTGTTCTCGATCTCGCGCATCTGCTTGGCGAGTTGTTCGCGCTGTTCGACAGCAACCCTGGCAGCGGTATTGCTGGAAGCGCCGCCTGAATCAGCCCTCGGCTGCGACTTCGCGCGATGGCGCATCGCACGGCGCATGTTGTTGAGCCGCTTTCGGCGTCGTTGCAGATGCTCAGCGACAACACGGATCCGCGTGACCTGCTCGTTCATGGCCGATGACTCCGCCTGATTCGAGCCGGCATTGCCTGCGGCAGCGTGAGCGGCCGATTCAGCATCGCTTGCGCGCTGCCTGGCATCCTCGAGTTGCCGGGTGAGTTTCGCGAGCTGCTCTTCTGCCGCGGCAAGTTTCTTCTCGAGCGAGCCCGCGCGCGCTGCTGCCTCACGCGATGATTCAAGCTGCTCGACTGCCTGCTGCTTCTCGAGCTGCATCTGGTCGTGCGCGAGACGAAGCTCATCGCACTGCCGACTGAGTTCTGCAAGCTCAGCCTGCAGCGCGCGTGAGTCTGCACCGCCCGTCTTCTGGCCGCGCGCCTGCTGGAGGGCTTCAGTCAACTGCTTGATGCGCTCATCGCGACTGCGGATCTCATCGGGGTTGCCACTGCGCCTGGCAGTGGCGAGGTCGCGGTTGAGTTTCTCGATCTGCTGATTCTGCTGCTCAACGGTGGCCATCGCGGCCGCCCCGCGCTCAAGTTCCGGTGCCTGCTCGGTGAGCGCCTGCGAGAACTTCTTGAGTTTCTCACCGGCGATGGAGAGCTTCTCGCGCGCATCTGCAAGTTCCTGTTCGCGCGCCTGCATTGACGAAGTCAACTCCGCGAGCTGCGATTCGAGCGATTGCAGACTCTGCTCTGCTTCCTCGCAACGAGACTGGGCAGCATCCCGCTCGAGACACGACTGCTCCAGCGCACGTGTCCGTTCAGCGAGCTGCTGTGTGTGCTCGTCGGAAAGCTCAGCGCACGCAGCCTGGTGTTCCTGCATGAGTTCAGTGATGCGCTGCTCATGCTGCTCAGCAGTCTGCCGGGCTTCTTCAAGCTGGCCCGATACTTCATCGCATTTTTCTCGCAGCGATGCTGTTTCCTCGCGCGATTGTTCGAGCTGTTCCTGCGCAGCGCTCAGCGCCTCGCGGAGTTGCCCACCGGCCTGCTCCGCATTCGCCATCTGGGCGTCGGCCTGCTCGACCTTCGAGCGCCAGTGAGCGAGCTGCTCATCCATCTCGGCCGCACGCTGCTCGATCGCTTCCTGTTCACGTGCGACTTTCTCGGCCAGTTGCTCAATGTGTTCCTGGCGAGACTGGAACTGCTCTTGTGCTTCATGCAACAGCGACTCACGCTCCTGGATCTCCGACTGCCGAGCCACCAACTGGGCTTCCTGCGACTGGCGTTTCTCATCCCACTGCGATTCATGCTCTGCAAGCGCGTGCTCACGCTGCAGGATTTCCTGTTCACGCTGTTCAAACGTGGCCTGTTGCTGCTCGATCGATTCACGACGATCTCCAAGTTCCGAATCCAGTGACTCCAGCACCGAACGATCTCGCTCGAGTGATGCACGCTGCTCAGCGATTACGTCTCGTTGCTTTTCAACCTCGGCCTGATGTTCCTCGCACTGCTGTTCAAATGCGGACCTTTGCGAAGCAAGCTGCTCGCACTGCTGTTCGACAGCAGCCCGGCGTTCATCCAACTCAGCCTGCGCCTCCTCGATGGCGCGCTGCTGCCGTTCGACATCCGACGCGCGCTCGGCAGCCGCGTTCAACTCGAAATCGAGCAGTGCGCGTTTCTCTTCAAGCGCTGCCTGCTGCTCGGCAAGTTCCGCGCGATCATGGGCAACCTGGCGATCCATCTCGCACACGCGATCAAGCTCTGCTTCGAGTTCGCGCTCCGCTTCCTGGAGCGAGCGAGAACGGTCAGCCAGCGAAGCCAGTTGCTGATCCTGGTGTTGCTTCGCTTCGCGCAGCTTGCCGAACTGCTGCTCCACACTGGCAAGGATGTCCATCACATCCTCGCCGGTGGCGCCTTCGGGTGGCTCAGGCATGCCTGCAATGCTGGGATCTGCATCAGCGGCCGCATTGGGAGATGCTGCGTCATCTGCATGATTGTGCGCATCATCGTCGATCATCTCGGCCGCCAGATCCTGCTGCGACACGTGCTGAGCGTGTGCGCGGGCGTCTCCATCATGTTCATCATGGTGCTGGTGCTGCTGATCAATCATCGAACCTGCCTCACTTCATGCCGCGCGAACACTCATCTGCAGTGCCCCGCGCGCCCCTGTGATCTCCGGCCGCTTCGACACACGCGCAGCGACCCGCACATGCACCTTTGAAAATGTCGGCCTGCGATGCGCGATCCGATCGGGAAACCACTGCTCCGCAGCGTTATAATGGCATGCCCGTGCCGGTCGTGCCGGTCATGTGGGCACGAGTTCTCGGACGAAGCAACAACATTGATTGTCATATGATCAACGCCACGCACCCCAGCCCGACTGCACCGCTGCTCACGACGACCGACGCGCCCCGTATCATCAAACGCTCGGCCGGGATCGTGCGCGATGCGTCGCTCGAACCGATCATCGCCAAAGTCGACACAGGTGAGCGGCTGACGCGCAACGACGGCCTGACGCTCTATGAATCGCCTGATATCTGGACCATCTGCGAACTCGCCGATCGTGTCCGTCGCCGCATGCATGGCGATATCGCTTACTACAACGTCAACCAGCACATCAACTACTCCAACCTGTGCGCGCTCTCGTGCAAGTTCTGTGCGTTTCATCGCAAGAAGGGGCAGGATGGGGCGTACGAGATGTCGCCTGATGAGATCAGGCAGCGCGCGAAGAAGGCGCGCGAACAGGGCGCAACTGAGCTGCACATCGTTGGCGGGCTGCACCCCTGGCTGAAGTTCGATTACTACACGAACATGCTTGCAGCGATCCGCGAGGCAACGCCCGAACTGCACATCAAAGCGTTCACCGCGGTCGAGATCGTCCACCTCGCGCGCATCAGCAAACGCGGCAGGCTCGGCTACGAAGGTCTCAGGCAGGTGCTCAGCGATCTCATCGATGCAGGGCTCGGATCGTTGCCCGGCGGCGGGGCGGAGGTCTTCGATGACCGTGTGCATGATGAAGCGTTCAAAGGCAAGATCCGCTCTGACGAATGGCTCGATGTCCACCGCGCTGCGCACGAACTCGGGCTGAACTCCAACGCGACCATGCTGTACGGCCACGTCGAGCAGCGCGCAGAACGCATCACCCACATGTGCATGCTGCGCGAAGCGCAGGATGTCGCGCTTGCCCGCATCGGGTTCGAAACATCGCCCGGCTTGAGTGAAGTCAGTACTGCCGGCTGGCCGGGCATCGTACAACTCAGTCGTGAAGGCGATGAACTGCCCCACCCGGACATCACTGCCGGCGGCTACTTCCAGACATTGATCCCGCTGCCATTCTTCCCCGATGAAAGCGAACTCGAACACCTGCCTGGCCCAACCGGGATCGAGAACCTGCGCACGCTCGCGATCGCGCGGCTGATGCTCGACAACTTCCCGCACATCAAGGCGTTCTGGATCATGCAGACACTTGCCATGGCGCAGTTTATGCTGCAAAACGGGGCAGATGACATCGACGGCACGGTCGTCTGGTACGACATCACCAAGCTCATCGACGGCGAGCAGGGCGTGGCCACCCATCAGGAAGTCAGCGTGTGGGAACTGCAGAAAGCCATCCGCGAAGCGGGCTTCAACCCCATCGAACGCGACACGCTCTATCGCACGATCACACGTGATGCCGATGACGCGACGAAGTGGTCGTTCGCGCGCACGTGATCGTGATGCAGCGTGATCGTTGGCGTGTGTTGCGCGATTGATGTGGTGAACCGCGGTGTTTCGTTCAGTCCGACATGGATTCGATGATGTCTTCTGCGATATCACGGACGGATGCATCGGGGATGGTTGATGGCGCGCCAGGCCCGACGGGTCGCTGCTTCGCGCCGCGCGACTCGGTGGAATCAACCAGTTGGATCGACCGCCATCTGCCCGACTCAAACCGCCATCCCATCGTCAGGCCGAACACGACAATGTACACCGATGCGGCAATCCACGGCCCGACTGATTCGAGTTGCGGGAACTGTGCGATCAACAGCCAGCCGAGCACAACGATAAACATCCACGAGTACACCATCGTGATGATGCCCGGGAACACGGTGTCGCCTGCGCCGCGGAGCGCGCCGGTGTAGACGATGCCGATCGCATCGACTGTCTGAAAAAATGCGGCGCAGATCATCAGCTTCACGCCGATGTCGATAATCCGCTCGGCCTGTTCGGGGGTGACATCGCCTCCGATGAACAAATGAACAAGAGGCTCTCGAAATACAAAGAAAATCAGTGCGCACAGTGTCATGTACACCAGCGCAAGTGACAACCCGAGCCGGGCGCGCGCAACGGCCGTGTCCGGCAGGCCCGCGCCGATGTATCTTCCCACGAGCGATGTCACCGCGACGGAGAACCCAACCGCGGGCATGAAACTCAGGTGCATGTAACTCAGTGCGATCCAGCCGGCCGTCGTGTGGTCCGGGCCGAACGATCCCACGAGCAGCGACATGAAGATCGCCCAGCAGATGAGTTCGTTGCCGTACTGCATCGCCGCCGGCCAGCCGATCTTCCACAGGTCGCGGATCGGCTTCCATGTCGGTCGCCACTGAGCGCGCGTGTGGTACTGTGCGTTGAGTTTCGGGCCGAGGAAGACGATCAGTGGGATGATGAACTCCACAAAGCCGCCGATCACGGTCCCGATGGCTGCGCCGGTGAGGCCCATCGCAGGGATGCCCGGCACTCCGGGCAGGCCGAGGTTCGGGATGCCCTCCGAACCGAAAATGAGCACGTAGTTCGCGACGACATTGGTGAGGTTCCCGATGATCGCCGTCGCCGCGACGACTTTCGGCCAGTGCATCCCGAAGAAATAATGGTGCAGACCGCGCCCGGCGATGGTGAAGATCGCGCCGGCCAGCAGAATCTGCCCGTAGACGGTCTGTTTGCTGATAAGGATGTCGACGGTGCCATTCTCGACTGCCTGCGCATCGCCAAGCGAGGCGCGCATCGCATTGAAGACCAGCGGCATTGCCAGCGCGCAGGGCAGCAGCACGACGAGCCACGCGCCCAGCGACATCCACAGTGCTCCCCACGCGTACTTTGGCCCGTTCTCCGGTCTGTTCGCGCCCAGGTTCTGCGACACGTACGTGTTCACCACCGTCAGGAACCCCATCGCGATTGCAATGGGTACGAACGCCCAGATGCCGCCGTTGCCTTGGGCGGCGACATCAAGCGGGCTGACCTGGCCGACCATCAGCTTGTCGACAAACTGCATGACCGTGTAACTGGTCATCGTCAGGACGGTGGGCCAGGCGAGTTTCCAGACTTCCGCCATCGCAGCAGACAGCGACGCGTCTGCGTGCAGGTTGCGCGTGTCGATCGCCGCCGTCTCAATGTCGGATGTGTGATCCGACGAGACAGACCGGGTTGGCGGGGTCTGCTGCTCGCTCATGCGAGGCTCGCTTGGCTCCGAGTGTGATCCAGTCCTTCGCGTCCGGAACTGTATAGCCCTGGCGAAACGGCGATCGTAGGGCCTCGTCAGTGGCGATTTCTGCGTGGCAGGCAAGTTTTTTGCTGCGATGATGTTCGCATCGGCGTCAGGTGGCGTACAAGATACTGGATATCCACGCGGTTTTGAACTGTGAGAGGAACGGCGATGCATCAACGAAACGGACGACAGCGATGGTTCACAATGCAGCTTGTCACGATGGCAATGCTTGCCATGGCGTGCATCGCCATCACAGCCGGCACGTCACAGGCGCAGAATCAGGCGCGCCACAGCAACGGCAACAACGCTGAGAAGCAGGTCGACCGCGCGTGGCTGGATCGGCTCGACAAGCTCGACCGACAACTGCTCGATGAGAACATCGGTTTCGCCCCGCCCGCTTTTCCCGACAACCTCACATGGATGAACATGGAGCAAACAACATGGGCAGACTTGCGCGGCAAGGTGGTCATCGTGCAATCGTGGACAACCGGCAACATGGCCGGGCGCAAGGTGCCGGTACAACTCAGGCGCGCGCTCGAAGATATTCCAGGCGATGATCTCGTCATCATTGCGCTTCACACGCCGGATAATGCAGACAACGCGGCAACGTACCTCGAACGACGGCCGATCGAGATGCCGCTGATCATCGACGAGCGTGGCGTCTTCTGCGATGAACTTGGCATATACAAACGCCCGACGAACGTCGTGATCGGGCGCAACGGCAAGGTTCGATATGCGGGCCTGAAGATCGCAGCCATCGAGAGAGCGGTCAAAGTGCTCGCTGCTGAGAAGTTTGATGAAGATGCCATCCCGCCGCAGCGTAAGAAACAGCAGGCAGCATCTGGCGATGCACGATTCCCGACGTTCTCCGATTCGGTCGGCAGTGCGAAAGACTTGCGTGGACAGCGCGCACCGGATTTTCATGTCGACCAATGGCTCAACGGCACGCCCGATGCGCGCGGCTTTAAAAATTTCTCCGGGCGAAACCGCACAAGCAAGTATTTCGCTGAGCGAGGAA
>CAZVXI010000149.1:0-7889 GCA_964631295.1 uncultured Isosphaeraceae bacterium
CGTGGCGATCGCGATCGTGTTCCTGATTTTCATCCTCGTCGTCATCGTGGGCGGCGCGATTTCGGAGTCTCTCTGAATCCGGGGTTGCATGGGCGCCACTTGGGACGTTCACTGTGAGGGAGGGCCCAGCAGCGGGAATTCACGAGTTGTCCACGGGCAACGTGATGTCCCTTGACATTGTAACGCAACTGTAGTCTACAGCCCGTCCACCGTATCGCTACGGCACGACAATCTCGGCGCGAACGTCATAGGGCAGATGTTGAAGGCCAACGCGTATCGGCCGAGCGACGTCGGCATTCCATGTGAGCACGCCGCGCCCAAGAAGCCGACGGGTTGGACTTTCATGATGGTGTTGAATCTCAGTCCATTCCTCGAAGTGCCAGTCGTAGCCCCGCTCTTTCAGCTGTGGGGGCGAGACTTCCCCGTACTCGGCTGGAACGACAAGGATGAGATCGACCGTTGCGGTTCGTGCTTCGACAGAGTGATCGACAAGCGCCACGCTGCAATTCGCGAGGGCAAACGCAGTTCCTGATATCAGAAACTCAACCACTGATCCGGCTTCAAATGTGAGCCACACAGCTTGCGAAACAGTGCCAGGCGCGCCCAACGACGTACTTTATATTGATATTACGGTCGATGTGCTGTCGCCTCAATGAGTTGACCAAAGACCCGAGTCCTGTAACATTGGACCCAGAATGTTCACCCCTGTCAATCCAAAATACCTGGATAAACGAGGAACAAGCGATGAGGGTCCCTTTTGTCGCCGTCATGCTGAGTCTGTTCGCATCCTGTGTGTCATACGGTCAGGCGCCGTTCCATGTCCGGGTCGACGAGTCCGAGGGAGACAGAATCGGCAACGCGTTATCTATCGATGGCGAAGAGTTTGCGCTCGTGTGGCAGGGCTATCAGACGCAACTGGAAGGGATCGATAAAGCATTCGGCTCGGTTATGCAGTGTGTCGCTGACCATCGAAAGGCGATTGTCATTCGAGGCGCTGATCCCGGCGACATCCGCGTTGATGAACTGCCGCTGGACCTTCGGCGAATCTACATCAGTGACCGGATATTTCAAATGAGATCGCAGGCCGAACAGGCGGAAGCAGATGCCTTCTTCGAGATACTGGATGGACTCGCGGACAGTGCCGATCGCGTTGCAGACATCAGACAGGCGTTCTACAGGTCATCGCTTCTACCGCTCGCGAATGTTCCAGCAGCGCGCGTAGACATCGCGAGCATTCTCCGGAATAGACTTGCTCACTTGGCCGCTCAAGCGGAAGTGTCGCAGGTGCTCGCTGAGCATGAAGATAGGTCGCACGAACTGGTTCTCCGCCTTGGTGACCTTCAGAGTACCTATTGGCGAGATCGCCGGCGCGCAGAGAGCGCTCACCACCCGGATACGTTCGGCGAGTTTCATGCGGCACGTGCTGTTGTGGATGCGGAACTGATACAGAACAACGAATCGCTTGTGCAGAATCTTCTAAGAGTGCTGGATCGAGCGGATGCCGAAGCGCTCGAGAGGGAATACAGCAGCCATTTGTTTCCGACGATTTGGAGTGATTCTGCTGATCGGGCGTTGGACTGGGCGGGAACGAGGGCCGGATCGGAGAAACAGAAAGCGGGAATCGAGCGCCTGCGCGGCGAGCTTGACACGCAACGGCTTGCATGGAGTCGTCGACTGCGCGAAGCGCTGCTGCCAGCATACGAACTGGAGTACGTGAGGTCGCGCGAGATGAGCCGTGAGTCAATCAGCGACGATGTCGAAGATTCCCGCGGAGACGCGCTCGATCGCTTGCGTACCCGGGCAGAGCGCGCGATGCGCGAGAAAGAGCGAGAGCTGGCTGCGGCCATCGGAGGTGCATCATGAATGGCAGGTTGTGCGTCGTTGCACTCGTGTTGGTTGTTGCGGGCGCAAACGAGCGTCTTGGCGCGCAAGGGATCGCAGGAGAAAGGGCGAGGTTTGACCGGCTGAGGTTTGTGGAAGTGATTGATGAGATTCTCACGGCTGACGATGCGCGTCGAACAGTGCTTGAGACCTTGCATGATGACTACCTTGATGAACTCAGACGCACACTGGAGCCGCTCAGAACAGCGCGCGAGAACTATCGCGCACTTCTCGATACCTACGAGTCCTTGTCTCCAGAAGAACAGGCGAGACTGGCGCGCCCGGACGGGAACCTCGCCAGCTTGTCACGGCAGTGGGTGCGTGATCGCCTGCGTATCGAAAGGCAGTTCGCGGCTGATGTGGCGAGTGTCCTCGGTGACGTCACGCGGCCCGGGTGGGAGCGTGAGCTGCGAGCGCAGCGTCGGAGAGAGATACTGCCGTGGCTCTCTTTGATGCACGAAGTCCCTGACCTGTGCGTCGCGGTCACGGCGTTGAACCATGATCCTGCGCCAGGTGTCGTTCGCGCACTTCGTGTCTACGAAGATGAACTCGATGCGCACTTGCGGGTTGGTATCGACTGCGTGATTGCTGGCGAATCGGGCGATCGTCTTCACGGTGTTTATTCCGGGGCTCGGCAGGTCACCCTCGCTGCGATAGATGAGATCGCAGCGGAACTTGATCGCTCAGGCCGAGCGGAATTTCGGCAGCTTGTTTCCGGGAAGATGTACCCGGAACTCTATCGTGATACGCCCGTTCACCTTGCGGCACGTGCAATTCAGGAGTGTGAAGTACCCACGGAGGACCAGAAGGCAGCCGTAGAGTCGATCTTGAACAAGTTCGTTGCGCTACTCGATGCGATCGACCACGCGCTCATCCAAACTCTTGCTGCAAAATCCAGACGCTCTGAGCGGGAGAACACCAAGATTCACGAGGAGTTCGTCGCGTGGCGCGATGCTCCATCTGATGAGCCGTATCGCATCTGGTACGACGATGCCAACCGTCTATACGAACGGAGATTCAATCTGATCTTTGATACTGCGCGGGATCTTCGAAGGATGTTCTCCACCGAGCAAGTTGATGCCATGCCGCCACAACTGCAGATATTGTTGCGATGGCACGAGATTAAGCGCTAGTCGGGCGGGTGATCCGCGTCAGTCTTCTGCAGAAGCAGCGGAACGACTCCGGCCTTTCTGTGATGCCGACCGCGTTTCCGGTCGTGAGGATCGATGCAGATCACCAGCGCGACGCGGCGTGGGCCGCGATACTTCACCTTGACTCCGCATTCCCCCAACCCACACTCAAGTCGCCTCGCCGTAGCGCCGATAAGCAGGGCGTTGGAATATGGCATTGTGGCCCGTTTTGTCTGTTCGGGCGGGCCACCCGTGGATGTTGGTGTGCCCGAGTCGCGAGGTTCCTCCTGTTTCACCAGTGACCGGCCCGGGCTGATCCGTTTGAGAGCCGCATCCGCAACCAGATCGACAGGCAGGGTTGGCAACAACAACCAGCCCTCCGAAAGATCGAGATCGGCGACCCTTTGGGATGTAGGGGTCGCCGGTTTCTTTTTTGTCATCGCGGCATGCGGAACGGACGGCTTCTGATTCTCCTCCCTCAAGGGAGGAGTAACTCACTCACTTCGCAGGCACAGGCGTCGACGATGAAGATGATGGCTTCCGCGAGTTCATAGATTGCACGATCGGGGAGCCCACGGGCGGTGGCGGCGGGAGCCAATCACAGGCAGTCGTTGTCGAAAACCGCGTTCGCTAATCCGGTTCATCTGAAGTCATCTGGTTGCCGATAATCCTGGTGTGGCTGGCGTTGTCAAAACCTGGGTGTTCTTGCTGCTACTCTGCGGAGTGTTCGGATGGATGTCGGCGTGGTTTGCCGCCTACCTTCAGCCCACCGACTGGACGAGCATCATCGGGCCGAGCGACTTGCATGAGCCGGAAGAAGCGCGAGCAGCGTTCGATCAAATGCTCCATGATTCCACGACTACAGACGACCCCGGCGCATACGTCAGTAGGGGTTTCGATGACTGGCATCGGTGGGTCGCGCAGTTCGATTCGAAGTGGGAAGCATACGGCAAGCGCGATCCCCGGTCTGTGACCAACGATGATGCGGATGACTACGGCTGGGCGTTCGGACCGACAGCATGGGTTGGTTTCGCACACCAACGAACGGTCGGCCACGTGATCGGATATTCCGGGCGTGTTGAGTGGAAGGCGCATGTTCAGACACTTCCCACTTCCGGCTACATCCTCTCTGGCGACTTAATTCATGATGAGGATGATCCGTCCATCGATGTGTCCACGTGGACGCGTGATGCCGAAGCGATTGCGAATCGCGTGGAGTACACATCAATGCCGGGTTGGTCGCCGTTTTCTGCCTGCCCGAATCCACCAATGCAGGATCTCATCTGTATTGAGAACAAGTGGGGCTGGCCCTTTGCATCCTTCTACGATCACGAGTGGGCGACTGTCAGTGGACACTATCCATCATCTAAGCCACGCATCTATAGACCGCTTTCGGACGATGATGATCGGAATCTGCCGCGTCATGCGATTGCCGTGGCCTTTCGTGATGGAGAGTCTGCGCTGCCGACGGGGATCATCTGGTTGGGCCTGTTGTTGAACGCCCTGTGCTACACGATCACTCTCATGGTCGCGCGACAGACGGTGCGCTGCGCCATTCGATGGTCGCGCCATCATCGACAGCGCTGCCCGTTCTGCGGCCATCGGCGTGACCCAGCGCGACTCAAAGCGGATTGCCCTGAGTGCGGCCGGGGATGATCGTGTGTCTTCACTTTGCCGGCACGGGCGTCGTTGATGATGAAGACGCCTTCGTCTCGATCTGCGTGCCGTGCCTGGCTGAGCCGTTGCTTCCGCTGCTGCTCGTGTTGCCGTGTCGATCCACAACATCACGCACAGCCCGGGCGATGCTGGCGGCGTCGATGCCGGCTTCTTCGAGCTGGCCGGTACGGGAGCCCTGGTAGATCCAGTGCGTGGAGGGGATGGCCAGGCGTGTGACGAGTCGCGCATCGAGCATGTGCTCGTTGCAGCAATCGATGACGAGTGAGCCGAAGCCGCCTTCCATGCCGTGATCCTCGACGGTGATGATGGGAATGTTGCGCTGCGTCAGTGAACGCAGCAACTCAACATCGACGGGCTTTGCGAAGCGTGGGTCGTACACATTGACTTTGTACTCGCCATCGAGCAGTTCGATGGCCCCCATGGCCTCGATACACATGGTGCCGAGGCCGAGGATTGCAGCGTCGGGCGTGTTGTGCTCGATGAGTGCGCGGGCCTTGCCGAGTTCGAACGGCGGGCAGGGCTGATCGACAAAACGCTGGCTGACAGAATCGCGCGGGTAGCGCACTGCGGACAAGCCATTGTCATAGTCGCGCATGAACTCCATGGCACCGCGCAGTGATGGTTCATCCATCGCAGCGAGCAGAACGGCATCGGGGAAGACGCGGAGGATGGAGATATCGCAGAAGCCGTGGTGGACGGCACCATCGCCGCCGACGAGGCCTGCACGGTCGAGGCAGATGCGCACAGCGAGGCCCTGCAGCGCAACTTCCTGGAATGCCTGGTCGAACGCGCGTTGCACGAAGGTTGAGTAGACGGCGAAGAAGGGCTTCCAGCCGGTCTTGGCAAGGCCCGCGCACATGTCCATCGCGTGTGATTCGCAGATGCCGGTATCCCAGCTTCGATCGGGGAACTTTGGCATGACATCGGCAAGGCCGGTGCCATCAGGCATGGCTGCGGTGCAGGTGACGACTGTCTCATCGCGCTGCATGACATCGGTCAGTGCATCTGCGAAAGCGCTGGTGAAGCTGCGGCCGGACTGCTTGAGTTCAACCTGACAGCCGGTCTGCTTGATCGCGCTGCCATCGACGACAGCGAAGGGTTTGGGTGAGTGGAAGGTGGTGGCATCACCTTCGGAGAAGTCGTAGCCCTTGCCCTTGACGGTGTGCACGTGGAGCACCATGGGGCGATCGACATCGCGTGCTTCGATGAGGACATCAACGAGCGAGCGAATGTCGTGGCCATCGACCGGACCGATGGTGAGCAGGCCGAACTTCTCGAACCATGCGTCTTCTGCGACGACATCCTTGGCGACCTCGCCGAGCCGGTGGTACATGTCTTCAACGATGGAGCCGCCGGGCAGATGGCTGACGACATCCTTGGCGTGCTTCTTGAAGCTGCGGTATGCGGGGTTGACGCGGACCCGATCGAAGTAGGCTGCGACCGCGCCTTGCGGCTTGGCGATTGACATGCCGTTGTCGTTGAGGACGACGAGGAACTGGCGGTTGAGTGTGCCTGCATTGTTGAGGCCCTCCATCGCAACGCCGTTGACGATGCTTGCATCGCCGATGAGCGTGACGACGCGGCGGCCGTTGGGGTTGTCATTCGGATCGAACGCTTCGCCGTTGAGTGTGTCGCCGCGCGCCATGCCGACTGCGGTGGAGATGCCGGTGCCTGCGTGGCCGACGGAGAAGAGGTCGTAGTGTGATTCGCGCGGCTCGGGGAAGCCAGCCATGCCGCCCGCCTGGCGGAGTTTTCCGAGCATCGGGTAGCGGCCGGTGAGCAGTTTGTGTGGGTAGCACTGGTGGCCGACATCGAAGAGCAGGCGATCGTGGCCGAAGTCGAAGACGTAGTGCATGGCGATGGTGAGTTCGACCACGCCGAGGTTGGGCGCGAAGTGCCCGCCGGTGCGCATGATCTGGTCGGTGATGGCACTGCGAACCTCCGCGGCGAGGGCCGGGAGTTCATCAACAGAGAGCTTCTTGAGGTCTGCCGGGGAGGAGATGTGCGGAAGGATGGTGAGGTCCATCGCGGCCCTTTCATGCGTTCGTTGCCTGCCGAAGACATCATCTCGGCGATGTTCGGCTGCTCAACGATATGTTCACCGTGTTCGTACGGCGAGGAAGTCTGCAAGTTCGCCCAATGGTCGGGCGGCGGCCCCAAGCGGTTCGATCAGCGAATGGGAGCGGTTGCGGAGCGATTCGATTTGCTCCTTGGAAGCGTTGAGGCCCAAGAGTGCGGGGAAAGTGAGTTTGCCCTGCTCGGCGTCTTTGTTGGATTGTTTGCCGAGATGCTCGGTGGATTGTGTGACGTCGAGAACATCGTCCACAATCTGGAACATGAGGCCGATGTGCTCGCCGTATTCGGTGAGCGTGGCGAGCGTGTCATCGTCGGCGTTGGCGGCGATCGCGCCCATCCGGCATGCTGCGCGAAGCAGGGCACCGGTTTTGTTGCGATGGATGAGGTGAAGTTGCTGCTCATCGGTGAGGCCGGGTGCGAACCCGCCGAGCGTGTCGTAGACTTGGCCTGCGACCATGTCGGTGGTTGATCGGGCGATTTCTCTGCAGAGGCGGGCGGCGAGTTCATCGTCGACGGTGTCGCAGAGCATCTCGAAAGCGAGTGAGAGCATGGCGTCGCCGGCGAGAATGGCCATGGCTTCGCCTGCCTCGACGTGCAGCGTGGGCCGGCCGCGGCGGAGGTCATCATCGTCCATTGCGGGCAGGTCATCGTGAACGAGCGAGAAGTTGTGGATGAGTTCCATCGCGGCGGCAGCGGGCAGGGCGCTGGCATCGTCTCCGCCGGCCGCCTCACAGCAGCGGATCACCAGAGCAGGCCGAAGCCTTTTCCCCGGGGCGAGCACGGCGTACTCGATCGCCGATCGCAGATTTGCCGGCAACGGGCGACGGCTGAGCCACCCGACCATCCATCGCTCGACAATCTCAGCCACGTGTCCCAGCATGGCGGGGGTGTTCTCACTGATTTCGGTGACTTGCTGCACAGCGGCGATTGTAACCAGCAATCGGCAACGCGGTGGATGAACGCCGTATGATGCATTCAGATGCAGGCATTCTTCGATCAGGTCGCGATGCTGATTCAACGCGGCGGGTACATCATGATCCCGCTGCTGGCGATGAGTGTCATTGCCCTGACGCTCATTTTCGAGCGTTGCTGGTTCTGGCTGGCCATGTCGTCGAGCAGGCAGGC
>CAZVXI010000150.1:0-7878 GCA_964631295.1 uncultured Isosphaeraceae bacterium
GTGCGCTCGATGCCGAACTGTTCACCGTCGGCGTTTGCTGCCTCGAAGATACCATCGCTGAGAACGACGTAGACATCGCCGGGCTGCATTGCGATGGGCTGGGGTATCTGTATCTCCATGTGCGGCCAGATGCCAAACGGCGGGGCATCCGATTCGTATGTCTGCCAAGTCTGCTCGGAAGCCCGGTACAGCAGCAGTGGGCCATGCCCCGCTGAGAAGCACTGCAACTGATTTCGGCGGGCATCGAGCTTGCCGAGCCATGTGGTGATGAAGCGTCCCTCGGGCAGGTCGGCAGCCAGCTGCTCGTTGAGGTGAGCTGCAATCTGATCGAGCGGCAATCCGCCGCGCGCCGCCATCCGCAGCATGGATCGAATCGCCATCGCTGACAGCGCCGGCCCGATGCCATGCCCGGTTGCGTCTGCGAGCATCAGGATGGCGTGGTGTGCGTCTTCGCTGGTCACACTCGCGCCATTGCCGTCCAGTCCGATGACGTCAAATGTATCTCCGCCTGTTTCATCAGCGGGCTTGTTCCACGCGGCGATGTCGTACCCGGCGACTTTCGGCATGTGCGCGGGCATGGTTGCCTGCTGAATCTCGCGCGCAATCAGCAGATCGCGCTCGAGTTTGACAAGCGATTTGAGCGAGCCTCGCATGGTGTCGTGTGCATCTGCAAGGACTCGCATTTCCCGAAGGCTTGTCTGAATCGGCGGGCCGGGATCGAAGTTGCCCGCACTGAGCCGTTCGCTGTCATGCACGAGTTGCTCGATCGGCTCGGAATAACGGCCTGCCACAAAGAGCGCCCGCAGTACGGCCACGATGAGCGCGAGCCCGACGATAGATGCGATCACGATGCGCAGCATCGGCATGAAACTCTGGAGATCTGCCTCCGGCACAAGCACCGCGATGTAAAGCGAACGCACATCGCTGAGCGGAAACACCATGACTTCGCCCCACCACGGATCACCATCGCTGTCGAAACGAACTGCGCCCGATTCCGACGCTCCGGCTGCGGCAGCGCCGATTGTACCCCCGAGCGCATCGAGCGCATCGCGGATCAATGGAACATCCACTTCCTCCGGTGCGCGAAGCAGGGCACGCTGCATCGCAGCTCGCGACTCGAACAATCCCTCATGCGGCAGCGCGATGAACTGACCCGTCGGGCTGAGGACGAACAGGTACCCGTTGCTGCTCACGCGGAGGGCCGACGCATACGAGTCGAGATCGCTGAGCAGTACGTCCATAGCAATCACGCGCGTCTTGCCGTCCGCCGTGCGGCGCCCGATTGACGCTGTGATGCCAGGCTGGCCCGTGGTGTGGAACTGGTACGGCTCTGTCCACTGCACGGGGGTCTGCGTCATCTCAGGGTTCGCTGCAAGCATGTCGATCGCGCCGGTGAACCACGGCCTCTGCCGCGGGTCGTATGGCACAGTTGACTCGATCTGCACCGGCTCGGGCTGCGCGTCAGTCCACTCGTAATGGGTGGACAGAGTCCCGGCAGGTGTTGGCACGGTAATGCGATTCCGCCAGCGATTGCCAAGCCGAAGCAGCATCCACTCATGCCCGTCAGCTTCGGCGACCAACAGGGTTGACATCTGCGATCCTGTGTCCAACAGCGGCCGAAGCAACGCGTTGGTGGTTTGCAGATTCTCCTCGCGGAGGTTGATGAGCTGCGCATCATCCACCCATTGTGCAACAACCTCGATCTCCCGCGCGACTTCCTCAAAGAACAGCCGCATCTGTGCATCGGCGCGCTGCATTGAGGTATCGATGATCTGCCGCGAGAGAATCTTCGCGCTCGCCCGCGATGCGACAGCCATTGTCAGCAGGATCGCTGCTCCGAGCAATATCATCATCGCGATGACGTTGCGCAGCAAACTCTCACGGAATGTGATACTCCGGCCCATGGGCGGACATCGTAGTCGACGCGCCGCCCGACTGTGTTAATCGGGAACGATACGATAGGTAAATCCGGAGTTGTCTTCCAGGCGGATCCATGCGAGCCGGAGCGAGCGAGGCCGAAGATGACGCGTTTCGATCCCCGGCGGCGTCGGATTCTGCTCTTCGAGTATTTGCATCCGGCGGCTGCGCGGCGGCTTGGCAGGCGTCAGTTCGAAGACAGGCTGTTGCGTGGCGAGGTCATCCATCGGGATCGTGTACAACTCGTTCTGATTTGCCTTCCATGATGTACTCACAGCGTGGTTCGCGCGCGTGACCTGAAAGTCGATCGCGTTGAGCTGCGCCTTGAGTTGCTCGAATGTCTCAGGCGTCTCGCCGCGCAGCTTCAGTTCGAGCAGCCCTTCTGCCAGGAACTCCATCCGCTCCAGCGCTGTGACGAACGCGCTGGGCTTGGCGACCGCTGCGTATTCACGCCACTTTCGCTCGAACCCCCCAATATCTGCTGCACCGAACGCGCGAACAAACGCATCTTCGCTGCGCACTGCGTTGTTCATGAGTTTCAGGTACTGCTCGAACGCTCGCTGGTATCGGCCGTCCTCACCGTATATCAAAAAGTGCACCATCGACCATGCCTGGTGATACTGCAGCGATGCGTCACCATTGCGCACGTTGCTGCTCCACTGCTCGCTGCTCATCGATATCATCTGGCGGAACGGAATATACGATTTTTCCTCAATTGCATTGCGCACACGATCGAGCACACTCGGCGTGGTCTGGCCGATCACCAGTTCCTTGCCGACGAGCACCGCCTCACCAAAGAACTCGGCGAGCCCCTCGTTGACCCAGATCGGCAGGTCGCTGCCGAACCGGCTGTACGCGAACTGATGAAATCCCTCGTGCTGGAGCACATGCTCGATTCGTCTGCGTGGGAGGTTCTCGGTCCAGAAGGCCAGTGCCGTCCCGCGCGCGGTGACGAAGAACATCCCGCCCGATCCGGCGCCGTCCACACCGTACTCAGTGCGCAGCACATGCAGGTAGTCGCGCCGCTTGGCGAAGATCAGCACGTTGAGCCGCTCAGGCGTCCGTGGCGGGAGCGAAGCAAGTCGTCGCCGATACTCGCCATACATCAGATTCAGGTGCCGCGCAAGTGAGTTGGCCTCATCGGCTGGCAGATCTGTCGCGATGAGATACGCGCCGACCCGCTCGACCTGCGCGCGGTCCTTCCATGGCAACTGCGCCTGTCGCTGCTGGGCGTGCGTCGCCACGCCGGGGACCAGCATCGCTGCCAGGACCGTGAACAGTGCAAGGATCAATCGATGGCTGGGACGTGTGTGCATGCATGCTCCGGAGATGGTGAAACTGATTGTAACCCTGCTCTTGGTGAGTACGAACCGGTTCAATCTCTACCCTTGGGCTCGCGAGTGCGCAATGCGCGCGCATCGACGGTCGCTGTCGGGCCTGACGGGCGATGCCTTCACTTAACTACAATGCTGGCAGACGGTTAGAAATCGCAGAAAACTGCGGTTTTTCTGCCGCGACAGCCCGTGGCGCGGGCTCGATCGCGCGCCGATTCGCCCATCTTGCCAGTTCAATCGGCGGCGGTGCTTCGCCAGCCCACGTGCCGTGATACGGCCGTGCAGCACAGCGCACTCAACATGGAGAGTCGTTTCTGGTGTCTCCGACGAGTGCATCCGCAGTCTGGTTGCTGCCTTGTTCCGTGGCGGGACGCGCGGGTTTGGAAAGAGAAAGCCGAGCAGACGCGTGAACCGCGGCCTCACCACACGCGTCGACCTGTTGTGACGCGAACAAAGCCCTCGCATTGGCCGCATCACCGCAGTCGGAGTACCCTTTCGCCATGGCATCGACGCCCCCAAACGCCCGAAGCTCTGCGTGCCGCCTGATTCTGGCTGTTGCGATGTCGGCACTGCTTGTCGCCGGCTGCCAGACTCCGTTCAACAGCCACGATGATGGACGCGCCTTCCAACGGTCGATCGACGCAGCAGTCGATCGCGAGATCAGCGCTCTTGCCGACGCGAATGTGGATGAGCCGCTGGCACTCAGCCGCGTCCCGAATCCGGTCGAAGAAGCGCTCTCGGCTCGGCGTGAAGAGCTCGAGAAGATCGGCCCCTACGACCGGGCTCAACACGATGCTTTTGACATCGGTCCCGGCTTGCTCGGCAGCAATGGGACTAATGGGACCGTTTCGCTCGCACTGGACGAAGCAGTCGCGACTGCTGTCCGCAACAACTTCGGTGTGCGCAACGCAAGGCTCGGTCCGGCGATCAGTGAAGCTGACCGCATCGTTGCAGAAGCGGCCTTCGACTACGTGCTGTTCGGTTCCGCGCAGTTCACGAAGACTGATCAACCCAGCACCGTGCCTGTTATCGGCGGCATTCCGATCGGCACGCCTTTCACAGCATCCGAGGCATGGCGGTTTGAAACCGGAGTTCGCAGAAGGATCGCGAGCACGGGCGGCGAAGTGTCGCTGTCGACCGACGTCAACCGCTTCGTCAACCGCGCGCCGGGGATTTCCTTTTCACCGGATCCGGCGATCACCTCTGCGGTGCGCCTGCGACTCACACAACCACTGTTGCGCGGCTTTGGTTCGGACGTCAACCGCGCGGAGATTCGCATTGCAGTCAACGCGCAGGGCCGTGCCGTGGAAGTGCTGCGATCAGACCTTCTGACGACCATCGCCGAGGCTGAACAGGCCTACTGGAATCTCGTCTTTGCGTGGGAAGACGTGGCAATTCAGCAGTGGCTGGTGGACCTGGGCACCGAGGTGCGTCAGATCGTGAAAGGCCGCCAGGGGCTTGACGCAAACACAGCAGAACTTGCCGACGCGATCGCAACCGTGGAAACACGCAAGGCAAACGTGATTCGCGCACGTCGGACGCTTCGCGCAGCATCGGATGCACTCAAGGTCATCCTGAACGATCCTGAACTGAATGTCGCAAGCGAGGCGGTCATCCAGCCGTCGGACAATCCACCGGGGTCGCCGATCGACTATTCGCTGCGCGACGCGATCACCACGGCCATGATGCATCGGCCCGAGATCCGGCAGGCGATTCTCAACATCGAAGATGCGGGCATCCGCCAGATACTTGCAGACAACGCACGTCTGCCGCTGCTGAATCTTTCCGCGGAGATGGCGTATTTCGGCCTCGACGATGAAGTGGACAACTCATTCGGCGACCTGAACGAAGGTCAGTTCATCGACTACATTGTTGGCATCAACTTCGAGCAGGCCATCGGCAATCGGGCAGCAGACGCAGCGTATCGGCAGTCGCGGCTGCAGCGCTCGCAATCGCTCATCGCGTATCGGCAGGCCGTCCAGAACGTGATCCTCGATGTGAAGAACGCGCTGCGCGATGTGGTGACGAACTACGAGTTGATCGGTGCCACGCGCTCATCGCGCATTGCGCAGGCGGAGAACCTCCGGCAGCTGCGCATCCGAGGCGTTACCACGGACGACTTGAACCCTGCGTTTCTTGATCTGCGTTTCCGCCAGCAGGAATCGCTCGCCGCAGCGAGGCAGCAGGAACTGCAGGCGCAGGTGAACTTCGATCAATCGCTGGCGTCGCTGTACCGCGCGATTGGAGTTTCGCTCGACATGCGTGGCATCAACGTGGACATCACGGAGATACAGGAAGCTGACACCCTCGTGAACGAAGCACTTGACTGGCCAGCGAGGAACGCGGGCGATGGCTGATCATCATCGCAATGCAACACGATGAATGTTCGCATCGTTGAACCGAACCAGGCGCAGATTCGGGACGCGGCAGAACGCCTGCGCGCGGGCGGTGTCGTCGCGTTCCCCACTGAAACAGTGTACGGGCTTGGCTGCGCAACCTTTTCGTTCGCCGCGATTGAACTGGTGTATGAACTCAAGGGGCGGCCGCGCGATAATCCGCTGATCGCGCATGTGCCTGATGCCGATGTGGCCCGCTCGCTGGCGCAGCACTGGAATCCAACCGCTGCGGCGCTGTGCCATGCGTTCTGGCCCGGCGCGCTGACGCTTGTTGTGCAGCGATCACCGCGAGTGCCGCCACAGGCATCGGCCGGCCGCGCGACGCTGGCAGTCCGGTGCCCCGCTCATCCGGTCGCGCAACGATTGCTCACAGCATTCGGCGAGCCGATCAGCGCGCCGTCCGCCAATCGCTCGGGTCATATCTCCGCGACAACAGCCCAGCATGCTGTCAATGACTTTACAGACGTGTCTGTGCATGGGATGGACGAGCTGATGGTGATCGATGGTGGCCCGACGGCGATGGGCATCGAATCAACGGTGATCGATGTCACAACCGAGCCGCCTCGCATCCTCCGGCCTGGCAGCATCACCGCCGACCAGATCGAACGCGTTCTCGTCGGGCCGGTACAAGCGAGCCCGATCGCGGCTCAGGACGCCAGCCCCGGCACGGCCGAGCGTCATTACGCGCCTTCGATGCCAGCCGTGCTGATCGGCCCGAATCTGATTGAGCACGGCACGCCCCTGCCCGCCGCGATCGCTAAAGGTGCCCGCATCGCGGTTTTGAGCCATTCGCGGCCGAGCGGCACGTGGGCAGATGCATGGATCGCCATGCCGCCGGACCCGGAGCGATACGCTGCCCGGTTATATGATGTGCTTCGCACCGCTGAGGCGATGGATATCGATGCCATTGCAATCGAATCGCCGCCGACTGATGATCCCGCATGGGCGGCGATTCTGGATCGGCTCCGCCGCGCGACGGCATGATCTTCGTTCGTGTGCATCGATTGTCGATTGGTTGTTATTTTATCGATTCGGCAGTCTTCTTGAGTTTTCCGCTGGCCAAATCGTGCAGCGGCGCTCAGAATGCTCCTGACTCATGGAAGACACGGAGGTTCACCATGACACAACCACGAGGACGATGTGGTTTCCGTTCGTTTCGGCTTGCAAGGATTGCTGACCTCGGCCGCGACGGCTCATTCCTGACAACCTGCCTCGCTGTCACGTGCATGATGTTGTTTGCATCGCAGGCGACCTGCGCACAGGACACGACCAATGCGGATGATGCGTGGATCGGCGTGATAGCTGCCGATGATGTCCCGCTGCGCTGCGGCGCAAATGACACGTACTACGCGCTTGGGCACATCAAGCGAGGCACGCTTGTCAAGGTTGTGGGCGAGAAGCATTCGTGGGCGCGCATTGCAGCGGTCGGGCCCGCCTTCGACGACTTGTTCGGCCACGTGAAGTACACAGCGGCCGAAGCTGGGCGCTTTCGCGTTGCCACCGATGGCAAGACTGGCCGGACGATGGGCCGTGTCGAGGTACTCGCACCGAACATCAATGAAAAGGCAGACCCACGCCACAGTTGGCGGCCGGTCGCGCGGCTCGGGGCAGATGTTGAACTGGACATCATCGAGACGCTCCGCAGCGGCGATGAGACAGTCCATAAGGTCCGCCTGCCTGAGCAAGCCACTGTCTGGGTGAGCATGGCTCAGTTGCGGCAGGCGACAACACGCGAAACGCAGCAGTGGGAGAGCATCATCAAGCGAGGCAGCGCCGCCGCCGACCCTGCGCGCACTGCTGAAAAACCGGCAACTGATCGCACCGAGGCCACAAAGGCGCAGAATGCCGCTGAGACAACGACAGACGATCTGCCGACGCTGTCATCGCTGGATCAGGCCGTATCAGCGAACGACGCTGCCCAGACGACCACCGATACCTCCGCTGACGCAGTGCTGGCGACTCCCGAAACACAGTTGCCAACCGTCAGCGGGCAGGACATGACGCAGGTGACCAACCCGGATGGCACAACCGACCGCATTGATCGCCCTGCAGAGGGGGCTGCTGCAAAGTCCATCAAGCGGTTGGAAGCCGAGCCGCGCGTCGAACTCAAGGGCATCGAGGATGCGTTCGAGGCACTCGCCGATGAACCGATCGAACAGGCCGAGGTGATTCCACTGCGCAACGTGTACCTCGAGTATGCCGACCGCGTGAACGAGGACTATCCTCGGCTG
>CAZVXI010000151.1:0-7827 GCA_964631295.1 uncultured Isosphaeraceae bacterium
GTGGCGCGGCGGGTGCCGTGCGTGCGGCGGCGAAGATGCCTGTAGCGATCATGGCTGCCATGGCGAAGCGCTCACTTGATCGCAGCGTGGCTGACCCGCGACGGCGCTTGCGCTTCGTCGCGGCTTGGGCCCGCCCCGTGTGTGTGTGTGTGTGTGTACACGTTGTCGGAGCTTTGGTCAGTCATCATGGCGATGTCTCGTTGTCGTTGCTGCATGGAGCAACCTCCTTCATGAAAAGAGATGAGATCATGGTCGGCCGTGGCCCGTCCGCGGTGTGGCAGCGCATCCGTCGCGATGGTTCGGCATCGCACAACGCCGCCGGCTTGCATGACAGCGGTCATCTCTTCTCTGAGAGACACTATGCCATGGATGGGCGTTGTCTGCGAGATTGAAATGCACGGAAGAGCGACCCTCTCGGATCGGCGGAGACCGATCGCCGGGCGGCGGATGTCTGCCTGGAAAAGAGGCGGATCACCCCGGCGGCGACCACCCCGTCCGCGTGCCCGGCCGGAGCAGGATACTGGGGGATCCTGGGATGATGGGCAGAAATGCCATTTGGCGGGATGCGCACGCTATTCTCTCGCATCATGTCGCTCTCGCGTGTCATCGAAGTGCTGCTGGTGTCGCTGCGGCTTGGTCTGACGTCGTTCGGCGGGCCGGTTGCGCATCTCGGGTTCTTCCGAGGCGAGTATGTGCAGAAACGCAAGTGGCTCAGCGACGGCGCGTTTGCGGATCTCGTGGCGCTCTGTCAGTTTCTGCCCGGGCCGGCGAGCAGCCAGGTCGGTTATGCGATCGGCGTGAAGCGGGCAGGCTGGCTCGGCGGCCTGGCGGCGTGGGTGGGATTCACGGCACCGTCCGCAGCGCTCATGATCGGGTTCGCCATCGGCCTTGCGTCGTTTGAAGATCTGCCGGAGCGAGGCTGGCTGGCGGGGCTCAAGCTTGCGGCACTGGCTGTCGTCGCGCATGCCGTGTGGTCGATGGCGATGCGACTGTGCCCCGACGCAACGCGGGCGACCATCGCGATTGTCGCGGCGATGATCGTGTTGATTATCGCGCATCCGGTGAGTCAGATCGGCGTGATCGCGGGCGGCTGCATCATCGGCGTCCTGCTGCTGCGCGACCATCAGGCAGAGCGCGAAGAAGATGAAGCGCTTGAGAAATCGACTGCGCGCAGTCGGGCAATCGGGGTGGTGCTGCTGGGTGCATTTGGCGCGATTCTCATCGGCCTGCCGATCATCGCGCAGGTGACGGAGTCGCTGGCAATCGATCGGGCTGATTCGTTTTACCGCGCCGGTTCGCTGGTATTTGGCGGGGGGCATGTTGTTCTGCCGCTGCTGGAGAGCGAAGTTGTGCGTGCCGGCTGGGTCAGCCGCGACACGTTCCTTGCCGGCTATGGCGCAGCGCAGGCGGTGCCCGGGCCGCTGTTTTCGTTTTCCGCGTTCCTCGGGACGGCGATGGAGACGAGCCCGCGCAGCCTCACCGGTGGTTTGCTGTGCCTCGGGGCGATTTATCTGCCATCCTTCCTGCTGGTGTCAGGCGTGCTGCCGTGGTGGGATCGACTTCGGCGTCTGCCGATCGCGGGCGCAGCGCTGGCAGGCGCGAACGCGGCAGTGGTCGGGCTGTTGCTGGGCGCGTTGTATGACCCGGTGTTCACCGCAGCGGTCACGATGCCCGGCGATGTGGCGATCGCGCTGGGCGCCTGGGCGCTGCTCGGCATCTGGAAGGTGCCAGCATGGGCGGTTGTCATCCTGTGCGGCGTGAGCGGGTATGTTTTTCTGTAGCAGGCCGAGCGTCACATGATCACGTGCATCTCGGCACGGGCGAACGAGCCGTCTATCATGCCCGATTCGCGCTGATTTGCCTTTGTTTGTGGATGACACTGAGGAGCCAACGACCATGACGTACCGAATCACCTTTGCTGCCATCGCTGCTGCCATTGTGTTTGCGATCATCGGCTCACCGCGTGGATCAGAGAGTGCAACGGCCGGCCTGGCAGAATCGCCCCCGACCGCAGCCGCTGTGTACACGGTTGACATGGCGCATTCCACGCTCATCTTCCGCATTCGGCACTTCGGGGTGGCGTACTTCTTTGGCCGGGTCAACAAGCCGTCGGGCGAGTTCTGGATTGACGACAACGATCTCACCAACAGCTTCGTGAACATCACCCTCGAGATGAAAGAAATGGATGCAGGCAACGATTCGCGCGACCGCTTCCTCATGGGGCCTGACTTCTTCAACGTGCGCGAGCACCCGCAGGCAACATTCAAGAGCGCGTCGATCAGCAAGATTTCAGACAGCACATACGAAGCGACGGGCGACTTCACCATGCGTGGCGTGACGAAACGCATCACCGTGCCTGTTGCAGAGTTCACCACGAAGACGCTCGAACGATTTGGCCAGCGGGCCGGCTTCCTGTGCACGTTCACCATCAAACGCAGTGAGTATGGCATGGACAAACTGGTTCAGGAAGGCACACTTGGTGATGAGGTGCAAATCACCGCGAGTATCGAGGGTGTGGTGCAGCCGTGACGATGATGATGTCACTTGCGTCGGCGACGAGTTTTCTTGACAGTTCCGTCGCCGGTTCACCTTTTGTTGTGCGGCAGGTGCTGTTTGCGGTTGTGCTGCCGCTGCTGATGGGCATTGCCATCGCTTTCCCGGGGTCGAAGACGAACCGCAACGATGAAGGTGAAGTCATCCGTGATCGCAACGCGTGGCGAATCCCGTTCGCTCTGGCAATGGCGGGGGGGATGGCATTTCTTGCGCTCGAAGGGTGGCCCGATGATCAGTGGCACTCACTGTTGCTTGCCATCATCGTGGCAGAGCGGTTCGGGTTTCTGCTCAGTGCGACACCTCGCAATGTCCTGCTGCGCGGGTTCATCCTGTTGGTGATGTCGTTTGCGGTGTCGGCATGCATCTGGCCTGTCATCGAACGCGAAGCAATGTGGGTCCGCGCGATTGCGCCGATTGCCGTGTTCATCACAGCCTGCCTGTTGGAACCCATCTGCACCAGGCGACCCGGGCCGGCAACGATTCTGCCGATCGGTATCGCGCTGGCTGTGTCGATGGCGACGCTCGTTGCAATCGTCTCGGTGACGAGTCCGCTGCCATACCTGGCGATCGGTATCGCACTTTTTGGCGTGTTTCTCGTCTCGCTGCTGCCGGGGCGAACGGTGTCGCTGGGCGATGGAGCGGTTTCGGTGCTCGCGCCGATGCTGGTGCTGTATCCGTATGTGATTCAGTTCTATCTCTTTGCCGACTCGAATCCGTGGTGGCTCTTTGCGCTGCCGACGGCGGCGCTGGCGGGCCTGTGGCTGCCCGAGATTCCAGCAATCGCAAAGAAGCCCCGCATTGCCGCGGCGCTGCGCATCGCGATAGTGGTGGGGATGTGTGCTGTGGCCGGCGGGCTGACGGGCAAGTGGATCATCGATCAGGATGCTGCGGACACGGACGACCCGTACGCAGACATGTATTCAGCCGTGCATGAGGAATGACCAGCGTGAAGAACGAACTTCGATTCTGTGTGCCAATCACATGTGCCGTGGCGTTGATCAGCGTGATCGGGTGCGCGATGACCAATGATGGCGCGAAGCAGCCCTCCATGGCGGCGGTCTCGCAGGACGCAGCCGCAACAAAGCCGAAGCCGGCACTCGAATCGTTCAAGCAGAGTGTGGCCACCGCGACGACGCAGATCGACATGATCGCCATGCCCGGCGGAACTGTAACGCTGCACACTGCTGAGGGTGCCAGGACAGTTGAGGTCAAGCCCTACTGGATGGCAAAGACCGAACTGCCGTGGGAGATCTACGACGTTTTTGTCTTCGCCAAGGATGAAGAAGCCGGTGAAGCGCCGGGCGATGCGGACGCATACACGCGCCCGAGCCGACCGTACGTGCCGCCCGATCGTGGCTATGGGCACGAGGGCTACGCGACGATTTCTGTTGCGCAGCGCGGGGCGGTCGAGTTCTGCAACTGGCTGAGCGCGATGACGGGCAAGACCTATCGCCTGCCAACGGAAGCAGAGTGGCAGCTTGCCTGCGAGCAGGCGGGTATCGCGCGCGAGAATGCCGACGACTACGCGTGGACGGATGAGAATGCAGACCTCACGCCACACCCGGTTGGCTCGAAGAAGGCAGGTGCCAACGGCTTGCATGATCTGTGGGGCAATGTGCGAGAATGGGTCAAGCGCGGCGAGGATGACTACGTCGCAGCGGGAGGGTCGTTCATCGACTCGCTTGATGAAGTGGGTTGCGATGCCCGGCACGAGTTCAACCGCGACTGGCAGATGACTGACCCGCAGATCCCTAAGAGCGTGTGGTGGCTGTCGGATGCGGAGTTCATGGGGTTCCGCGTTGTCTGCGAGCCGTAACGAACGCGATCGCGCGAGACGCGGGCACGCCTGCTTCTCCAACCATCCAGGTTTGCCAATATCCGATCATGTCCGCGGCTCGCTCTGCGCCCGGATGCAAATCGAGCGGGCCAAAAATAACACCCGGCTGCAGCGCGAAGCCGCAACCGAGTGCTTCCGGGGGACAAAGTTGATAGGTGAATGGTACCGAAATGCGCGCCGCGTGCAAGCGCTGCGTAAATATTTTTTCTCGGACCTGTCATTTTGGTGGATAGCTGGTGGACAACCACGGAACGCCGAAAAATGCGATTCTGAGGCCACCAGGCGGTGACACAGCTCATCCGCTCCTGAGTGGGTTTTCTGCCCATCTCCACCGTCTGGCGTGCTATCGTCCGGCCATGAAGACTAAGGATGCGTCTTGTCGCTGGCTCGCGTTGCTTGTGTGCGTGATGCTGGCCGCGATTGGAGCCTTTCGCACTGCCCCGGCTTCGCACCGGCCACTCGATGGCGAGCATCCGCCCAACATCGTGCTGATCGTCGCGGATGACCTCGGCTTTCACGAACTGGGTTGTTACGGGCAGGAGAAGATCCGCACGCCAGGCCTCGATCGGCTGGCGCGCGAGGGCATGCGCTTCACGCAAGCGCGCTCGGGTGCGCCGGTGTGCGCGCCGTCTCGCTGCGTGCTGATGACCGCCATGCACACCGGGCATGCGGACATCCGCGGCAACAAGGAGGTGGGTGGCTGGGGGCCGGAAGAACCTGAGGGCCAGTGGCCGATTCCCGATGAGCTGATCACACTGCCCGAACTGCTCAAACAGCGCGGCTACAACACCGGCGCGTTCGGAAAGTGGGGGCTCGGCGGACCGGGCTCCGAGGGCCACCCGTGCAACCAGGGGTTCGATCACTTCTACGGCTACCTCTGCCAGCGCGTGGCGCACAACTACTACCCGACGCACCTCTGGCGGAATCACGATATTGATGTGCTGCATGGCAACGACCACTTCCGCGCGCACCAGCGCATCGCCGAGCCGCTGCAGGACGAGTCGGCATACGAACAATTTGCCGGCGAGGACTACGCACCAACTGAAATCCTCGACGAGACGAAGCGATGGATTGGACAACAGTCTGCCGACACGCCGTTCTTCCTGTTCTATCCGAGTGTGATTCCACATCTTGCGCTGCAGGCGCCGCAGGAGTGGATTGACCAGTATCCGCGCGAGTGGGACAAGCAACACTATCTCGGCAACAATGGTTACCTCCCTGCGGCGCGCCCGAACGCGACGTATGCGGCGATGATCAGTTATCTCGACTACATCGTCGGCGAGATTGTGAACTCGCTCGACCAGCAGGGACTGCTGGAAAACACGATCATTCTGTTCACCTCTGACAACGGCACGACGTACGTTGGCGGCGTCGATCGCGCGTTCTTCAACTCGCTTGGCGAGCTGCGCGGGCACAAGGGAAACCTGTTCGAAGGCGGTATCAAGGTGCCGATGATCGCATGGTGGCCCGGGCGGATTCAGGCGGACTCAGCGTCTGATCATCTGTGCAGTTCTCAGGACCTGCTGCCGACGCTGGTTGAACTTGCAGGCGGTGAATCGCCAGATGGAATCGACGGCATCAGCTTCGCACCAACACTGCTCGGCAATGCAGCAACACAACGCCAACATGAATACCTGTACTGGGAACATCCGGAAGGCAATCAGCAGCAGGCGGTGATTGTGGGGCGATACAAAGCGATACGCACGAACCTGCGCAATGGGAACATGACGATCATGTTGTTTGATCTTGAAGCAGACCCGAATGAACGCAATGACATCGCGGCAGAGCACCCGGAACTCGTCGCGAAGTTTGAACGCATCATGCGTGAAGCGCGCGAGCCGAGCGAACTGTTTCCGATCAACGCGCTGGATGAATCAGAGCAGTAGCATGGGTCCATCCGTGCTCAGCTTCTTCATCAATCCTCGGGGCGTTCGCCTTCCGGCGCCATCTTGACGATGCGCGGATCGAATCGTGCGACGACATCGACAAGGTCGCGCTGTGCAATCATGACATCGTTGATATCTTTGTACACCATCGGCACTTCATCGATCCCTGCGGAGATCAGCCGCACATCACGCTCGGCAAGGAACTTCTTCGCGGCCGACCATGTGAAGGAACTGCGCGCCTGCGTGCGGCTCATCACGCGGCCGGCACCGTGGCTGGCTGATTCGAGCGAGGCAGTATCGCCCTTGCCGCGCACGACATAGCCGGGCGTCGCCATCGAGCCGGGGATGATGCCGAGCACACCCTCGCCGGCGGGCGTTGCACCTTTGCGATGCACAATCACCTCGCGTGGGCCGCCTGGCGTGTCGTGCGTCTCCTTCCACGCGAAGTTGTGGTGATTCTCCACGTCTGCGAGCACCTTTGCGCCAAGGTGCTTGGCGATCGACCGGTGTATCACCGCATGATTCGCTGCGGCGTAGTCGCCCATGAGATTCATCGCCGCCCAGTATTCCTGCCCTGCTTCGCTGTCGAGGTCGAGCCACGCGAGGTGCTTGAGTTCCTTTGGCAGTTCCGGGTGCAGTTGCATGGCGAGCTTCGAGTAGTGCGCAGCGACAGTTGCCCCCGCGCCGCGGCTTCCACTGTGTGAGAGCAGCGCGAGATATGTGCCGGCTTCGAGGCCGAGGGCCGACGATTCGAGCGTCAACTGCCCGAACTCGACAAAGTGATTTCCCGATCCGCTCGTGCCGAGTTGCGTCCACGCCTTGTCGCGCAGTTGGTGGGTCGTTGTGGTGATCGACCAGTCGGTGTCCATCACTTCGTGCTCGCGCGGCTGCGTGAACTTTGCGCCGATGCCAAAATGCGTTTCCTGCTCGATCGCATTGACAAGCCGATCGGACTGCGCTGCAACAGCGTTGGCGGGCAGGTCGAGCACGGTCAGCTTCATTCGGCAAGCGATGTCGACGCCGACCGCGTAGGGGATGACCGCGTTGTCGGTCGCCAGCACGCCCCCGATGGGCAGGCCGTAGCCGAGGTGGGCATCGGGCATGAGCGCTGCGCGTACGGCGATCGGCAGTCGGCAGGCATTGCCAAGTTGCTCGATGGACTTGTCGTCAATGTCCGAGCCCCATTGCTTCCAAGGCGCGGGGTGTTCACGTTCGATGAAGGGCGGACGCAGCTGTTTGCGCTTTGTCAGCGCAGCAGCCAAATCGCCAAGCTGCTCATGTTCCATGTAGTCATCCGGTGATGCGACGACGGACTTGAGCATCGCGCGGATCGCATCGCGTTTTGCTCCATCTGCGAGCGCAGCTCCCACGTAGCGACCCGCATGTGCAATCGGTTCGCCGGGCGGGATGCCGAGATTTGCCAGTTCGCGTCGCTTCATCGCCAGCGGGGATCATTGGCATGGCGTTCGTGTTTGACAATGCCAGCCGGCGAAGAACAATGCACCCCGCGTCCCGCGCCACACCGGGCGCCGTAACTGAGGTATCCAGACG
>CAZVXI010000152.1:0-7810 GCA_964631295.1 uncultured Isosphaeraceae bacterium
TGGTTCGTCGGATGGCCTCCCCATGATCAAGCTATGGTTGTGCATCGTGAGCGATGCTGCAAGCGGCGCGAGGGGTCGATCGCGTGTACGATGCCCGCATGCACCGCATCATCGGCCAGGATCGAGCGATTGACCGCCTGCAAAAGGCGCTCGCGAGTGAGCGCATCCATCATGCGTGGATCTTCGCCGGGCCGCGCGGCGTGGGGAAGTTCACGGCCGCCATCGAGTTCGCGCGCATCCTGCTCGACCCGAACACCGCCACCACGCTTGACGGCCGCATCGAAGCCGACCCGGACGGCAGGGTCTCGCAGATGATCGATGACCAGGCCCACCCGGACCTGCACATCATCCGCAAGGAACTTGCCCGCTACTCTGCTGATGACCGTGCCCGGCGGAGCAAACTCTCGAACATTCCGATCGGTGTGCTGCGGCAGTACATGATCGGCGGGCCGGTGGGCGCGACCAACAAGTACCACGATCCGATCGTCTCGCATACGCCGGTGATGAAGCATGGCAAGGTGTTCATCATTGATGAAGCGGAGATGCTCGACGGGGTTTCGCAGAATGCGCTGCTGAAAACACTGGAGGAACCGCCACAAAACACGTACATTGTGCTTGTCACGAGTCGGCCGGACCGTCTGCTGCCGACCGTGCACAGCCGGTGCCAGCTTGTTCGCTTCGGCCGGCTTGATGAGGACTCCATGCGACAATGGCTGTCGCAGGCCCGACTGGAGGTCAGCAAAGATGACGCGCAGTGGATCACAGACTTTGCCGATGGTGCGCCCGGCATCGCAACGCTTGCGGCGGAGTACGGATTTGCCTCGTGGCAGGCGACACTTGCTCCGATGCTCCGCAGCCTCGAAGCCGGGCACTTCCCGCATGCAATGGCGTCGACGCTCGTCGACCTGATCGAGCAGTACGCCAGGCAGTGGGTGTCCAGCGATCAGAATCGCAGCAAGGATGCCGCCAACAAGGATGGCTTCAGCCACGCGCTCTCGCTGCTCTCTGCACATGCGCGCCGTCAGTTGCAGCAGTGCGCTGAGCGTGGCGATGATCCATCACTCTGGCTCGCTGCGATCAGACACATGCGCGAAGCGGAACGCCAGGTCCACTCCAACGTCAACTACAAACTCGTGCTGGAAAACCTGATCGCTCAGTGGTCGCACGCCAACCCGCGCGCCGCGATGCTTGTGTGATTGACCGAGCGCATCATGCCGGCGCACTGGCAAATCAGTGCAGTGTGCTGGGTCGTCGCGTCGTGGCGCGGGTCCGCAAGACTTTGTCCAGCGGCTTCAGGTGGAACGCTTTGTGGAATGAAGATGCTCCAAGCCGTCACGGAGCGAAGCGCAGTTGCGGGTCCCGACCGACGTGATCGTGATCGATCGTCAGATCTCGGAACGGCACGCCATGACTGCTGCATTTCCGCGAACGGCGCGGTGACTCGGGCACGCGACGCGACGCCGGAAAGACCCATCCGCGCACTCATAGACCGCCAACACCCACTTGACTGCGTCAGAATGGATGAAATAATCTAGATGATCTAGATGTTTCTGAGCGATTGGAGCCAACCGTGGAATGGAAACTGGCAGAAGCGAAAAACCGGCTCAGCGAGCTGATCCGCCGAGTGATCTCCGACGGGCCGCAGTTGATCCGCCGGCGGAATGATGCGTTCATCGTGCTGACAGAGCGGCACTACCGACAACTCACCGCACAGCAGCCAACGCTCAAGGATCGCCTGTTGCACGGGCCTGATCTCGCCGGCCTCGACCTCGAACGCGATCAGTCGCCGGCGCGGGATGTTGAGCTGTGAAAGTCCTGCTGGACACGTGCGTACTTTCCGAAGCGCAGCGCGCCGCAGGCAATCCGCGTGTCCGCGCCCGCATTGAAGCGGTCGATGATGCGGACTTGTTTCTGAGCGTCACCACGATCGGCGAGATCGTGCGTGGGATTGCGCTGCTCGATGCGGGCGGGCGACGCGATGAACTCGACGCGTGGATTCGCTCGATTGAAGACCATCACGGGCGACAGATTCTGACAATCGATGCAGGCACATCGCGCATCTGCGGTGAGATTGATGCCCGTGCCCGGCGTGCCGGGTACACGATCCCGGCCGCCGACGGGTTGATTGCAGCGACCGCATTGCAGCATGACATGGCCGTCATGACGCGGAATCGCGATCACTTTCGTCCGACCGGTGTGCGTGTGATTGATCCGTGGGCTGAGGATGGCTGAGCGAGATCGCGGCTAGACTCGGCGATGCCCGAGCTGCCGGAGGTTGAACATCTCAGACGCACGCTGGCGCGGCCGCTGATCGGGCAGCGTGTGTCGCGCGTGCGCGTGCATCGGCTGGATGTCGTGCGGCCGGAGCCGGGACTCGGGCGGCAGTTCTCACCTGCCGAGCGACTCACACGGTCGTTGGCTGCCGGTCTGCTGCGCGGCGATGTGGTGGACCGGCTCGATCGGCATGGCAAACAACTGGCGATCATCGGCCGGTCGGGTCGCGTGGCATGCGTGCACCTGGGGATGTCCGGCCAGATGCGATGGCTGGCTCCCGGTGAGCGCCTCGAGCCCGCCTCGCACGTGCATGTGGTCTGGTCGCTGGAAGGCAACGGTGCATCGGCCGGCCGGCTGGTGTTTCGTGATCCGCGGCGGTTCGGGGGGATCTGGCTGGCAGAGTCGATCGAGCATCTGCGTGCTGAGCGGTGGGATCGCATCGGTCCCGATGGATTGACGCTCTCGCGCGAGCAGCTCGCTGCGGCGCTCGCGCGCTCTGCGTCGCCGATCAAAGCGGCGCTGCTGAACCAGAAGCTCATCGCGGGTATCGGGAACATCTACGCGGATGAATCATTGCATCGTGCGGGCATTCACCCGGCACGGCCGGCACATGATCTGGACGGGGCGGCGGTTGCGCGATTGCACAGTGCTCTGCGAGGCATTCTGCGTGAGGCGGTCGAGCAGGGCGGCTCATCGCTTCGAGACTATGTCGACTCGGCGGGCGATCCGGGGCAATACGCCTCGTGGCATCGTGTCTACGGACGCTCAGGACACGCGTGTCTCACGTGTGGACAACCACTCGAACATGCAGCTCTCGCACAACGAACGACGGTGTTCTGTCCGCACTGCCAGTCGCCGGGTGTCTGATCGCGGCAGAGCCCGTTGGTTGCCACGTGAAACGTGAAGGTCGCTCATTGAAGGATAGTGAGAGAGAACTCTTCTTCATCCATCGTAAACGCACTGGCGCTTTGCTCACATCGGCGGAAGTCTGAATGTAAGAGCATGCGCGACAGTTATTTGCGCGTGATACGGAGGTGTGCACAAGGCGCCGATCAGCGTCCGGCATCTCCAGTGTGTGAAGAGTGTGTTTCCGTGTTCTGGGCCGCTGCGCAGGCCGTTGGAGCGCGGCGATGAGCCCTGGGATGCCAACTTGGACGCATGAGCGTGACGCCGGATGGCGCTTTATGCACAGCGTTGGAGACAGGCGCGATCGGCAGCTGACGCGATGTGGACAGGCCGTGGATAATCGCGCAAAACCTGCCGGCTGGGTTGGTCGGCTGGTGCCGGGCGCAGGAATCACGCCGGGTTGGTGGTGAGAATTCAAAAAACCCCCAGCCAGCGGCTGAGGGCGAGAGAGTTTTTGTTGCGGTTGAGAATGTCAGACAGCCACGGGTGTTTGGGCTGATTCGGTGTGGGATGTCGTTGTGATGAGTTGTTCTTCGAGTCTTGCGACATCGTGGTCGAGAGCAACATCTTCGCCTCGTTTGCCCTCGATGGCTCGGATGGCATGCATGACGGTTGTGTGGTCGCGCCCGCCGAAGTACCCGCCGATCTCTTCAAGTGAGTATCGCGTGTGCTTGCGAGCGAGGTACATGCCGACCTGACGTGGCTGTGCGATGGACTTGTGCCGTCGTTTGGAGAGCAGGTCTGTGAGTCTGATGTCGTAGTAGCGGGTGATTGCATCGAGGATGGCCTGGATGCTCGGGTGTGCGCCGTTGTTGCCGGTGACATGGTCGCCGATGGCGCGTTTGGCGAGTTCGAGGGTGATCGGCTCGTTCATGACCTCCGAGACGCCTCGAACTTTGGTGATTGCACCTTCAAGTTCGCGAATGTTGGTATCGATTTTGGCGGCGATGTAGGCGGCGATGTCTTCGGGGAGATCGATGTTGCGCAGTTGAGCCTTCTTGCGGACGATAGCGACGCGTGTTTCGTAGCAGGGTCTTTCGACGCGTGCGACGAGGCCGCTGTTGAACCTGCTTGTGAGGCGTTCCTCGAAGTTTGAGTTCTCGCCGGGGCTTGCATCAGCACTGAGGATGATCTGCTTGCCCTGCTGGTAGAGAGCGTTGAAGGTGTGAAAGAACTCTTCCTGTGTGCGATCGCGTTTTGCCAGGTCGTGTATGTCGTCAATAACGAGGATATCGACGTTTCGGAATCGGTGTCGGAACCTTGCCATCTCGCCTGCTTCGACGGATTCGTGGAACTGTGTCATGAATCCGTTGCAGGAGGTGTAGTAGAGGGTGATGTCTCTTCGGACGCGCATCGCTTCCTGGCAGATTGCCTGGAGCAGGTGCGTTTTGCCGAGGCCGATCCCCCCGTGGATGTAGAACGGGTTGTAGGCCTTGCCTGGCTTGTTTGCGATGGCGCGTGCTGCTGCGCATGCGAGTTCGTTGCCCGGGCCGATGACGAAGTTGTCAAAGCTGTAGTCCGGGCTGAGGATCATTTCGTCGAGCGAGGGCGGCGTGACGGACGATGCGGGGTGCCGCGCGCTCTTGCGCGCGCCTTGCGTGTCGACTTCCACGTCGGTCGCTTCTGCTTCGCCGATGAATCGGACGGTGACGAGACGATCTGTTGCTGCGCCGGCTGCCTCGTTGAACTGCGAGACGCAGCAGCGCTGAAGATACTTGAGTTGCACCTGTTCCCGCACGAGCAGCGTGAGCGTGCCGTGATCAAGGTTCAGTGGCTCGATGTCGTCGAACCAGTGTCTGCAAATGGCGGCGTAGTGCTCGCGAAGATAACGGAGCATTGCCTCCCATACCTGTGGATCGGGTCGATTCATCCCTCGCAGCCTTCACGCACGGATCAGTCGTGGATCCGAAGCAAGTATGATCGCGCACAGATGGCTTCCGGATAGCTCAGCGGCGGACCGGTGCCGTGTTACGCGTGAGTGGTCATAGGTTCTCATGCAAGCTGACTCATGCCTGCAGGCGATCAATGTAAGAGCGTCCGGTCAATGCGTCAACCGCCGTTTACCCATTTGCACGTGTTTGCCGATTTGAGCGCGAGCGTGTATGCGGCGCAAGTCATGGCACAGCGCACGCTTGCGCTTCGTCAACTTGCTGCTGATATCGCGCACGATTGTTCAAATGATCCATCAGCAGGACGATGCGCGACGCCTGTTCGCGCCCGAGATGCTCAAGCAGTTGCTGGCGAACCTGGCCCAGATGCGAGCGACGAGAAAGATGCACCAGCACAACTGTTTCTGCTGTCCATGTCTGCAAGAGTGGCTCGAAGTCCTTCACGTGCAGGTGTTTGCCGATACGAGCCCGTCCCTCGTGATCCTCATCGCAGAACGTGCATTCGGCGATGACGATTTTCGCCTGTGCAAACTCGTCGCGGAACAGATAGGGGCCAAACTCGGTATCGCCTGTGTAGGCGACGAGCGGAATCTCCAGTGTTTTGGTGATTTCTTCGCCTTCCTGCCTCAGTTCACGCAACCGCGACTGTGGCAGCCCATGAAACTCTTCGCGCAACTTCGATCGCCGTTCAATCACCGAATACCCGAGCGCGGGCACCGTGTGGCTGACTTCGATCGCGCGGAGCATGATGTTGTTCTTGATCTCAATCTCGCCGTCCGGCTTGATTGGGATAATGTTGTGCCGCGTTCGCTGCTGCTCCACATCAACCCAGCCCGCCATCATGCGCCGCAGCGCAGGAGCGATTGACTCATGGCAAACGCAGTTGCCTTCGCCCATCTTCTGGAACATTCGCTGGCTGAAGTAATACGGCAGGCCGGCGACGTGATCCATATGCCCATGGCTGAGCGCGACATATCTGGCGGTCAACGCGGGTTTCGGGCACAGGCCGATGTCGAACGCGATATCGAGTTCCGGCACTTGGACGACGGTCTGCTCGCCGGCCACGCTCACACCCTGCACGCGATAGGGCGGAACATACAAAAATCCTAACTGCCCCATGCGGGGCGGCGGCTTCGGGAGCATGTCAAAGGCCTCCTCCGACGCGCTTTCGCGCAGTCGGGTGCTGTTTCGATTCGCATCCTAGGCCCTCGTGGGAAACAGTCAACGCATCGGATTCCAGTCCCGCACACAAGGTCCGAAAACTCTCGATCGGTCGCAAATCGCACGGCTTTGCGCGCGATCCGCCCTTGAGCAGCCTCTCGCACGGGCCGATACATCGATCATGGCCGGAGTCTCCAACCATCGCCAGTTCAATGCCATGCGCGCCCACGACGACGAGCATGCATGGTTCTGCGATGGTCTGACCCCGACGTCGGATGAGCAGTTGCCGGCCTTCCTGGACGGGCTCCGCGATGCATGCCACGCGGGCGATCAATCTCGTCTGCAACGGCTCGCCAGCCGAATCCGCTCGCAGTCCGATGCGGCCGGGTTCCAGGCTGTCTCTGCCAGTGCCAGGCAGGTCGAGCAGGCGGTCCTCGCTGCCGAGTGCGGCATCGCCGATCTGGTCGAACAGGTGGAAGCGTTGATTCTGCAATGCCAACAGGCAGCAAAGTCGGGGTTGCAATCGGAGTCGCCAACTGGTGAACACGACACCGCAGGACAATGACACCGGCGCCGCGGTCACCGCACCCGCCCGCCTTCTCGCCATCGATGATTCATCTCTGATTCATCGCTTGCTGAAAACACGCCTCAGCAATGAACGGCTCGAAGTGCACTCCGCCATCACCGGCGAAGAGGGCATCTCCATGGCCCGCCAGATCTTACCAGAGGTCATTCTGCTCGATATCGACTTGCCCGGTTCGTCCGGCTTCGATGTCCTGCTCGAACTCCAAGCCGATGAACGCACCCACGCAATCCCCGTCATCTTCATCTCAGGCGATCCCGATCCAACCCAGAAGGTCCGTGCGTTCGAAATGGGCGCCATCGACTTCGTCATGAAGCCGTTCAACAGTGCTGAACTCCGCGCCCGTGTCCGATCGGCCGTGCGAATGAGCAACATGATCCGCATGCTCGCCCAACGGGCACAACTCGATGGCCTCACCGGATTGTGCAATCGCGAATACTTCGATCGTCGACTCGCCCAGGAAACCAGCGCCGCAGCACGCCATGGCCACGGAATCGCCCTGGTGATGTGCGACCTCGATCACTTCAAACATATCAACGATTCCTACGGCCACCCGTTCGGCGACCTCGTCCTTGAAGAGTTCGCACATTTGCTCAGCCTCTGCCGAGATAACGACATCTGCTGCCGATACGGCGGAGAAGAGTTCGCGATCATCCTGCCGCAGTCCACCGCGGAAGAAGCCTACACGCTCGTCGATCGAATCCGCCAACGCCTGACCGAAATCAAGTGGCGTGATCATGACGATGTTGTCGTCACCGCATCCTTCGGCATCAGCGATTCAGCCCGGGCCGAGTCCGCCACGCCCATGCACCTGGTCATTTCCGCCGACCGGGCGCTCTACAAAGCCAAACACAACGGACGAAACCGTATCGAACTCGCCCCGCTGCGCGATCAGCCAGGCAAACAAGTTGCCTGAACCAAACCGAACCGAACAACTGTCGTCGACCACCTTCTGCCATCTGCACACGCCTGAGCCCACCAACCGGACGGCACGCGC